>CAYWMW010000401.1:0-3828 GCA_964458975.1 uncultured Lewinella sp. | reverse complement strand
ACCTCCCGAACCTTATAAGGCCGTTTATTCTGGCTTTCGTAGTACGTCCGCATAAGGACTTCGACGACGATGCCAACGGTAATGAGTTGGATACCAGCGAGCAATAAAATGGCCCCAAGGATGAGCAGCGGCCGCCCCCAAACGTCTTCGCCCATCAGCTTACAGACGAGGAGATAGACGTTGATGAGCGCACCGAAGCTGAAGAGGAACAGACCCGCCTGCGCAAAGAGGTGCATCGGCTTCTGCATGTATTTTTTGAAGAAGAGCATCAGCATCAGATCGCTAACGACCTTGAAGGTGCGTCCCAAACCGTACTTGCTTACTCCAAACTGTCTGGCGTGATGACGGACGGGGATCTGCGTAATGCGCGCGCCTTCGAGGCTGGCCAGTACAGAAATGAAGCGGTGCAGCTCGCCGTAAATACCCATGTCTTTGGCGATCTCGGCGCGGAATACCTTCAGCGCACAACCGTAGTCGCGCAGATGAACGCCGCTGAGGTTGCGGATGATCCAGTTGGCGATGCGGCTGGGGATTTTGCGGAGGATCGCGCCGTCTTGCCGGTTTACGCGCTCCCCAACTACGAGGTCCCATTCGTCTCCTTCCACAAGTTTGAGCATGTCGGGAATGTCTAGCGGATCGTTCTGGAGATCGCCGTCCATGGTAGCGATGAAATCGCCCCGGGCGATGTCGATGCCCGCCATCAGGGCGAGGCTCTGGCCGTAGTTTTTGCGGAATTCGACGAAGACGAGGCGGGGGTCGTCGATGCTTTTCAGCTCCTTCACTGTGCCGTCGGTACTGCCGTCGTCTACGTACACGATCTCGTAATCGGTCATTCCCGCGCCCAGGAGGGCACCGTTGATCCGGTCGATGAGGGGGCGGATGTTCTCCAGCTCGTTGTATACGCTTACTACTACGGATAGCTTCATGGGGTAAAGGTAATGAGTCGGGAGTTGGGAGTCGGGAGTGAGGAGTCTGGAGTCGGGAGTCGCTGCCGCGAGGGCCACTCAGTTCGCTACGCTCCTTCGCCTTGGGTGAGCAAGCGTAGCGCTGCGAACGGTGCTTGCGGCAGCCGACTCCAAACTCCCGACTCCAAACTCCCGACTCCAAACCCCCGACTCCAAACTCCCGACTCCTTACTCTTTAAGTAGCGGAGCAATTTCCGCAAGCGGCACACCAACACCAAGCACCACCCCCTGCGGCCCAATCAAAAAGTTGGTGGGTACCTTCTTGACACCGTAAATGGAAGCAACGTTGCCATCCAGAAATTTGAAGCTGTCGGTTTTGTCCATCACCTGGTAGGGCCAGTGGCGGTTGTCCTGGGTGCGGGCGCGTTGCCAGGCGGCGCTGTCGCGTTCGATGGCGATGCTCACGATGGTGAGGCGGCCTTTGGTGGCGGCGTTGAGTTGTACCAGTTCGGGGCTTTCCCGACGGCAGGGGCCGCACCAGCTGCCCCAAAAGTCCAGCAATACGTAACCGCCGCGAAGGTCTTGCAGGGAGAACGCTTGGCCGTCGGCGCGCATGGCGGTGAAGTCGGCGGCGGTTTCTTCGGTGCTTACGTTGGGGGAGAAATACCAAGCCCGCCCGCCGAACCAGAGGGCGAGAATGACGAGGGGAATGAAAAATTTTCTACCAGGCATCTTCATCGTCGAGGGGTTCGGTTTTGATGGTTTGTTTGGTGTGCAGGCGCTGTACCTGGCGGGCGTAGAGCAGGCGGGCCAGGCCGACGTTGGCCGGCTCCGGCGCGTTGGGGTGGAAGGCTTCGGCTACGGCCGCTTCGCTCAAGTCCAGGGTGTAGCAGAGGCTCATGAGTTGTTCCATGCGGTGCTGCATCCAGTAGTCAACTACGTCGGAGAGTTGGCGGAGGAAGGTCGCTTCGTCCGTACCGGCGGCTGGGGTGGGAAAGTCGAGCGATTCGGAGAGAATTTGTGCTGGCTTGATGGTGGGGTGTCGTTTTTCGGGTTACAACTATTTCTTTAACCCGTTTGCCGGGCCGGGGGTTGATTTGATGTTCTCCTACACTTCAAGGGGGGGGCTCGAATCCATCATTTCTCCTTTCATGTACTTTCCCGACACTGCTGCGCGAATATCTAAACGTATCTTTGCGGATAAACTAATTCAACTTTTGCTGTTTACCGCTCCTATCATTGATGTTATCATTCCTGCTTACAACGAGGAAGCGAGCATCGCACTCGTCGTCAACGAGCTGCCGCGCGATCTGGTGCGCGACATCATCGTGTGCAACAACAACAGCAAAGACGACACAGCAAATGTGGCGCGCAACGCAGGTGCAGTGGTGGTGGATGAAACCAGGGCTGGCTACGGAAGTGCCTGCCTCCGGGGGATGGCCCACATCGCTGCCCGCCCGCAGGCCGAACAACCCGACATCGTCGTATTCATCGACGGAGACCACAGCGACTACCCCGAGCAACTGCCTGACCTCACGGCCCCGATTCTGAACGACGGCGCAGACCTCGTCATCGGCTCCCGCGCCCTCGGAGACCTGGAGCCCGGTAGCATGCAACCCCAGCAAATATTCGGTAACTGGCTGGCAACGACGCTCATCAAGCTCATCTACGGCATCTCGTTTACTGACCTGGGGCCGTTCCGCGCCATCCGCTACGACAAACTAACATCCCTCGGGATGAACGACCCTGATTTCGGCTGGACCGTCGAAATGCAGGTCCGTGCCGCCAAAGCAAAAATGAAGTGTGTAGAGGTACCCGTCCGCTACCGCAACCGCATTGGCGTATCTAAAATATCGGGAACCCTCCGTGGCACCATTCTGGCGGGCCACAAGATTCTTTGGACCATCTTCAAACTGATCTGATCTGTTATGACCGGACTAGCACTTTTCGTACTCACCGTCTACACGGTTTCCTTGCTCTACATCACGGTGTACTGCGTCTTGCAGTTCAACCTGCTGTACCACTACAAAAAGAGCAATAACCCGACGGACCACCCCGTGTCTTTCGCCGATATGGCCCCGACGGAGGCTCCCGTAAAGGAACCCGTGCTTGCAGATGCAGAGGCTTCCTTCGGGAACTCCACCTTTGCACCTGCTGCCGAGCCTCCTTCTACCCTTGCTCCTTCCTCCATTACCCCTTACTACCCCTTCGTCACCATCCAGCTGCCGATCTTCAACGAGCTGTACGTGATCGCCCGCCTGATCGATGCCTGCACGAAGTTCGACTACCCAAAAGACCGCTTCGAGATTCATATCCTGGACGACAGTACGGACGAAACCGTAGAAATCGTCGCCAAAAAAGTGCGCGAGTACAAAGCGAAGGGCTTCAACATCGAGCAGATCATCCGCAAAAAACGTGAGGGCTTCAAGGCCGGTGCGATGCGCGACGCGATGCACCTTGTGAACGGAGAATTTGTCGCTATTTTCGATGCCGACTTCGTCCCCGACCCCGCCTTCCTGCAACGTACGATTCCCCATTTCGCCGACCCCGAAGTAGGCGTAGTCCAGACCCGCTGGGAGCACATCAACGAAGACTACAACATCATCACCCGCCTGCAGGCGCTGCAACTCAACGTCCACTTCACCGTGGAGCAGACCGGCCGCATGAACGGCGATCACCTGCTGCAGTTCAACGGCACGGCCGGGGTCTGGCGCGTAAAAACCATCGAAGCGGGCGGCGGCTGGCAGCCCGATACCCTCACCGAAGACCTCGATCTCAGCATCCGCAGCCAACTCGCGGGTTACAAAATTCACTTCCTCGAAGAAGTAGGCAGCCCCGCCGAACTGCCCGTAGAAATGAACAGCTTCAAAAGCCAGCAACACCGCTGGATGAAGGGCGGTGCCGAAACCGCCAAGAAGATGCT
>CAYWMW010000400.1:0-3834 GCA_964458975.1 uncultured Lewinella sp. | reverse complement strand
ACTAGCAGCCTGTCGGGGAGAACACTCACCACCCAACGGCGATGGTCAATAGTGTCTATCCATACGTCTGTGGGTGGTAAAATAAAGAAACCGGGGTTACTGTAACCGGGGTTTCGTTAACGTGGCAACAAAAACGAGATTGATGTGATTGCTTACAGCGAACTGACCAACCGTGCTGTCGTGGGAGAAGTGAAGGTAAATCCTAAAAATATCTCCCTCGAAGTTCTCCGGCGTAAAGCCCAGGAAGTAGCCCGGCACCTCTCACCATACGAGATTGAATACCGGGGGTACTCCCTCGAAGATGTATTGCACGAATTGTAAGGGTTAAGCAACACAAATACAAAGTAAATTTTTTTACCTTACAGCCCCCATGCTAACCTACCTCGAAAACATAGGCGAATATTTCGCCGCCAACTACTTCGACAACGACTTCGAGAAGGCCGTAACCCTCCGCGCGGGCTACGATAAGGAGACCAGGGAAGGCCACCGCAAGGCCCTCAACGGACTGCGCAAACACTACTACGATTATAAAACCGACTACCAGCGGCCCAACAACCGCCGGCCCGAAGACCAGGTCTTCACCACCCACCAGTGGCACAACCGCCTGCTGAAAACCCTGGGCTATAAAATAGCGGACACGGCTTACCGCTTCGTGGATAAGGGCGACGGCGGCGTAGTGCCCGTGCGCCACGTATACCAGGGGGCCGACGGGCGGCCGCAGCTCTTCGTGATGGAGATGCGCAGCCTGCTGCCCCGCGAAGACAACGACCTGCCGGAAGGCCTCTTTGACCAGCGGTACACCCAGGACTTCTGGCGGCTGGTCTTCAAACTCGGCGAAGAACAATTCCTGACCCCGTCGGTCGTCAACGAAGCGGTGTCGGAGCTATTCCTGATGGACCAGGCCGAGCGGCCCGAGTACATCCTGTTGCTGGCCGGCAGCGCCGTGTTCCTGCTCCACTACGAAAAGTGGAGCCGGGGCAGCTACCTGCGCTTCGACCTGGAGCAGCTCTTCGAAACCGGCAGCGCCCGCAAGCAAGACTACGCCACCTGCTACGCCCTGCTCTGCCGCCAAAGCCTGGCCCCCGACGGCGAAATCGCCCTCGTAGACCGCCTCAACGAAGACAGCCACAAAAAAGCACAGGCCGTTACCCAGGATTTGAAGGAAGGGGTCGTGCTGGCCGTGGAGGCGCTGGCGAATGAGGCACTGAGGTGGTTCGAAACCCCCTCCCCAACCCCTCCCCACGGGGGAGGGGCTTTTGAAAACGCTGCGCGTTTTGGACCTCTTGAGTCGCTTAGCGATTCTACCGCTCCCCTCCCCCGTGGGGAGGGGCTGGGGGAGGGGGTTGCTCCTTCAACCTCCACTGCACCTGCGGCCGCGCCCGAAAATACTGCAACGCCTGTAACGCCCGCAAATCAAGAATCGAGAATCAAGAATCGAGAATCGAGAATCGAAATAGATCCCGACCTACTAACCAAAGACTGCCTGAACCTCGTCTACCGCCTCCTCTTCCTCTTCTACGCCGAAAGCCGCGAAGAACTGAAACTGCTGCCGCTGGACGACCCGAACTACAAACGCGGCTACAGCCTGGAGATGCTGCGCGACCTGGAACAAACCCGCCTGCTGAGCGACCACGCCCTGAACGGTTACTTTTTTGACGACAGCCTGCGCCGCCTCTTCCGCATGCTTTTTGAAGGCTATAAAGGCGGCTTCGACGTGAAGCGGCTCGATAGCCCGCTCTTTGACGACGGGCGCCTGCACTACCTCGGCGAGGTGCGGGTACGCAATAAGGTGTGGCAGAAAATCATCGAGCAACTCTCCTTGAGCAAGCGCTCCGGGACGCGTGCTGGGGTGAAGGGGACCCAGGTAAGCCGCGGGCGCATCAGCTACGCCAATCTCGACATCAACCAGCTCGGCAGCGTCTACGAAAGCCTGCTCAGCTACCGGGGCATCCTGGCGACCGAAGAACTGATTGAGGTACACAAGAAAAACAAGCCCGCCGAAGGCACCTACCTGACGCCGCGCCGCCGCATGAACGCGTTCGACTTCAACACCGAGGTGCTCAAGGAACGCAACGCCGAAGGCACCGAACAGGACCGCCCGCTGGTACACGCACCCGGCACCTTCGTGTACCGCCTCAACGGCCGCGACCGCGAAAAATCCGCCAGCTACTATACCCCCGAAGTACTGACCCAAACGGTGGTGTACTACACCCTGGAGGCCTTCCGCAAGCGCCTGCACGCCGGGGAGATGGAAGCGCGCGAACTGATGGGCCTCAAGATACTGGAACCCGCCATGGGCGCGGCCGCTTTCCACAACGAGGTGATCAACCAGGTGAGCGAACTCTACCTGGAATACCGGCAGCGGGAGCGCGGCGAACGCATCAACCCCGGCAGCTTCCAGGAAGAACGGCAGAAGGTGAAGGCGGCCATTGCGGCCAACAACGTCTACGGCGTAGACCTCAACGAAACGGCCATCGAACTGGGCAAACTCAGCCTGTGGCTCAACGTGATCCATGAAGATATGGATACCCCGTTTTTTGGCCACCGCCTCGGTACGGGCAACGCCGTGGTGGGCGGCTGGCTGAAGGTGTACGACCGCAAGCACGTAGTGGGGCACAACAAAAAATGGTGGGCCAAAGCCCCCCGCCCGCTGGACCCGACGAAGAAGGGACTCGGCCGCAAAAAGACGGAGGTGTACCACTTCCTGCTGCCCGACGGCAATATGGTGCCGGCCGCCGATAATAAAAACTTCAAGACCTATTATAAGGACCGCTGCGCCGCCGTGCGCGAATGGCGTAAAGACTTCTGCGCGCCGCTGACCGACCGCGAGTTCGACCGCCTGCTGGCGTGCAGCGAACAGATAGACAAACTGCTGGAAGAGCACTACCTGGTCCGGCAGCAACTCGAAGAACTGACCGCCGGCAACCTCGGCTACTGGGGCGCCCTCGCGGCGGGCGAAAACCAGAAAATCGGCTTCGATACCTACGCCCAGAAAGAAGAACTGGTCGGAAAAGCTAAACGCGACGAAGCCCCCTACGCACGCCTTAAATTACTCATGGACTACTGGTGCGCCCTCTGGTTCTGGGACGTACGCACGGCCGATAAATTGCCCTACCGCTCCGAATACATTGCTGACATCGAGGAGGTGCTGGCGGGGGGCGCGGCCGCAGGTGCCGTGCGGGTTGGAGGAAGCAGGGGAGGCGAAGCACTGGGCGAACTCTTCGGCTACGGACTGTTTACCGACGAAGTAGTGGCCGCCAACCAAACCGGTGCCGCCATCGGGAAGGTCAACCTGGAAAAAATTAAAGCCTATAAAAACCGCTCCACCCTGCGCAACAGCCCCCGCCTGGCCGAAGTGCTGGCCTACGCCGACCGCTACAAATTCTTCCACTACCAGCTGGAGTTCTTCGAGGTATTCCGCGAACGCGGCGGCTTCGACGTGGCGGTGGGGAACCCGCCGTGGCTCAAGATTCAGTTCGACGAGAAAGGCGTCATCAGCGAGGTAGACCCCGGCGTGATGATCAAGAAAACGTCTTCCTCAGCCGTCCGCAAAAAAGTGCCGCAGTACCTCGAAAACGAAGCCCTGGCCAACATCTACTTCGCCGAGCTGCTGGAAACGGAAAGCAGCGCCAACTTCATGAACGCCCACCAAAACTACCCCCTGCTGAAGGGCCAGCAGACGAACCTCTACAAATGCATCGTCGAAAACGGCTTTCAGTGGATCGGCAAACACGGGTATTTGGGCCTGCTGCACCCCGAAGGCCTCTACGACGACCCCAAGGGAAAGCCGATGCGGCGGGAGATCTATAAGCGGTTGCGGTATCATTTTCAGTT
>CAYWMW010000399.1:0-3893 GCA_964458975.1 uncultured Lewinella sp. | reverse complement strand
CTAGGAACTAGTTCCTCATCCAACGCCACGTCAAAAGCGTCGAAGCCTACGATCAACTGCTCAACGGCAGCGGTGAAGCCAGCGCTGTCTGCCTTAATTAAGGTCACCTTTCCCTGCTCAAACAGGGCACTCAACTCTTCCAGCGAGAAGACCCGCATCGTTGAGATCATGTTGTGCTTCAGGTCAAGGAATGCTTTCTCCGCAGCGAGGCCAGAACAAGCTTTCAGTATTTGCCGGGCTTCCGCTACGTCGTCTTTGATGATGCGTAAGAAGCCAACGTACTCGCCGTTGTCTCCGGCAAAAATTTCTTGTACTTTGGTAAATTTCACTTGAGGTAATTCTGTGGAACGATAAATGACAATGTGCTAAACGGGCCTTAAAGTTCTGCCCAGCCAGCCGTTTTGTAGTAGGTATAAGGAAGAAGGCAAGCTTGTGCAATATGTTCGGCCCAGCCAAACACTCCCCCCAGAAGCATTACCTTAGCCAAATGCAAAAACTCATCCTCTTTCTCTGCCTGACTACCTTCTTTGCCTGTAATCCTACCCCGGAGCATACTACGGAAACAACCGTAACAACCTCTGGAGAAGACATCGGCGCAAAACTACGGGAGTTAGGAATATCCTTGCCCGAGCTCGGCGTACCGCAGGCCAACTACGTCCACGCGGTCCGTTCCGGGAAGCTTGTTTTTTTGGCGGGGAAGACGCCTCCGGCAACGGACAGTACCCGGGTAGTCGGTAAACTAGGCGCAGACATCACCGTGGCGGAAGGCTACGCTGCGGCCCGGCAGGTCGGTATTCTACAACTCGCGGCCCTGAAGCAGGAGCTTGGGGATTTGAGTAAGGTAAAGCGCATCGTCAAGGTACACGGTATGGTCAACGCAACGCCGGAGTTCACCCAGCACTCCAGCGTCATCAACGGCTTCTCAGACCTGATGGTGGAGGTCTTCGGCGAGCGGGGCAAACACGCGCGGGCCGCAGTGGGCATGGGCTCTCTGCCGGGAGGGAAAGCTCTCGAGATCGAGGTGGTGGCGGAGGTTTATTAGGGAGTCGCCGTCAACGAACCAACATCACTACCCCACTTTGCACCCGCGTTTGCGCCGTCCCATCGTCTCCCGTGCCCTCCACGGCGGCGGAGTAGAGGTAGGTACCCGCAGCGGCGGCCTGGCCGTTCACGCGCCCGTCCCACTCCGGTACGGCGGGCGTGGAAGAGAACACCAGCCCGCCCCAACGGTCGTAGACCTGAAGCTGAACCGACGTAAAATCTACCGCAGACACCCCGAAGCGATCGTTGATGCCATCGGCGTTGGGGCTGAAAGCTGAAGGGATGTAAAAGCGGGTGGGGCAAAACTCCTCGACGAAGATGGAATCGGAAGCTACGCAGCCGTTTTCGTCCGTCACCGTCACGGTATAGTTGCCTTCCGTGATTACGCTTAGCGGATTGGACCGTGCGCCGGTGCTCCACTCGTAGGCGGCATAATCACCGGCGTCGAGCAAAGAGCTTTCGCCCTGTCTGCCGCAAAAACTGCCCCCTCCGGTAATGTCGACCACCGGCGTGGCGTCCACCATTACCAGCACCTCCGTCGGGAAGGTTTTACAGCCGTTGATGTTGCCCACTACTTCGTAGATGCCCGTGTCTTCGGGCCTCGTTTCGGGGAGGGATATCTGCTGGGTAGTTTCCTCGAAGCCGTTGGGCCCCGCCCACTCGTAGCGTGCGCCCGCGAGATCGAAGGCTTCTAACTCCACCGTTTCCCCGGCACAAACCCGTACGTCGGGCGAGGCCGTAACCGCCTGCCGCAACGTTATAGCTACGTCCCGAAAACTAGTATCTAAAGAGCCCAGGCAGAGGTCTTCGATGATGAGGCGGACGGGAAATTCACCGAGCTGGCCGTAGAAGCGGGGAAAATCCGGTCGGGTTTCCACCGAGCCGTCCTCCAGGGTCCATTCGTGGCGGAAGCGGAGGGGATCGAGGCCGGTGGCGAAGAAAACCGTGTCGTTCAGGCAGCCGCCTTCGGCGATGGGGTTGGCGTTAATGTCCCGAAAAGCAGCCCCGCCGCCGTAGGCATAGCTTTCGATTTCGCCGTAGCCGTAGGCCGTTACGATTACCCCGCAGCCGGTGGAAGATACCGTATGGCTTCCGGTGTTCACCCGTACGCGAGCGTAGGAGTACTCGCCATCCGGAGAAGACTCGATCGGGCCGGGCAGCGGCGCGCCGTCCAGCTTTATCCCCACCTCATCTCCGGCACGAAAGGTGATGTTGAGGTAGTTCTCAGTGATGTTTTCCAGGTTGGAATTATAGACCGTTACGGTGTCTTTGCTTTGCGTCAGTTCGTTGAGCAGAAAGAAGGAAGGATCGCCGAGTCCGTTGGGATGGCCGTTGCAATCGCGGCCCAGTAAGTACTGGCTCACGAGCACCGGTCGGCTGCTTTCGATGCCAACGGCGCCCTTTAGCTCAAAGTCGCGAAACTCTCCTGCATCCAGCTGAAAGCTAATGGGTGCATCACCGGAAAGGGTCACGCTGGTGTTGTCTTCGGACGCAATGATGCGGTACAGGTTGGTGGCGTTATTGAAGGTTGGTACGCCCAGGTAGTTCAGGCCCCATTGGCTTACGGGGTAGTTTATTTCCAGCAGGTTATCAAAAGCGGCACAGCCGTCGGCGGGTACACCAGACCACGCTGCGCCACTGTACAACGCTACCGGCAGGGAAGACGTGACACGGGTGCCCGTCAGGTCCAGCGCGCCGTCGGCGGCGCGGACCTGGTACACCTGCCCCTGGTTGAGCATCACCTGGATGGAGCTTCCGGCGGTGCGGCCGCCCTCGGTGGCGGCGGTCAGGTTATCAATTTCCACCAGTGTTTCGTCTTCAGTGGCCACCACGGCGAAGGTGGATGGGAAGTTCTGATTGTTCACCCGCCCGCTGTACCCGAGCACGTAGTATTCAGTGCCAAGTACGGGTGTTGGCAGCACCAAACTTGCTTCTGAGCGGCGGTTGAAGTACTGGTGGATATAGACCGACACCACCCCTTGAGATTCTATGTGGACGGCCGAAGCGGTTACCGACTCCGAGCCCCGCGTTTCCGCCCCAACCGGCAGCTCCACCTGCGCAACGGTGTTGGCCGCTACGGTAAAGGTTTCGCTGAAGCCCGTACCCGGTATGGAGATGGTTCCACTCGTCGGTTCCCGCGCCGAAATCAGGGCGACTTTGACGTTGTTCGGGTCCCGGTGCTCCAGAAAAGTGAACCAAAAATCATCGCCTTCGCTATTTTGGGCGCTGACGCCGGTGCAAAGGAAGCTTATGAAGAGCAGGGTAAGTAAAGTTCTCATGTAACGGAGGTGTGTGGTATAGACGCTCAACTTTGAACAACGTTTAAAATCAGGGTAAAATTAGTGCACAGGGTTAGGCTTTCCAAGGCGTGTTGTTGCTGTGCCAGAGCAAATTCCAACTACTCTGGTACTCCAATGACGGAAACTCTGTTCCGGCTCCGTGGAATGTTGTGTTGCTATACTACATGGTTGGTTCTCCCTCTCCCCCAGCCCAGCCCCACACCGCCTCCGGCTCGGGAGGGGAGCTAAAACGCTGCGGCTAGCAGCAGGCAGTCTAATCTGACGGTCCTAACCCATAGCTGGTTCTTACGCTCAAAACGCAAAGCGTTTTCTTCTTAATAGCCCCTCTCCGCTGAGCCTGAGGCGAGCACGAAGTACTGCGAAGCAAACCGTGTTGGAGAGGGGTTGGGGTGAGGTTACTACGGGCTGAACGCGACAGATTAGACACCCTATGTCTAGCAGTATAGCTGTGCTCCAAAAAAAAGTCCGCCCAGCGACCCTGTAACTCTATTGGTTACGTGTGTATAACGAGATGCACAAGTGCTACAATTTTACCGCCTGCCACGTCTCCCC
>CAYWMW010000398.1:0-3916 GCA_964458975.1 uncultured Lewinella sp. | reverse complement strand
GGTGTAGGGACAAGGAATTGAGGCGCAATTTAGCAGTGCAAAAGCGCTTTGCATAAACGAGCAGGCCATCGCCAGCCTGCAAGCCGAAATTGACGCGAAGACCGCCGCCCGCGATGCCGCCGCCGCCGCCGCCCTCGCCGAAGCGGATGGCTCCGGAGGGTCTGGCGTGCGGAGTATGGGCCCCATCTACCGCGCCAAGATAGCTGCTGCGGATCAGGCACAGAACGAGCTGAACTCAACCCTGGCTACCTTACAGCCACAAATTGACGCCAAACGATCGGAAGCCAATACCCTTCGTTCAGAGATGACGGCGGAAGTCGGCAAACTGGACCGGAGTACCTACGGCGGTATGGCCGCCCGCATCGAAGCCCTGGATCGTTTGGGCGCAGAGAGCGAAGCCATCCTGTTGGCCAGTATGTTGGTAACCCTGCTTTTCGTTACGGTTGAAACGGCCCCGATCATCACCAAATTGATCTCGCCCTCCAGCCCCTACGATCACCTGCTGCACGAGCACGAGCACGTGTACGCCATGGCAACCAAGGAGAGCGTAACCACCCGCGCCGAAGACGTGAAGAACCGCTTGCGGAAGCACACCGAAATTGGTGTCCACCAAACCACCGCTGACATCTCGGCCAAGAAGGCGGAGATTGATGCGGAGCTGGCGAAACACCGTCGGGACCTTCAGCCGTTGGGTTGGGGGTAGGGCTTAACCTAATAATAATCTCTTATCGATTTGCCGGATAATCCTTTACGGGGTTTCCGGCAAATGTGTTTAAGGGACGCCAAATCAATAACTGTCCTGATTCGCTTCGCGGCTACTTCGTGGTGAAGCGCAGGAATCGTGGTGCTGATCGAATAGCTCGAAATCCAGCATAGCCATAGCTACGGTGGTTTTCGGGATATGAAGAGCAGCGCCACGAGACCAAGCTGTAAATCGGACAGTTATTGATTTGGCGTTCCTAAGGCTACAAAGACGCATAAACCCGCCGCACAAACTCCCCAATCCGCGAAGGCTCCAGCCACCGGGTCACGATCACCAGGTCGCGCTGCTCATCAACGACGATGAAGTTGCCGCCAAACCCGGCGGCGTAGTAGACGTGCTCCGGCACGCCCGCCCAGTGGCGCGGCCCCGGGCGGTTGAGCCACCACATGTAGCCGTAGTTGGGGTTGGCGGGCGTAGGCTGTTGGACCATCTCTACCCATTTCTCGGAGATCAGTTGCTGGCCAGCCCACTTGCCTTTACGGGCGAACAACAGGCCCATTCTGGCTTGGTCGAGGGTGTTGATGAATACGCCACCGCCGTGGTGGCCGCCGCCGGAGACGGATTGCATCTTCGTGCCGTCCAGCGTAACCCAGGCGTCGTCGTAGCCGAACCAACGCCAGGTAGAGGAAGCGCCGATGGGGTCCATGATCCGTTCTTTCAGCACTTGCGGCAGTGGTTTGCGCCAAACCTGAAGCAGGGAGTAGGCCAGGAGGTTGACCCGTACGTCGTTGTACTTGAAGTGGGCGCCGGGGTCGTGAAGCTTGCGGTTGCGCCAGTCGTCGAAGCTGGCGTTGCGGTCCGGCCGGTCGGCCCAGTCGTAGAGGCCGAAGAGTGCGCCCGACCAGTCGGAGGTTTGGAAGAGCAGGTGCTCCCAGGTGATTTTGGCGTTGTGCTCGCCACTGAAGGTACCGTCCCAGACGTAGTTTTTTGCGGGTTCGTTTACGCTGCCGATCAGCCCGTCGTCGAAGGCAAGGCCAGCGGTGGTGGAGAGGTAGCTTTTGGTGACGCTGAAGGTCATGTCTACCCGGCCGAGGTCGCCCCATTCGGCGACGATGTAGCCGTCTTTCAGGATCATCCCGGCGGGGCCGCCACGCTCTTTGGTCGGGCCTTTCAGCCCGTGGTCCGGCTCGCGGCTAAAGCTTTTCAGGATGGCGAGGCGGAGATCGCGCTCGCCGGAATATTCGTTGCCTTCGGCGAAGCTGACGGCCGCGGAAAGGGAGTCGGCCTTAAGCCCGGCGGTGGCCGGAGCGCGGTGGTCCCATTCAGCAGCCGAGGGGTAGTACTGGGCGCAGAGCGTGTTGGTCGCTAAAAACAGCGCGAAGAATATGGAGTATAGTTTCATGGCTTAAATTTAGGGAATGCACGGCTTTTTAACTTCACCTTGCATCCTGCGTGCGCGCCATCTATTGGTGCAGCCATGCCTGCGCTTCTTCCATCTGGTCCGGTTTGAACGCCCGCAACCTTAGGTTGGGAATAAGTACATCGGCCGCGTTGATGAATTGCCGAAACCAAGCCTGCTCCGCCACCGCTGCGTAGCGTTCAACCTTGCGCAAAAGCCCGGGTTCGTGGCGGAAAAAAACGAGCAGCGCGCGCAGGTCGGAATAGCCCCGGAAATCCTGGACTTGCACCAGCAAGCGTAGCTTTCCGTGCGTACGGTAATGCGTGTCAATCGTAGCGTAGTAAGCCCGTAAATCTTCCGCGCTGAGTTGCTTCTGGACGTTGTAGTGTAAAATATTACCAGCTTTGTGCGTGAATTTTAGCATATTTTTTGGGCGCGGCCGCTGGTGCAAGAAAGGTTTTTTAAAAGGCAATGTGAGGGTGCTAAGTTAATACTCCATGCAATTCATCCAACCCGAAAATAACCTCCGCCCCGGCCGCCCGCAAAGCCTCCGCGTTCTTCGGGTGGGCAAGCCCAAAGACCCGGAAGCCACCCGCCACGGCTCCTTTCACCCCCGCCGGACTGTCTTCCACGACGACACAATCCGCCGGCGCAAAGCCCATGGTTTTTGCAGCGTGCAGAAACACGGCCGGGTCCGGCTTCCACTTGCCAAGGTCATAGCAGCTGAAGATGTTCTCGCCGAAATAATCCGTCAAGCCCGTCAATTCAAGGTTCAGCCTGATCTTATGCGGCGGCCCGCTGGAGGCGACGCAAATTGGGACTTTTACCTTCGCCAGTAACTCCTTGATGCCCCGCACCGGTTTAATGTCGGTCTTGAACCTGGCGAAGGTTCCAGCCCGAAACTGTGCTTCAAAATCTTCCGGCAGCGCTCCGTCAATTCTGGCGGAGATGAAGGCCATCACGCTGTTCAGGGATTTACCGAGGAAGTTGTCTTCCAACTCATCCTCGGTGAGGTGCAAGCCGAGCCCGTCGCACAGCTCACCGAGTACGCTGAAGGTGATCGCTTCGCTGTCTACGAGGACGCCGTCGCAGTCGAAGATTATGCATTTGGGAAGGGGAGGTTTGGTCATTCTATTTGGCGTTGCTTATGGACCTTTGAGCGTCCGTTTTATTACTATTTTTTGCTGTAACACGCGACGAGCTATGTTACCAACGTACAAACTAAAACCCAAGGTCGTCTACCTCCACCACTTCGCCTACTGCTAAGTCGCCGAGGTGCTGATGCCCGATCCTGACCCGAACCAGCCGGATAACCGGATGCCCAACCGCCGCACACATCTTCCGCACCTGCCGGTATTTTCCTTCGCGGAGGGTGAGGGATACCCAACTGGTGGGGCCGTGGCTGGGGTGGTGCTCCCGCCGGGGCGGAAAAGAAAACTCCGGAGCGGGATCAACGATGCCGCACCGGCAGGGCAGGGTTTGGTAGCGCTTGCCGCTGAAGCCAATTTCTACACCTTCGTTTAACTGCTCGATAGCGGATGGGCTGACCTCGCCAAGCACCTGGGCATAGTATTCTTTTTCTACCTTTTTTCCGCCAGCGATGGCGTAGCTGACCTTGCCATCGGTGGTGAGTAGTAGTAAGCCTTCGGAGTTTTCGTCCAGGCGGCCAATGCTCATCGTACCCGGGGCAAAGTCGTGCAGTTCACCGAGCATTTTTTTGTTGCGGCGGGTGGTGTGCTGGTTGGTAAACTGGGAGAGGTAGGAGTGGGGCTTGTTTAGCAGGTAGTGGTGGTGCATGGCTTTTTTTTAGCTTA
>CAYWMW010000397.1:0-3924 GCA_964458975.1 uncultured Lewinella sp. | reverse complement strand
CCAGCAATACCCTGCCCACCACCGACACAGGCGGTAACCATTCCGTACTTCTGGTCGCGGCGGCGCATCTCATCCAGCAGCTGGATGGTGAGCTTGGCACCGGTGCAGCCGAGCGGGTGGCCCAGGGCGATGGCACCGCCGTTGGGGTTAACCGTTTCCGGGTCGATGCCCATCGTTTTGATGACGGCCAGCGCCTGGGTGGCGAAAGCTTCGTTGAGTTCCGTCTGCTGAATATCGCCAATCTTGAGGCCAGCGCGTTCCAGCGCCTTCGGGATCGCTACACAGGGGCCGATGCCCATGTACAGCGGATCTACACCGCCAACGGAGCAGCTCGCCAGACGGGCGATGGGCTCCAGGCCGAGTTTCTTCACCATCCGCTCGCTCATCACCAGCGTGAAGGCCGCTCCGTCGGACGTTTGGCTGGAGTTTCCGGCCGTGACGACGCCACCCTGCTTAAACACGGCGCGCAGGCGGGCCAGACCCTCCATGCTGGTGCCCCGGCGGATGCCTTCGTCCATCTTCACTACGTGGCTGCTCTTGACCATCTTGCCGTCCTTAACGAAGACGTCTTCGACTTCTACGGGCACGATCTGCCCGTCGAACTTACCACCGTCGATGGCGGCAATGGCGCGGTCGTGGCTGCGTACCGCGAAAGCGTCGGCCTCCTCACGGGTGACCTCGTACTTTTCGGCGACGGCCTCGGCCGTTTTGCCCATGCTGACGTGGTAGTTGACGTTGTCCATCGTCGCCTTATAGCTCGGGCTAAGTTTGTAGCCCGTCATCGGGATCTGGCTCATGCTCTCGGCTCCACCGGCGAGGTAGATGTCTCCGAAACCCGCCTTGATCTTACCCACCGCCATGGCGATGGACTCCAGACCGGAGGCACAGTAACGGTTGATGGTGATGCCGGGTACCTCCTTGCCGAGCGCACGCGCTGCGATAAGACGGCCGACCTGCAGCCCCTGCTCCCCTTCCGGGTTGGCGCAGCCGACGATCACGTCGTCAACGAGCTTGGGGTCCAGTTCGGGTACGGTGCTCATGAGGTGTTTGATCACATCGACGGCGAGGTCGTCCGAGCGGTAATTTTTGAATCCTCCTTTTTTGGCGCGGCCAACGGCGGAGCGGAATCCTTTTACTATGTAAGCTTCCATGGTAAGGGCTTAAGGGAAGAAGGGAGTAAAGGGTGGGCGGTTTTGATCTACCGCTGTTTTACTAACTTCCTCCTCGTATTATTTAAATTGGTGAAAAGGGGGTTTGTCGGATAGGGAAGTTTAGAGGTCTCACTCTTTACTCCCTTATTCCTTTGCGCCCTTAATTCCGGAGGGGTTTGTTGTTCTGCAGTGTGTACTGAATCCGTTCCAGCGTCTTCTGGTTGCCCAGCAGGCTGAGGAAGGCCTCACGTTCGAGGTCCAGCAGGTACTGCTCGCTCACCTTGGTGGTTTGGGTGAGTTCGCCGCCACAGAGGATGTTGGCTACGTGGCCAGCTACAACGCCGTCGTACTCAGAGATGTACTTGCCGAGTTTGAACTCGTTGATTGCCGTGTAGAGCGCGGCCAGTCCGGCACGACCGAGCACGGTGATGTCTTCGCGAATGCTCGGGGCTACGTACTCGCGGGCGAGTTCGAGCACCTTGCGCTTCGCTTCACCGATGTTGCGTTGCATATTCGTTTCCACGAAGTCTTTGCCTTCGATTAGGTAGCCGAAGTCAAATGCCTCGGAGGCTGAAGTGGAGACCTTCGCCGTAGCGATGGTCTGGAAGGCATCGATCAGGGTCGGCATCATCACGTCGCCTTCAAAGAATTTATCGGAGGCGCGGAGTGCCATCTCCTTCGTTCCACCACCGCCGGGGATGAGGCCGACACCAACCTCCACGAGACCGATGTAGCTTTCTGCGGCGTAGACGCCCGCATCGGCGTGCATACTGATTTCGCAGCCACCGCCGAAGACGTAGCCCTGGGTGGCTACCACAACGGGCACCTTACAGGTTTTGATCTTCATGTTCAGCTGCTGGAAGCCGTCGATCAAACCGTCGAGTTCCTTGAACTGCTGCTGCATGGCCATCATCCCGACGTTCATCAGGTTGGCGCCCACCGTGAAGTTTTTGGCGTTGTTACCGATCACGATGCCGGCCCAGCCTTCTTCCTCCGCCTTATCGATGGCATCAGAAATTGCCTGGCCGATGGCGTCGTCGATGGAGTTCGACTTGGAGGTGAACTCTACGCACATCACGCCGTCGCCCAGGTCGTGGACGGTAGCGGAGTCGTTCTGAAGTACCGGCGCTTTCTCCCGGAGGGTGTCCAGGATGATGTAGTTTTCGAGGCTCGGCACGGGCTTGAAGCTCTTGCTTGCCTGGTCGTAGAACATCCGCTTGCCGCCTTCTACTTTATAGAAAGCATCGTGGCCAGCAGCCTTCATTTCCGTTACCCAGTCAGCAACTTTACCGCCGGTCTCTTCGATCATCTTGATGCCTTCGGCGAGGCCGATCTGGTCCCAGGTCTCGAAGGGGCCGTACTCCCAGAAGTAACCGGTGCGCATGGCATCGTCGATGCTGTACAGATCGTCGGCGATTTCGGGGACGCGGTTGGCGGAGTAGGCGATGAGGCCGGCGTAGTATTCGCGGAGGAACTTGCTCTCGCGGTCGTCTCCGCCAACGATGGTCTTCATCCGTTGGCCCATGTCGTCGATCATCTTGGCCTTGCCGATGGCGGGGCGCGGGCGGGTTGCCTGGGCGTATTCCATCGTTTTCAGGTTCAGGGCGTGGATGATGGACTTGCCTTTCTCATCCCGTTCTTTGGTCTTTTTGTAGAAGCCCTGGCCGGATTTGTTGCCGTAGAATTTATTGGTCAGCAGGAAGTTCATGAACTTCGGCTGTTCCTTGCCCTTCACGGTTTCGATGTACTCATCGTCGGAAACGTTGCCCATCACGAAGCCGGAGACCTTGGCGCTGGTGTCAATACCAACGAGATCCTGCAGGCGGTAAGTGGCCGTGTTCGGCCGGCCGATGAGGGAGCCGGTGATGGCGTCTACCTCCTCAATGGTCATGTCGTACTTCACCGTCAGGTCCATCATCTGTACGCCAGACATTACGCCGATGCGGTTACCGATGAAGCCCGGTGTGTCCTTACACAGTACGGTTTGTTTACCGAGGTAAACATCGCCGTAGTGCATGAAGAAGTCAACGACGCCGGGGTCCGTGCCTTCGTGCGGGATCACCTCGAAGAGGCGCAGGTAGCGCGGCGGGTTAAAAAAGTGGGTGCCACAGAAATGCTTCTGGAAATCTGCGGAGCGGCCTTCGGCCAGCATCTTGATCGGGATGCCAGAAGTGTTGGAGGTGACGAGGGAACCGGCTTTGCGGTGTTTGTCTACTTTTTCAAAAATCTGCTGTTTGATGTCGAGACGCTCAATCACTACCTCGATGATCCAGTCACAATCCGCGATCTTCTCGAAGTCGTCGTCGAAGTTTCCGGTGGTGATGTGGCTGGCGAAGTCCTTTTTAAACAGCGGGGCTGGTTTAGACTTGATGGCTGTTGCCAGGGCCTTCACGGCCTGGCTGTTTCGTTTCACGGGGTCTTTCTTCTCTTCGTCGGAGAGGTTGAACGGAACGATGTCGAGCAGGAGCACGTCGAGGCCGATGTTAGCGAAATGGCAGGCGATGCCAGAACCCATTACGCCGGAGCCAAGTACGGCGACTTTCTTTATTCGGTGTTGCATGATGATAATTGTGTAAAAGTAGTAACGCTATAAGTTGGCCTGGGGTTAAATGGCCTTTAGCGAATTTTCGCTGGCGAAGATAGGAGTAGGGAGGCGGATAGTCAAATCGTCGGGCAGTCAAACGGTCAGATAGTACTTCGCCTACTGCTACCTGACTGTTGGGCGCAAACCAAATTGTCGCTTTTTTGGCCCCCTAGCCCCCAAAGGGGGAAC
>CAYWMW010000396.1:1769-3960 GCA_964458975.1 uncultured Lewinella sp. | reverse complement strand
GTGAGGTTACGAGCGAAGCGAGCATCCATGTTTGTGCATCTCGTTATACACACGGTTCAACTCACCAGTCGAATTCTACGCATCCTCCCCAAAAAGGCGACGGCCCGGAACCGATGCCTAAGGCACCGGCCAGGCCGTCATTAATGCAGTTTCAAAGCTCCGATAAGCCGGGTTCTGTCAGCTCCTTACCCGAAGGTGGAGGAGCGCTTCACCATTTATCCAGGCCCGCCGTTGCCAGCGGGCTCGATCTACCTACCCGCATTGCCCCGCAAAGGATCGCCGGAGCCGACGACTGCCCGGAGGCAACAATACTGCGTGGTATTTCAACCCACGGGGTTTACCCGCCCACCGTGTTGCCACGGCGGGCCGTGCGCTCTTACCGCACGTTTTCACCCTTACCCGCAACCGAAATCACGGGCGGTATCGCTTTCTGTGGCACTTTCCGTAGCCTTCGGATTTCTCCTCGGCCCCCGGCCGTTAGCCGGCGTGGTGCCCTACGTTGCCCGGACTTTCCTCTTGCCGTCTTCCCGAAGGAGCGCCAAGCGGTGAAGCAGGCTTTGCTACTGCCCCTAAGTAACATGATGTGGTGAAGAATTGTTGGCCAATATGAGGCACCACGAGGTCCGAATGCTCCTAGCAACTAAAAGTAGGCTGTCTAATCTGACGGTCTTAACCCGTAACGGGTTTTTACCGTTAAAACGCAGCGCGTTTTCTTCAGAATAGCCCCTTTCGCTACGCGGCTACCTCCGGTGGTCCGCCGAGCCTGGGGCGAGGCTTGTTGGAGAGGGGATGGGGTGAGGTTACCACGGGCTGAACGCGACAGATTAGACAGCCTACGACTAAAAGCGATTACCCTAACCAAACAAACCCTCCAGAAATAAATTCCCCCTATCTTGGCCCTCCACACTCAACCCTACCCCGTTGCTCTCCCGCTATCAATACAACGCTACTTTCCAGACCGAGCTAAACCGCCTCAACCCGGCGCAACGCGCCGCCGTAGAAAAAATCGACGGGCCGGTGATGGTCCTGGCCGGGCCGGGAACGGGCAAAACCCACCTCCTCGCCGCCCGCATCGGTAACATCCTGAGCGAGACGGATACCGGCGCACACAACATCCTCTGCCTCACCTTCACGGAAGCGGGCGTGAAGGCGATGCGCGAGCGGTTGCTGAAGTTCATCGGCCCGGAGGCGCACCGGATCGGGATATTTACCTTCCACGGCTTTTGCAGCAATTTGATCCAGCAGAACCTCCAGTACTTCGGTAAGCCGGACCTGGAGCCGCTCGGCGAGTTGGAGCAGATCCGCATCGTCCGCAGTTTGCTGGATGGGCTGGAGCAGGACACACCCCTGCGGCAGGGCTACCACGATCCGTACTTCTACGAGCCTCACCTGAAGCACCTCTTCTCCGCCATAAAGGCCGAGAACTGGGAGCTGGACGACATGGAGCAGAAGATCGATCGGTACGTAGCGGAGTTACCAACGCACCCCGACTTCGTCTACAAAAAGAAGTATAAAGACAAAGCCGCCGGAGACCCCAAACAAGGGCTTGTCGACGAAGAAATACTGCGCATGAAACGCCTCCGGGCCGCCGTAGCCCTCTTCCCCGCCTACCAGGAGGCCCTGCGCCGCGAACGCCGCTACGACTACGGCGACATGATTGGCTGGGTGCTGCGCGCCTTCAACGATTTCCCAACCTTGCTGCGCGCCTACCAGGAGCGCTACCAGTACGTACTGGTGGATGAATTTCAGGATACGAACGGTTCCCAGGACGCGATCGTCCGCAGCCTGGTGGAATACTGGGAGCGGCCGAATATCTTCATCGTCGGCGACGACGACCAGGCGATCTACGAGTTTCAGGGCGCGCGCCTCCGCTCCATGATCGACTTTTTCCAGCGCTACGACGACGTAAAGCTGGTCACCCTGACCGAGAACTACCGCAGCCGCCAGGAAATTCTCGACGTGGCCTCCACCCTCATTGCAAAGAACGAACTCCGCATCGGGAATAAGCTGCCGAAGCTTTCAGTCGAGAAGGCCTTGGTCGCTAGTAATCCGGATTTTTTGGCGAGCACGCAGGTGCGAAGTAAGGGATTAAAGGAGCAAGGGACGAAGGGTACACCGGTGCCGCCTGCCTCGCCGAGCTTCCGCGTAGCGGATACACTGTCAGTAACCCCGGACGCAGCGCAGCGCAGTC
>CAYWMW010000396.1:0-1669 GCA_964458975.1 uncultured Lewinella sp. | reverse complement strand
GGTCTGCCCCACCCGCCACGTCTCCCCTTTCCCGAGAGGAGGAGATGGCTGCACCGGTGCCGCCTGCCTCGCCAAGCTTCCGCGTAGCGGATACACTGTCAGTAACCCCGGACGCAGCGCAGCGCAGTCCGGGGTCTGCCCCACCCGCCACGTCTCCCCTTTCCCGAGAGGAGGAGATGGCTGCACCAGTGCCGCCTGCCTCGCCGAGCTTCCGCGTAGCGGATACACCGTCAGTAACCCCGGACGCAGCGCAGCGTAGTCCGGGGGCCTCGAGCCCAACCCCTTCAACCTCCCCCGCACCTGCGGCCGCGCCCGATGAATCACCTTCGACACCTCCAACGTCTCCCCTCTCCCGAGGAGAGGGGCCGGGGGAGAGGGATTCACCTGTCCGCATCCTCTCCTTCCCCGACACCCACCAGGAAACCGGCCACCTAATCAACCAGCTAAGAACCTGGAACGCCGCTGGCACCCCCTGGTCAGAAATGGCCATCATCTACGCCCGCCACGGCCAGGCCACCGAGCTGCGCCACCTGCTGGAACGGGCCGACATCCCCTACCGCAGCAAGCGCCGCCCCAACGTGCTCAACGGCCGGCCGGTCCGCCAACTGCTCGACCTGCTGCACTACCTCCAGGCCGAATACGACCGCCCCGGCACCGGGGAATACCTGCTCTTCCGCGTGCTCCACTTCCGCTGCTTCGGCCTCTGGCCGCACGACCTGGCCCGCCTTAACCGTGCTCGCTTAGCGTATCGCTCCGGTGGTACTCCCCCTCTGGGGGCCGGGGGGCTAACCACCTGGCGCGATTTCCTACAACTGCCCCAGCATTGGCCAGAAGACCTCCGCGACGGCGACGCCATCCAGGTGGCCGCCGACTGGCTCGAAGACATGATCGGCGAAATCGGCCTCTATCCCCTCACCGAATACGTGGAGCGCGCCATGAACGGCTCCGGCCTCCTGCCCACCGTGCTCCGCCACCCCAACCGGGCGGAGTTGCTGCAACACCTCGCCACCTTCGCCGATTTTACGGTCGCGGAAGTAGCCCGGCGGCCCAGAATAATGCTCGGTGGCTTGCTGGAGACTTTACAGCAGATGGACGAGAACCGCATCCAACTCCCCCTGCGTTCGCACCTCGACCAAGCCGAGGCCGTCCTGCTTGTAACGGCCCACAGCGCAAAGGGGCTGGAGTTCGATAAGGTGTGGATGCTCGACTGTTCAGAAACAAAATGGGGTAAGCCAAAGGGCGGCCGCAAGTCTCAGTTCAAGCTCCCCGACACCCTAACTTATACCGGTGCGGAGAGCGAAGACGAAGCCCGCCGCCGGCTCTTCTTCGTGGCCCTGACCCGCGCTAAAACGGAGGTGGTAATGTCCGTCGCCGACCTGGACGGCAAGGGCAAGGCCCAACAACGCGTCTCCTTCCTCGACGAGCTGGTGACCGAAGCTGGCCTCGAAATCGAAGAAGCTGGCCTCACGGCCGAAGAGACCATGGAGACCGCCGTGCTCCAACTCCAACCAACCGACCAAAGCCGCCTGCCCGGCCTCGAAGCCTCCGCCATCGCGGAGCTACTCAAAGATTTCCGCCTTAGCGTGAGCGCGCTGTACGGCTACCTGAATTGTCCAACGGCCTTCTTCTACGAAAAGCTCCTCGGCGTACCCGACCTGGAGCGCGAGCA
>CAYWMW010000395.1:0-3980 GCA_964458975.1 uncultured Lewinella sp. | reverse complement strand
GCGAGCGAGGGGTTGCGCGGATGGCTGCGAGCGAGGGGTTGCGCGGATGGCTGCGCCATACTGCTTCACCCCTCGCTAGGCTAGGCGTCCCTCCGGGACTATATCGAAAAGCCCCGCTGCCTGAAACAGACAGCGGGGCTTCTTTGAAACTCCTAAGAAAGGGTTAGTACCTGTCTTACTTCAGGTCAAAACGCCCGAGGTTCATCACCTTGCTCCAGGCAGCAACGAAGTTGCGTACAAAGCGCTCTTCACCATCGTTGGAGGCGTATACCTCAGCGATGGCCCGCAGCTCTGTGTTGGAGCCGAAGACGAGGTCCGTGCGGGTTCCCGTCCATTTTACGTCACCGGTCTTACGGTCGGATCCTTCGAACAGGTTGTTGTTTCCCTCTACTGCTTTCCATGCGGTACCCAGATCAACGACGTTCACGAAGAAGTCGTTGCTCAGCTTTCCGGGCTTGTCGGTAAAGACACCGTTGTTGGAGCCGTCGTAGTTGCCACCGATCACGCGCATACCACCGATCAGGGCGGTCATTTCAGGAGCGGTGAGCTTCATCAGGTTGGCGCGGTCTACCAGTAGTGCTTCCGGCTGGCGCTCGTCGGCCGGGTTGTAGTAGTTGCGGAAACCATCAGCGGATGGCTCAAGTGCTGCGAAGGAGATTACGTCCGTCTTCTCCTGGGTAGCGTCGGTACGGCCCGGGGTGAAAGGCACGGTTACGTCGAACCCGCCGTCTTTGGCAGCCTGCTCAACGGCGGCGCAGCCACCGATAACGATGAGGTCAGCAAGAGATACTTTCTTATCGCCGGAGTTGAACTCCTTACGAACAGCTTTCATGGTTTCGAGCACGGAAGCGAGTTCTTTAGGGTTGTTCGCTTCCCAGCCGTTCTGTGGGGCGAGGGCGATGCGGGCGCCGTTGGCACCACCGCGCTTGTCGGAGTCGCGGTAGGTAGAGGCAGAAGCCCAGGCGGTAGTCAGCAGCTGGGACACGGTGAGGCCGGAAGCCAGCAGCATCCGCTTCAGCTTGGTTACGTCTTCAGTGTTTACCAGTTCGTGATCTACGGCAGGAACGGGGTCTTGCCAGATCAGTTCTTCCGTTGGCACATCGTCGCCGAGGTAGCGTTCAATCGGGCCCATGTCGCGGTGCGTGAGCTTGAACCAGGCGCGGGCGAAAGCGTCCTCAAAAGCAGCGGGGTCTTTGTGGAAGCGCTCGGAGATTTTGCGGTAGGCGGGGTCTTCCAGCAAAGAGAGGTCCGTTGTCAGCATGAAAGGCTGGTGGGTCTTTCCGGCAATGTGTGCATCAGGCACCGTTCCGGCACCTCCGTTGTTCTTGGGCCGCCACTGGTTTGCTCCGGCGGGGCTTTTGTAAAGCTCCCATTCAAAGCCGAAGAGGTGGTTGAAGTAGTCGTGGCTCCAGCGGGCGGGGGTTGTCGTCCAGGCACCTTCCAGTCCGGAGGTGATGGTGTTTTCGGAGTGTCCGCTACCGAGGCTGTTCTTCCAGCCCGTGCTCATCTCCTCGATGGATGCACCGGCGGGCTCTGCGCTCACGTACTTGTCCGGGTCGGCAGCACCGTGGGTTTTACCGAAGGTGTGTCCTCCGGCGATGAGGGCGACGGTTTCTTCGTCGTTCATGGCCATGCGGCCGAAGGTGGTGCGGATGTCGTGCGCAGCAGCTACGGGGTCGGGGTTACCGTTTGGCCCTTCCGGGTTAACGTAGATGAGGCCCATGTGAGAAGCGGCGAGCGGTTGCTCCAGTTCTCCTTTGGCGTAGCGGTCCTGATTGGCCAGCCATTCGCTTTCGGAGCCCCAGTAGATTTCTTGCTCTGGCTCCCAGATGTCTTCGCGGCCACCGGCGAAGCCGAAGGTTTTGAAGCCCATCGTTTCCAGGGCAACGTTACCGGTCAGGATCATCAGGTCGGCCCAGCTCAGCTTATTGCCGTACTTCTGCTTGATCGGCCACAGCAACAGGCGGGCCTTGTCCAGGTTGGCGTTGTCGGGCCAACTGTTCAGCGGTGCGAAGCGCTGGCTGCCGGATCCTGCGCCACCGCGCCCGTCGGAGATACGGTAAGTTCCGGCACTATGCCACGCCATCCGAATCATGAAGGGGCCGTAGTGGCCGTAGTCTGCTGGCCACCAATCCTGCGAATCGGTTAACAGCTCAGCAATGTCGTTTTTGACCTCCGCCAGGTTAAGGCTCTTGAAGGCCTCGGCGTAGTCGAAGTCAGGATCGAGCGGATTGGAGAGCTCGGAGTTCTGACGAAGAATGTTCAGCTTCAGGCGGTTCGGCCACCAGTCGGTATTATCCGTTCCGTCTCCGGCTGTCTTCTGAGGCGAACCAGCCATGAAGGGGCATTTGCTCGATTGATTCATGTCCCAGGCCTGGGTGCCATTTTCGTTTTTCATGTGTTCCATGATGGTGGTTTTTTTTATAGATTCTGAGTCTGAGGCCAGTAGGAATATCCCCTACTGACTGGTTGTTACTGTATAAATTAAGGATGGCGGTAGAGTAAATGTTTCATTCTCAACTAGTAAAATTGTCCGAATTCGCGGATACATTTTGCACGTTGAGGTAAAGCACTGCTCCCTTCTTTCTCCTTGCGGATACAAAAATAGTCCTCAATGACCTATTCTCAAAATTGATTAAATTTCATGTTAATAGGTTTAAACTATAATGCCGTGAATATCATTACAGCTCTACGGTGAGCACACATCTTTACACCCGCGTAAAACCCTCTCCCCCAGCCCCTCCCCAAACCGCCTTCGGCTGGGGAGGGGAGCAAAAACGCTGCGGCTCTGCCTTCGCTTAGTACCTAGTAACTATCATTTTAGTCAATTATTGATAGCGTTTATAAGTGCTACGTACGTCACCTTAAAACGCTTAGCGTTTTCACAAGCCCCTCCCCTGTGGGGTAGGGGTTGGGAAGGGGGTTTTAGCGGAAAACGTACGGCTATAAACTTGTGTGCTCACCGTAGATTACAGCTTCTAACTCGTCAGGAGGTTTCTTCCTGAAAAAACGTACACGATGTCCCTCCAACAACTCCGCTACCTACTTGCACTCGACGATCTGCGCCACTTCAGCCTGGCCGCAAAGCAGTGTTTCGTAGCGCAGCCCACCCTGACTACCCAGCTCAAGAAACTGGAGGAAGAGCTGGGCGTTCAGCTCATCGACCGGCAGGCCAGCCCCCTGCGCCCCACTTCGATCGGGGAGAAGGTGATCGCCCAGGCCCGCATCATCCTCGAAGACGTGGCCGGGCTGGAGGCCTTGCTGCGGGAAGAAACGGGAAGTTTGGCGGGCACCTATGTTCTAGGCATCATCCCGACGCTGGCACCTTATCTATTACCGCTGTTTTTGCAGTCGTTCACCTCCCGCTTTCCGGACGTTCACCTCATCATCCGGGAGATGCAGTCCGAAGAGATCATGGAGGGGCTCAAGCGGGGCAAGGTCGATCTGGGCTTACTCGTTACCCCGCTGGAAGAAAAGCAACTGCGGGAGATCGTTCTTTTCTACGAGCCACTCCAGGTTTACGCTGCGCCGACGGAGCGCATCCTGACCAACGACCCGTTGCTGCCGGAACACGTCAATCAGGAAGAACTCTGGATCATGGAACAGGGTCACTGCTTCCGGAACCAGGTGCTCAACATCTGCAACTTCCGGACGGACGGCAGCCAGCTGGACCGGGCCGTCACCTTTCAGGCCGGTTCCATCGAGACGCTGAAGAATATGGTGCGCAACAACCAGGGGTATACGATTGTGCCCGAAATGAGCGTCCACCCAACCCTTGATAAAGGCTACGTGAAGTCATTCGCCGCGCCCCAACCGGCGCGGGAAGTAAGCTTGGTGGTGAGCAAGGTCTTCAGCCGGGAGCAACTGATCGTTGAGCTCCGCAAAGCCATTCTGGCGGTGGTGCCGGATAAGTTTCGGAAGAATGAGCGGTATGTGGGGGTGGCCTGGCGGTAGGTGCTTGCCATTCCTTTGCGTGTTTT
>CAYWMW010000394.1:0-3983 GCA_964458975.1 uncultured Lewinella sp. | reverse complement strand
GCCGAAATGGGGTTAAAAATTTCAAAGAGAAAACATCAGCTAAAATATTCCTTCATGCGCTCGAAGAAGCCTTTATCGCCTTTCTCTAATTTAGGCTTAAAGTTATCCATCTCCCTCATTTTTTCGAGCATGGAGGTTTCTTCCTTCGTCAATGTTTTGGGTGTCCAGAGGTTTACCTGGATGAGCTGATCGCCGGTTCCGTAGGCCTGAAGAGCTGGCAGGCCTTTACCTCGCAGGCGGAAAATTTTGCCGGACTGGGTACCGGCGGGGATTTTGATCTTCACCTTCCCGGTGATGGTCGGGACCTCAACGGAAGTCCCGAGCGCGGCATCAGCAAAATTCAGGGGGAGATCGAAGATCAGCTTCTGGCCATCCCGCTGGAGGAATTCGTGCGGCTTTTCTTCGATGTTGATCAGCAGGTCTCCGGCGGGGCCACCCCGGCGGCCGGCGTTGCCTTTGCCGCGCATGCTGAGTTGCTGGCCTTCTTCCACTCCGGCGGGGATGTTTACTTCGATGGTGTCTTCGTCATAGACGCGGCCTTCGCCCTTACAGTTGGAGCAATTGGCTTTGATCATTTTACCGGAGCCGGTACAGGTCGGGCAGGTAGTCGTGGTCGCCATTTGCCCCAGGAAGGTAGAACGTACCTGACGTACTACTCCGGCGCCGCCACAGGTGGTACAAGTAGATACGCTGGAGGAATCTTTTGCGCCGGAGCCAGCGCAGGTTCCACACTTCGTCTGGCGCTTCACTTTGATGCGCTTGGTTACACCGGAGGCGATTTCTTCCAGAGACAGGGCTACCTTGATGCGCAGGTTAGAGCCGCGTTCTCCGCGTGGTTGCCGGCGGGGCCCGCCGCCGCCGCCGAAGAAGCCGCCACCGCCGCCGCCACCGCCGAACATGCCGCCGAACTGCTCCATGATGTCTTCCATGGTCATACCGCCAGCTCCGCCGCCGCCGAAGCCGCCGCCCTGCTCGAAAGCACGGTGGCCCATCTGGTCGTAGCGGGCGCGTTTGTTTCCGTCGGAAAGCACATCGTAGGCTTCAGCGGCCTCCTTGAACTTCTCTTCCGCTTCCTTATTGTCCGGGTTTTGGTCCGGATGGTACTTCATCGCCTTTTTGCGGTAGGCCTTCTTGATGGCCTTCTCGTCGGCACCTTTTTCTACACCGAGTACTTCGTAATAATCTCTCTTTGCCATAGTGGAATTGCTTAAATGTTGAAGTCGTTAAAAACAGAGTTTAACGTCTCCCTTATTTGCCAACTACAACCTTGGCGTGGCGGATAATTTTTTCGTTCAGGAAATAGCCGTTTTCGACCGTGTCAACCACTTTGCCCGCCATTTCGGGGGCGGGAATTTCGGCGATGGCTTCGTGCAGCTCGGCATCAAAAGTTTCACCGGTGCTGGCCATTGGCTTCAGGCCCTGCCCTTCGAGGGTCTTCATCATCTTTTTTACGATGAGGCCAACGCCACTTTCCCAGACTTTCCTCGTGTCTTCATCACTTTCCGCTTGCTTTGCGGCACGGTCGAAATCATCGATGACGGGCAGAAGCGCCATCATCGTTTTCCGCCCGGCGGTATCCATCAGTTCCAGTTTTTCTTTGCGGTTGCGCTTCTTGAAGTTTTCAAACTCGGCGTAGAGGCGCAGGTGGCGCTCGTCTTTTTCAGTAATCTGTGCTTCCAGGGTCGCGACCATATTATCGAGATCGGCTACGGCGCCCTCTTCGAGGTGGTCTTCCAGATCGGCTTCTACTTCGTCGGAAATAGTATGCTCTTCGGGTTCAGCCCCTGCGTTTTTCAGCACTTCGTCGTCGACGATTGGGTCTTTTTCTTTCTTGGACATTTTGAAAAAATTTTTCATTGTTGTTCAGGGGTGCAAAAGTAGGGCCATTTTCGATGGGTGGCAAGTTGTCAGGTCACTTCGGCAAAAACTGACACGGGGAGTAAGGGAGTAAGGGGGTAAAGGGAAAAGGAGTAAGGGGGGCCTTTACCCTTTACTCCCTTCCCCCCTACTTTGGGCGGGGCCGCAGGTGCGGGGGGAGGTTTCCGGGCATTGGTATATCGGGAGAGCGGATAACTGGGCTTTGAGCCTGTGGATAGTATTAAGATCCGGGTTGAGCGCTTGTAGCGCGATCCATACATTATTGTACGCAGCGCACCGCTTCGCAGTGCAGGTTTTCGTGTGGGAGACGCTACAACCCAAGACTGCGCTGCGCTACGTCTTGGGTTACTAGTGTTAAATCCCTACGGGATGACTTGCCTGTCGAATCATGTAGAGTAGTATAGCGCGATATCTACAGAAAGTAATCGCGCTACAAGCGCTCAACCCGCCTTAACTTCACCAAATGAGACCTCCACTAGCCCTACTCCCCATCCTTTTCTTCGCCTGCGGGCCAGCAGCTACTCCCGAAACGGCGGCAACGGAAGTCTCCGCCGGGGAGACGTACACCGCCCCTCCCCTGCTCTTTCCAACCTCCCACTGGACCCGCGACCGCGCCCAAAATGTCGGTATTGACTCACTTGTACTGGCCGATGCACTCCGCTACCTGGACGGCCACTGCAAGGAAGACGGGCTGCAGGAAACGATGGTGATCCGCCACGGCCGCCTGATCTGGGCTGGCGACAGCATCGCCAAAGTACACGACATCTGGAGCTGTACAAAGTCGTTCACCAGCACGGCCGTTGGCCTGCTGGCTGGTGCGGGCAAACTCTCGCTAGACCAAGCCGTAGCCGACCACGAACCACTATTAAAAGAATACTACCCGACGGCTACCTACCGCCATTTCCTGACCATGACGAGTGGCTACGACGCGGTGGGCAAAAGCCGCTGGGGCGAGGAAAGTCAGGACTGGTCTGCTAGGCCCTTCCAGCCAGCACCACCCATTTTCGCCCCCGGCTCCGCCTACGCCTACTGGGACGAGGCGATGATCATGCTCGGCCGCGCAGTCACCCAGGCCGCCGGCACCTCCCTGGAGAACTACCTCGCCGAACTGCTGATGTACCCCATCGGCATCAAAGACTGGACCTGGTGGAGCGAGGAAGCCCTGGAGGACGGAACGCCCGTCAACTTCGGCGGCACGGGCATCAAGATGTGCGCCGCAGACCAGGCGCGCTTCGGCCACCTGTTCCTTAACGACGGCGTCTGGAACGGCAAGCGCATCCTGCCCGAAGGCTGGGTGGCCCAGGCCACCACCAACCAAGTTCCCACCACCCTGGACCTCGCCGATACCGACCGCAAAAACACCGACGGGCGCGGTATCTACGGCTTCAGCTGGTGGGTCATCAACGCGCCCGTACACGCCTACTACACCAGCGGGCTGAACCATAATGTCTGCCTCGTCGTACCAGAATGGGATATGGTGATTGTACGGATGGGCGTTGATGGGAACCCGGAGGCGGGGAAGCATACTGTTTATTCTGAGCTTTTGGAGCGGCTGATGCCGGGGGTTCGATTCTCGATTCTCGATTCTTGATTTAGCTGCCAGTTGTTTACCAAACCAATACTCTTTGAGGCTAATCTTGTCTATCCATTATAATTTATGCCACCGGGAAGAAATCTAAGTTTAATCAAAGTTTGGTAAACAACTGACAGCAACCTACCTTTGCGCTCCCTTAATAAAAAACTTGTGCCATGCCCAAGATGAAAACGCACAGCAGTGCAAAAAAGCGTTTCAAGATTACCGGTACCGGTAAAGTGAAGCGTTTCCAGGCTTACACGTCGCACATGATGCGCAACAAATCCAACAAGGCTAAGCTTCGTCTTCGTGACGGTGCGATGGTTTCTGTTGCTGATGAGAAGCGGATCAAGCGCCTTCTTTGTAAGTAAAAGAGAGAAAGACTCTCCACCCCAAGAAATTCCCAGCGAGGAATCTCTATTTTCCACGAGAGTACGGGCCTAAAGAACCAATCGGTCTCCGTACTGCACAAAAACAGAGCTATATGCCACGTTCAGTAAATGCGGTTGCAAGCCGCGCGCGCCGCAAGCGC
>CAYWMW010000393.1:0-3989 GCA_964458975.1 uncultured Lewinella sp. | reverse complement strand
GCTAGTTCAATACTCTCTTGCAGTGAAGTAAGTTGTGTCTTAAGCCGGTCTTGTAGGGAAGCCATATTTTAGAGAGTAGTTATTCAAGGGAATGAAAACAGGGGTTTTAAGTACAACCAACTACCCCCCAATAGAAGTCATACTAGCAAATATATCACCCGCCTGTTCCAACCGTTGCGTATCGTGCCCGGTTTTGTGCTTTCCGAGGACGAACTGGGTAATCAAGTCCGCCAGGTCCTGGCGGCCAATGCCCTGCCGCAGCAGCGGCAACAGCTCAATCCCTTTGGTAGAGTACAGACAGTTAAGCATCGTCCCCTTTGGCGTAAGGCGTAGCCGGTTGCAGCTGCCGCAAAGACTGCGGCTGTACGCCGGGATGATGCCCACCGTACCCTGAAACCCCGGTACCCGGTAAGCCACCGAGCTGCTATTCGCCTCGCCCCGCTCCGGTGCGATGTCGGGGAAGCTTTCCTGGATCCTGGCCAGCATTTCCGTGTGCGAAAGGTAGAGGTGGTGGTTGCCGTCGTCGTCGTTGAAAGGCATCGCTTCGATGAAGCGAACGTCGAGCTTGCGGTCTTTGGTCAGGGCGACGAAGTCGCCGAGTTCGTCGTCGTTGGTTCCTTTCAGGACTACGACGTTGACCTTGGTTTTGATGCCCCGTTTCAGCAGCGCTTCGAGCGCGTTCCAGGTACCGGCGAAGTCGTCCCGCCGGGTAATCTGGAAAAAACGGTCTTCACGCAACGTATCCAGACTAAGGTTGTAGTGATTGAGGCCGTAACCGACCAGCTCATCAAGCACCGGCGGCAGCAGAATCCCGTTGGTCGTCATCGCCATTTTGGGGAAGAGCTGGCCCAGGCCCTTTACCAGTGTCGGCAGGCCTTTGCGGGAGAGGGGCTCACCGCCGGTCAGCCGGACCTTGTTGACGCCGAGTTCCGCCAGCACTTCACAGAGGAACAGAATTTCCTCAAAGGTGAGCAAGGCCGCCCGCGCCGCAAAGTCAATCCCCTCCGCAGGCATGCAGTACCGACAGCGTAGGTTGCACCGGTCCGTAACCGCTAGGCGGAGGTAGGTGGTCTGGCGGTTGTGATTGTCTTTTAGCATTCAGCGGGGCAGCTTATAGGTTGGCAAGTTGCAGGGTTACAAGTTTCAGGTTGCGTCGGAGTGTGGCTGCATTCTGTACTTTGCACTTTGTACTCTGCACTATATACTCTGCAATCTACATCACCGATGCGCATAAACCCGCACCCAGTCCACCATTAACCGTTGCGGCCAGATGGTTTCGTCAACTCCTTTACGTCCGCCCCAGCTTCCGCCAACGGCAAGGTTGAGGAGTAGGTACTGGGGCGCATCGAAAGGCCATTCGTCTACGCCCGCTTCGGGAGGTTTGTTGAAGGTGTGATAGGTCTTCCCGTCGAGCTGAAAGTCAATACGGTCGTAGTGCCAGTCGATGCTGTAAACGTGGTAGTTGGTTTCCAGGTCTTTGGCGGCGATGCTGCCACCGACCTGGGTGCCCAGGATGTGGTTGAAAGCTTTGGTGTGTACCGTTCCGAAGAGTGAATCGGGGTTGAAACCGACGTGTTCCATGATGTCAATTTCGCCGCACAACGGCCAGCCAGCTTCCTTTATATTGTCGCCCAGCATCCAGATCGCGGGCCAGGTGCCCCGGCCGCGCGGCAGCTTGGCGCGGATGGCGATACGGTGCCCCGGTCCCCAGCTTTGTTTGCCCCGGGTAACGATCCGCGCGGAGGTGTATTCACTTCCTTTATGGTCTTCCTTATGGGCCTCAATGATGAGTTTGCCGCCCACCAGCCGCACGTTTTTCGCACGGTCGGTGTAGTATTGTTTTTCCTGATTTCCCCAGCCGTTGCCGCCGGTAGCCAGGTCATAAGTCCACTTATCTTCGTTGGGTGGCTCCTGACCGTCAAACTCATCGGCCCACACCAACTCCATGTTTTTTTGGCCTTTCCCCAGCCACTTATTACAGCCGTTCAGGCCCAGCAGCAGTAGCGCAAAACTGAAGAGCATCAGGGCGCGGCCGCAGGTGCGAGGAGTGCTTTTGAGGAGCAGGGTGAGGGAAGGCATGGATATAATTGTTGGTTTATTCATCAGAAGGCAAAGGTACACAAACAAAGAAAAATTGTAGCAAATGATCGCTTATTTAAACATTTTTAAGTTTAATTCGTATATTTGCTACAATTCCGGGAGTATAAGGTCTGCCATAAGTTGTTTTCTAAGCAGGGCTAAGGTTTACGGAAGGCTTTCGAAACAGTGGAAACCTCAATCTATGAAGGACGAAAAGAAAACCGGCTACGCGGAAGATTTCCCGTCCAGCGCCAACGAACCCGTCTTTGAAGCGCTGCCTGATTACCGCTTGGCAACCGATGAAACGCCGCTCTTTGAAACCGGCGAGAACAAACTCTCCACCGCCAAACCGGAGGAGCGCCTCTTTGACGAAACTACGCTCGACGAGAAAACCCTCACCGAACTGGAAGCCTTCATCGCCCGTGCCCGCGCCAAGAAGGGGAGAACGGCCCCACCCGACGGATTTCGCCCGGTCTCCCCCAAGCCAACGCTGCAAAAGCCAACCCGACCCGCCTCACCTCCCCCGGTAAAACCGAGAGAAGCGCTGCGGCCAAAGCGCAAAACAAGCCCCGTCGAGGTATACAAGCCAAGCGACATCCCTTTCGAGGTAGATTTTGGTGACGGCAGGGTAGAGGACGTAACAACACCACCGGCTATCACTTCGGAAGCGCCACCCGCTACCGCCCGGCCACCCGTACCCACGGCAAAAGGAAAACCATCCTTCGAGTTTGCCTTTACGCCTGCCGAAGAGAACGAGCGCGTCGCCCCCGAACCCGAACCCACTATTACAACCGCTCCGCCTACGGGGGAGCTACAGCAACAGCGGCAAGCAACGCTAACAACTTCCCCCTCCGCCAATACGGAACCAGGAACCAAAGAAGTAAAGCGCAAAACTAAAGACTGCCCAGACTGCCAAACCGAACTGCCCGCAGCCGCCCGCTTCTGTTTTAGCTGTGGTTACCCGCAACCCGAAGCAGAGCAGACTCCTGCGGCCGGGGCTCAGGCTCCGGAGGAGGACTTTCTGGTGCTCGAAGAATTGCCCGATTTGGAGGTGAGCAAGGAAGCACCGGAACAAAGAAATACCAGTACCCCGAAGGAGGAGCCCCCGTCGCTTAGCCAATCACCAGCTTCCAGCCCCGCTCCAACCGGTGGAGTAAAAGCGGACCCTGTAAAAACCTCGGGCGCAATCTCTACTCGGAAATACACGATGGCGGAGCTCAAACAAGCCTTCCGGGAACACTTTCAGGAGCGGATCATCGCTTACTTCGGTGAAGAAAAATTGAAGAAATACTACGCTGCCCTGGAGGAAAGTAATTCCTTCCAGCAACTCCGCGACGGCTCATTGACCAACCTCGTAAACTGGATCAACGGCGGGGAACGAACCTACGCCGGCGTCGCCCGCCGCATCAACGATACGATGGCGGACCTCACCGAGTACTTCATCGTCGAAATCGCCGGGCACCTCAGCGGCGGGGTACTGCCGCAGCGCCTGCTCCGCCACCAGAGTGTTGACTGGGCTACCGTGGACCTCTTCAAACTCGTCATGGATTTTCTTGACTTCGAGTCGGAGGCCGAACGCGTCTACACCGACTTTGTCGCCATGCCCGCCCGCGCCCTCCGCAACGCCACCAAAGCATTCCTCCGCGCCGGTAAAGACGAGCGGATCTTCTTCATCTGCGACCAAAGCCTGATCAGCCAGGCCAAAAACGGCTTCGCCGTTACCGATGCGGGTATCTACTGGAAAAACGTCCTGCAGCCCGCCGGAAGCGCACTGTACACCACTATGGACAATGTCTCCATCAATCAGGGCTACCTTGATGTTGATGGGCAGTTTTTTAATGCTGGTGCTCGGCTGAATCTCAAAATGGCGGTACTGCTGGATAAGCTCCGCCGGATGGAGTGAGTTGCCT
>CAYWMW010000392.1:0-4005 GCA_964458975.1 uncultured Lewinella sp. | reverse complement strand
TTAGAAACTAGAAACTAGGGAACTAGAAGCTAGGGAACTAGAAACTAGGAGCTAGCTCTAGTTCCCTAGTTCCTAGTTCCTAGTTCCCTAGTTCCTAGTTCCCTAATTTCTAGTTCCTAACTTCTACACCCCCTTCTTCTTCTGCCGCGTAAGCCGCATCCGCCCCCGCCGCCGTTTGGGTAAGAAGACCTCCTCCGTTTCCTCCTGCCAGTAGCCTTTCAGGTGGGGATCCCAGAGGTCGGGCTTAAAGACGATCTGGTACTGCCGGTTGAATTCGGGCATGATGTCGTTGTTGACGTCTCCGGCGAAGGCGGTTTCCTTCAGGGAGATGCTCAGGTCTCGGTAGTGATAGCCTTCCAGGTCCATCCGCAGCGTGGAGCCGTCGGGAAGTTGTACGTAGCTGCGCCCTTTTACTTTTTTGCCTTCGGTGATGATGTACAACTGCATCGGGAGTTGCTTGTCGGAGTAGATGCCGCCTACGGTCATGAAGCCTTCCCAGCTGCCGTCTAGCGAACGCTGGGCGGGCAGGGCAAAAACAAGCAATAGCAGAAGGGGTAGTAATAAGGTACGGGGCGTCATCATGGCGTTGGGGAAAGTCGGTACGGACGTAAAATACAATGTCTCAGGGTTTTGGTGGGCAGTAGAGGTGCTTTTTTAACGAAACCGGGGGAGGAAGGGTTCAGGGTGCAGGGAGGGGAAATTAGCAATCAGGGTCTTCCCAGACCTGAAAAGAGGCATCCCGGAGTTTGGGAACGAGCACTACCTTAACCATCATTAACCCTGGCTAACTGCCGATCATTCGTAAAAATGGTAGCTTTGCGGAGCTTTCGACGATCTGAAGCCCATATCGGCCTTTTACCGGGCCTTGAGACCATAATATTAGAAGTTACTTACCCCATGGGAAAATTGAATCGCTTACATCTACTAACCGGCTGGCTGGTATTCGCCGTTGCCGCCTTCGTTTACCTCCTGAGTGCGGAGCGGACGGGCAGCCTCTGGGACTGTGGAGAGTTCGTACTTGGTGCTTATAAAATGCAGGTGGTTCACCCTCCGGGCGCACCGCTTTTCCTGGTCATCGGCCGGGTATTCGCCTGGTTTGGCGACCTGATCTCTACTGATCCGGCGATGATTGCTTATGCCGTTAATATCTCTTCGGGCATCTGTACCGCGTTTTCTGCTGCCTTTGTGGCCTGGATGACGGTCCGCCTCAGCAAAATCGCGCTCGTTGGGCGCGATGAAGATGCTGAGCTGGATGCAGGGCAGAACATCGCCGTTGCTGGTAGTGGCCTGGTGTCCGGTCTGGCTACGGCTTTTTCTTCTTCCGTATGGTTTTCGGCCGTAGAGGGCGAGGTGTACGCCATGTCCTTATTCTTTACCTGCCTCACCGCCTGGGCGATGATTCGGTGGTACACGAAGCCGGATGTTCCTTCGGCGGATCGGTGGCTGCTGTTTGCCCTGTTCTCCGCCGGGCTTTCCATAGGGGTTCACTTGCTGTCTATCCTAACCATCCCGGCGATGGCCATTTTCTACTACTACAAGAAAAATCCGAAAGAAAACAGCTTCCTGGGCCTTGCCGTATCGGTTATTGCTGGTGTGGTGATCATCGTTTTCATCCAGTCTTTCGTCATCGTGGGAATTCCTACGATCTGGCAGTTCTTTGAAATTCCGATGGTCAACAGCTTCGGCCTGCCGGTACATTCCGGTACGATACCTACAGCGCTGTTGCTCGGTGCGATCATGTTCTTTGGCTTGCGCTACGCCCACAACAATAATAAGGCTGCGTTGCAGCAACTCTTCGTTGGTTTCGGTCTGCTGGTGATTGCCTTCAGCACGGTTGGTGTAGTGGTGATCCGCGCCGGAGCGAAGACCCCTGTAAACATGAACAACCCGGATAACGTAACGAGCCTGCTGCCCTACCTGAACCGCGAGCAGTACGGAGAGCGGAGCCTGATCTACGGGCAGACGTTCAACGCCACCGTTGTCGCCACCGAATCCGAAGATCGCTACGGCCTCGTGAACGGTAAGTACGAAGAAGGCGTAACCACCAAGGTTACCCCCGAGTACTCCAAGAAAGACATGATGCTCTTCAGCCGGATGTACGACAACACCCAGGGGCGCGTAGCACTTTATAAACAATGGTTGGGGCTAGACCCCAATAAACCCATCCCGAGCGGAAGACCTACGCAGGGAGACAACATCGGCTTCCTGGTCCGGTACCAACTTGGCTGGATGTACTGGCGCTACTTCATGTGGAACTTCGCCGGCCGCCAAAACGGCGAGCAGGGCTACTACGATTGGGACGACAGCTCCGGCAACTGGCTCTCCGGCATCAAGCCGCTCGATGAAATGCGCCTCGGCAACCTCGACGAAGAGCCCGAACAAGCCAAAAACAACCCCGCCCGGAATACCTACTTCCTGCTGCCCTTCATCTTCGGCCTCATCGGTCTGTTCTGGCACGCCGGGCGCAGGAATAAAGAATTCATGGGCCTGCTCGGCCTCTTCGTCATCACCGGCATCGGTATCATCATCTACACCAACCAGCCACCGAACGAACCCCGGGAGCGCGACTACGTACTCGTCGGTTCCTTCTTCGTTTTCTGTATGTGGATGGGCATGGCCGTACCCGCGATCTACGAACTGGTGAAGAACAAAATGAACCAGAAAGGCGTCGCCGTAGCCGGTGGAATCGCCGCCGCAGTACTCATCGCGCCGCTGCTGATGGGCTTCCAGAACTGGGACGATCACAGCCGCGCCCAGCACACCGGTGCGCGGGATTACGCCTCCAACTTCCTCGAATCCGTAGACCCCAACGCCATCATCTTCACCTACGGAGACAACGATACCTACCCGCTCTGGTACGCCCAGGAGGTAGAAGGCATCCGCACCGACGTCCGGGTAGTGAACCTCAGCCTCATCGCCGTAGACTGGTACATCGATCTGCTGCGCTATAAAATGAACGACTCGCCGCCCATCAACCTGACGCTTACGCAAGACATGATCCGGGGCAGCAAGCGCAACCAGGTCCCGTACCTGAACCGCGCCAACCCGGAAGGAGACCGCGCCCGCGACCAACCGATCAGCCTTGCTGGCTTCATGAAAATGATCGCTACCCGCAACCCCGTGCCACTGCGCGGAGGCTCCAGTCTGGAGGCGCAGTACAACACCGCCAACGTCGGCATCCAGGTAGATCCCCGCCGCCTGGCGAGTGCCCCCTGGCTGGTGGCCGAAGGCGAGAGCCCGACGCAGCGCATCCCCGTCAACGTAAGCAACAGCCGCTTGCTGAAAGACGAGATCGCCATCCTGGACATCATCAACTCCAACCTCTACGACCGGCCGATCTACTGGGCCGTGACCTGCCAACGCAGCAAGCTCCTGGGCCTGGACAACTACGTAGACCTCGAAGGCCTCGCCCTCAAGCTCACCGTTACGCCGGGTGGCAACGGAGACCCCAACCTGGGCCTCATCGGCTCCGGTGGCATTGACGCCGACAAGACCGCAGACCTGGTGCTCAATAAGTGGAAGTGGGGCAACTTCGATCAGGAAGACACCCACGTGGTGAGCAGCTACCAGCCGGCGATCCAGTCGATGCAGCTCGTCATCCTCCGCACCATGAACCAACTCATGCAGGAAGGAAAGACGGAGAAAGCACTTGAGGTCGGAGACCAGTATTTCCGGGCTTTTCCGGACATGAACTTCCCCTTCTTCTACCAGACGCTGCTCATGCTGCAGCCTTACTTCCAGGCCAGCCAGTTTGGCCGTGTGGCTCCGGTAATGGAGACCCTGGCCCGCAATACGGCCGATCGCCTTGATTTCTACGACAGCCTCTCGCCGGAGCAGCGCAGCCTTAGTTACGCAGGTGAGATTGCCCGTGGCGAGGCCATCGTTCGCTCACTATTGCAGCAGGTCCGTCGCTCCGGTAACGCCGAGCTGCAGAGCACCATCGAACAGCTTTTGGCTAACCATGCTTACCTGGTGCCTGCCGCTGCGCCGCAGAACCCGGGCTAG
>CAYWMW010000391.1:0-4020 GCA_964458975.1 uncultured Lewinella sp. | reverse complement strand
CCCCCGGACTCCGCTGTGTCGCTACGCGACGGTGCTGCGTCCGGGGTTACCCAAGTATAATCGCTACGCGATAACTGGCGTTGGAGGCGTGATAATCTTTAGGCCCTTGCCGTTGAGGTTACACAGAGGGTTTTCTCTAATTCCTCATAATTCACGCCTGCTCTTTCCGCCGCGCAGCCAGCAAATACAAAACGGCCATCCGAACCGCCACCCCGTTTTCAACCTGCTCAAGGATGATGGAGTGTTCCGAATCCGCAACCGCCGTATCAATCTCGACCCCACGGTTGATCGGGCCGGGGTGCATGATAACGACGGGTTTGTCCAGCTTATCCACCCGCGCGCGGGTGATGCCGAACTGGCGGTTGTACTCCCGCAGGCTGGGGATGAACTTGGTGTCTTGCCGCTCCAGCTGGATGCGAAGCACGTTGGCCACATCGCACCAGGCGAGGCTTTCGTCTACGTTGTAATTCACCTCAACACCGAGGCTTCGGATATGCTTCGGGATCAACGTTGGTGGGCCGCAAACGCGGACGTTTGCACCCAGTTTGCGCAGGCAGAAGATGTTGGAAAGGGCGACCCGGGAGTGCGTGATGTCCCCAAAAATACAGATGTTTTTGCCGCGCAGGTTTCCGCCAACGGCGTTGCGCATGGAGAAAGCATCGAGCAGGGCCTGGGTTGGGTGCTCGTGCGTGCCGTCGCCGGCGTTGACGATGCTCGCGTCAATTTTGGAGGCCAGGAAATGATGGGCTCCGGGGGCGGGGTGGCGCATCACGACCATGTCTACCTTCATCGCCAAAATGTTGTTGACGGTATCGAGCAGGGTCTCTCCTTTTTTAACGGAGGAGCTGGCTGCGCTGAAGTTCACCGTATCCGCGCTGAGGCGTTTTTCGGCGAGTTCGAAGCTGATGCGCGTCCGGGTACTGTTCTCGAAGAAGAGGTTGGCGATGGTTACGTCTCGCAGGCTGGGAACCTTTTTGATGGGCCGGTTGATGACTTCCTTGAATTCGCGGGCGGTGTCCAGAATAAGCTCGACGTCTGCGGCGGTCAGGTATTTGATGCCGAGAACGTGCTTAGTGGAGAGTTGCTGATCGGAGGGCATCTGGTTGATTAGGAGGTGGTTAGGATGATCTGGTCTTCGCCGTGGGTTTCGGCCCACTGAACTTCGACGTATTCGTTTTGAAGGGTATCTACGGAGAGACCCCGGTAATTGGCGCGTACCGGTAGGGTCCGCCGGAAACGCCGGTCTACCATCACCAGTAACTCTACCTGGGCGGGGCGGCCGTAGTGGTTCAGGGCGGTGAGGGCGCTCACGGTGGTGCGGCCGCTGAAGAGCACGTCGTCTACCAACACTACACGCTTGTCTTCTACCAGGAAGTTGATTTCGGTGGGGTGGGGCGTCAGGCCTCCCTTGGCGGTCCGGAAATCGTCGCGGTAGAAGGTGGTGTCCAGCTTGCCGTAGTCGTAGTTGGTTACACCCATTTCCAGGAGGCGTTCGCGCAGGCGTTCAGCCAGTTCCACGCCACCGGTCTGGATACCGATCAGGCAGGTATTGGAGAAATCACCGTGCTCCTCAATCAAGTGGCGGCAGAGGCGCGTAATCGTGAGGGCGAAGCGTTCGCGGTTGTGTATGATGCGCTGGGTGGGCATGGGGCAAATGTAGGTAAATAACGCGAATCAAGAGCTAAAACAAGGAGGGCCGGACACTTCGGCGGTTAGCCTTAGCTGATAAAAGGATTTACCTATCTTGCCAACCATGAACTTCTGCTCCAACTGCGGCTCCGCCTCCATCTCTCTTTCCATTCCCGAAGGCGACAACCGCGAGCGCTTCGTCTGCGCCAACTGCGCTACCATCCACTACCAAAATCCGAACATCGTAGCTGGCTGCCTACCGGTGTGGGAAGACAAGGTACTGCTCTGCCGCCGTGCCATTGAGCCGCGCCACGGCTTCTGGAACATCCCCAGTGGTTACCTCGAAAACGGAGAATCGGTAGAAGACGGCGCCCTGCGCGAAGTTTGGGAAGAAGCAGCCGCTAAAGTTGAAATCAGTCACCTCATCACCCTCTACAACCTACCCAGGATCAACCAAATCTACCTCCAGTTTGTGGGCGAACTGATCGGCGGGAAGTTCGGAGTTGGAGAGGAAAGCCTGGAGTGTGCGCTCTTCACCGAAAAGACCATCCCCTGGGAGGAGATGGCCTTTACGTCTTCCACCTTTACGCTGCGGCGGTATTTTGAGGACCGGCGGGCGGGGCGGAAGATTCTGCACCGGGGGTGTTATCCGGATTTGTAGAAGCTTAAAAGTTATAGTAGCCTCGGCTACCAGAGATGAAATTTTCGTTGCGACAATTTTCGTCGAAGCGGGCCGCTCGGTCACTTCTGGTCAGGGGCGAAGCGGAATCAAAGCTCAACTTGCCACAATTTTGAAAATCACCTGAAGTGACCGAGTGTACTATAGCGGCCTAAAAGGGGAACATGATTCCTCCGTTGACACCGATGGAGGTTTGCTGGATGTCCCGACGGTCATCGTCCGATTGGTTGCCGAGGCTGCCGTTGTAACGCCCTTCAACGAAGAACTTAACCCCGGCATTGAAGGTGAGCCCGGCTACCCCGGCGAACTGTAATTCGCCCCGGTTCAGGCGGTCCGCGTCAAAGTCAACGTCGCGCTCGCCGAGGATGTCCGTCCGCTGTCCGGAAATAGCGTAGGAATACTGAGGGCCAGCACCGAGGTAAAAGCCCAGGCCATCGTCTTGACCAAAATTGAGACGGGCCAGTACGCCGAGGTCTACGTAAGAGATGGTCCGTTCAAAGGCGAGCAGATCGCCAAAGTCTGCTCCGATGGAGTAGCCCCGGTTGAGGTAGGTGAACTCTGGTTGGATGCTGAAAAAATCGCCCAGAAGCGGCAGGTTAAGGAAAGCACCCAGCATCAGGTTGGTTTCGCCTTCTGTTTCGATTTCGTTGTTCTCAAAGTTGTATTTGGCATCCGTTGCGTTGGCTCCGATTCGGAGACCGAAGTGTTGAGCGGATAAGGGCGCGGCGAGGAACAAGACGGCCAGAAGGGAAAAGATGGATTTTTGCATTTTGAGTTGGTTGGTTAGGAATGATATACGAACCGAAAACACCCTTCGGTTTTGGCGTGTTCGGTCATACCGATTTTCTGAAACCGATCTTTGCACCAGCGTACTGCGCCCTCTTAAAACTTGTTGGGGAGTCGGGGAGTAAATTTCCCAATAACTCTTGCTTTGTCTGCTGCGCTCAGTCGAGCGTTCACTTCAACAACGGCAAAGCCCGCGCCAAATCCTCCGGCGTATCAATCCCAATCGCGGGCAAATCCGTGAGGCCAACGTGGATCGGGAAACCTGCCGCCAGCCACCGCAGTTGCTCCAAAGATTCGTCGCCTTCCAATTGCCCTTTGGCGAGTGCTGTTAGCTGCGGCAGCACCTCCGCCCGGTAAGCATAAAGCCCGAGGTGTTGGAGGTGTTTCTTCTGGTCAATCCACTTGCCGATGGGCACGTCACGGAGGTAAGGAATGGCGTGGCGGCTGAAGTACAGTGCCCGCCCGCTTTGCCCCCTAACCACCTTCACCACGTTCGGCGAAAGCAGCTCCCGCTCCTCCGTAATCGGCCGTGCCAGCGTTGCAATGGCTTCACCTGCATCCGAAAACGGAGCTACCACCGCCGCAATCTGCTGAGGGTCAATAAAGGGCTCGTCTCCCTGTACGTTCACCACTACTTTTGCTCCGGAGACCTTGGCGGCGACCTCGGCCACGCGGTCCGTTCCGCTCGGATGGTCCGCCCGGGTCATCATTACCCGACCGCCAAAACTGAGGACGTGGTCGAAGATCCGCTCATCGTCCGTAGCCACGATCGCTTCATCAATGTCGGGTGCCGTAGCAACTCGCTCGTACACCCGCTGAATCATCGTCTTACCGGCCATGTCAGCTAGGGGCTTACCTGGGAAACGAGAACTGTTGTAGCGGGAGGGGATTACGGCTAGGGTCATTTTTTAGCGTTTAAGTCCTAG
>CAYWMW010000390.1:2653-4036 GCA_964458975.1 uncultured Lewinella sp. | reverse complement strand
CGTTTTGGTGGTAGAAAACCGTCACGGGTGATCATCGTCAGGTTAGACAGCCTACATTTAAAGACATCTATCTAATGGTAAGCTGTGTAATTTGGGTACAATTCCGTCCGGCCCATAAACCCCCTCCCCACCCCCTCCCCACGGGGGAGGGGCTTGTGAAAACGCTTCGCGTTTTTAGTCGAAGCGTGAACTAATAATTGGTCAGATTAGACAGCCTACATCTAATGGTGCCTGAAAGTTGAAGCTCCTAAGTTTACTCCTTCATTATCCGGTTCAGCACCTCCCCGACCTCCTCGGCGGTAAAGTCCGTCTTCATGTGGGCGAAGAAGGTTTTGTCTTCGTCGGGGACGGAGACGAGGGCGACGATGTTGCGCACCTTGTCTCCCCGCATTTCTACAGTGAGCTCTACTTGTTCGCCGCTTTGGGCGCGGAGGGTAGCCCATCGCTCGTAGCCGTGTTCAAATTCCAGCTCTCTGAGCAGTTTACGGATGTCCTTTTTGGTGTTAAAGTCGTTGGTGTCGAAGCCGAGTACGCGGGTGGTACCGAACTCCTGGGCGAGGGAGAAGATGAGGCGCTCGTCTTCGTCTTCTGCGGCGAGCATCCCGATCTCTCCGGCAAGGCCGATGAGCCAGCCGGGTACGGTGACGGAGATGTTCTCCGGCCCGTCGTTATGCTTGCGGATGAACTTTTTGATTGGGTTCTGAGCGAAAAGCGCGGTCGAGATTAACAGGAAGATGAGGAGGGTGAATAGTTTTTTCATGGTGGATATAGGTTGGGAGAGCGATGCTGGGCCTGCTCTTTCGGCTGATGAATGGGTGAGGGAAGGAGGTGATCTTCGGAGCGTCGTTTTAGTTGTCCTCAATAGCCCGTTGCAGATCCGCGAGCTTGCTCAGGTCAACAGCACCGATGAAGCTGAGCATCGCGAAATTATCTTGCGCGCCGATGAGGAGGAAGAGTTCGGAGATGACGGCGTCTTCGTCCTGAACGAAGGCTTCCACGTTGTCTCCGTCGGCCGTACGGACCTTGAATAGCAGTTCGTATTTATCCGTAGAAATTCGCTTTTTTGCTTCCTTCCAGCGGGCCATGGCGTTGTGCTCGGTGTGCAGTACACGAATACCTTGGATATCCTGTACTACATCGAACACAGCTTCGACTTCTTTTTCGTCAAGGTCACTAAGATCTAGATTTGCGTCTTTGAAGAGGCCGAAGACTTTACCGCTTACGTAGACTACGGTGAAGTCCTGATCGTCCACATATTCGCTGAAGTAGGTAGAGATGGCGTCCTGGGGGAGCTTTTGGGCGGTGGCCAGGAGGGGGAGGAAGAGTAGGAGTAGGGGGAGTAGATTTTTCATTTTTTATTTTATGCCCCCCGGACTTCGCTGC
>CAYWMW010000390.1:0-2553 GCA_964458975.1 uncultured Lewinella sp. | reverse complement strand
GCTCCGTCCGGGGTTACTTATGTTTGATCGCTACGCGATGGCTTACGTTGGAGGTGAGACAGGCGGAAAGGGTGCTGCTTGTCTCGGTGGAGACCCCGGACTTCGCTGCGCTCCGTCCGGGGTTACTTATGTTTGATCGCTACGCGATGGCTTACGTTGGAGGTTGGAGAGGCCCCGGACTTCGTTCGATGCTGCGCACCTTACTTCGTCCGGGGGTACTGGGGTTTAATCGCTACGCGATTGTTCGTGAGATAGAAAAGATCGTCGGTAAAGTGAGGCGATTTACCTCAGGGCGTTGCGTGCAGCACTGATCTCCTTGACGGTGATGCGGGCGCTGCGGTTCATCTCGGCACTGGCGGTGCCGAGGGCGTTGCGGAGGACTTTGTAGGCTTCCTCCGGGTCGGTGACTTCGTATTTGCTCCAGTCGATGGTTTTGGCCTTGGTTTCGGACACGGCTTGGGCGATGGGGAAATCGGTCAGGCCGGGCTGCTGGTTGAACCAGTTTCCGGCGGCGAAGAGTAGTAGTACGGCGGCCGCTGCGGCGGATAGCCAGCGAAGGGGCAGTCTGCGCCGCTTGGCGGTTTTCTTTACGGGCGTAGCCACGATGTTGGCGGCCTCATCCCAGTAGGCGAAGAGGGGGTCCAGTTCGGCTAGGTCGGCGCGGACATTGCCGGCGCGGAAGTATTCCCGCAGGCGCGTCTCTTCTTCGAGGGAGGTCGTCCCTTCAAAGTAGCTATGCAACAGGATTTCGGCTTCGGAATGCGTCATCATGGGTTAGTAATTTTTTCTTTGAGTAGTAATGCCCTGAGTTTTTGCCGGCCCCGGTGCAGGTAGGTTTTCACCTGTTGCATCGAGAGCTCAGTCGTGTCGGCTATTTCCTGGTATTCCATTCCTTCCACCTCGCGCAGGTGGAGCACCATCCGCTGATCGGGCGGGAGTTGCTGGAGGAGGCGGTGAACGTGGCCGAGGGCATCGTTGGCGGCGGCGATCCGGTAGGGGGTGCAGGCGTCGCGGTCGGGAGCGGCCGCTTCCGTTTCGCGGGCACTGCGCACTTTGGCGGAGCGCAGGCGATCGATCGCCTGGTGCTTGGTCATCCGCATCAGCCAGGCTGGTGGGTTGTCTAAGCAGACGATTTTTTCGCGTTGTCGCCAGCTTTTTACCAGGACGTCCTGCACCACATCTTCCGCGTCGTCGGCGTCGTTAACTACGCGCAGCGCCAGGCGGTAAAGCCGGTCACGAACGGAAGTGATGATGTGGGTGTAGTGGTCCAAAATAAAAGCTGTATTTGCCCTGTTCACGTTGGGGCGGAGTAGTTTGTTACAGGGAAGGACGATGTTTTTTTTGGGGCGTTGCTTTTTTGGGGCGGGGCCGCAGGTGCAAAGGGCGTTTTTAGGCTTTGGTCTGAGCCTTTTGGGCTGGGTTGCTGGAGGTATGTGATGGTTGGAGGTACGGGGAGGGGACGCCAATCGCCCGAAGAGCAAGGGGTTGTGTCAGGCGACCTAAGGGGCGAGGGGTTGCGCCAGACGGCCGAAGAAGCGAGGGGCTGCGTCAATCGGCCGAAAAGCGAGGGGTTACGCTGATGGCTAACGCCATCGGGCTTCACCCCTCGCTAGGCTAGGCGACCCTCCGGGTCTGGGGGTACAGGAACCCATCATTGCACCTGCGGCCGCGCCCCCAAAACGAACTTTTCCGAAGTCCCCGCCTTTTTATTCTACCAAGCCAAAAACAAGCCCATGCTCTACGATCAGATTCAGGAAACCGTCGCCTTCATTCGCCAGCGGTGCGACCTTCAGCCCCGCCTCGGCATCATCCTCGGAACGGGCCTGAGCTCGATGGCGGAAGACATCGTTGTGGAGCGCGAATTCACCTACGGCCTCCTGCCCTATTTCTGCGCCGCTACGGTGGATTCCCACCGGGGAAAACTGATTCTAGGCACCCTGCACGGCGTGCCCGTGGCGGCCATGGCGGGCCGGCTGCACTACTACGAAGGCTACAGTATGCAGGAGCTGACCTTCCCCGTCCGCGTACTGCACGCCCTCGGCATTCAGCACCTGGTCATCTCCAACGCCAGCGGCTCCGTCAACGCCGACATCGACGCAGGAGACCTGATTTTCCTGCGCGACCATATCAACATGCAGCCCGAAAACCCGCTGCGCGGCCGCAACGACGAACGCCTCGGTCCCCGCTTCCCCGATATGCTCGAAACCTACGACCGCAAGCTGAACGTCTGGGCCATCGACCGCGCCAAAGCTCACGGTATCAAGGCCCACGAAGGCGTCTACCTGGCCCTGCCCGGCCCCAACCTGGAAACGCCCGCCGAGTACCGCATGGCCAATATCATTGGGGCGGATTGCATAGGTATGTCCACCGTACCCGAAGTGCTCGTTGCCCGCCACTGCGGGCTGCCCGTTTTTGTGGTCTCCGTCGTATCCAATAAATGCTTCCCGATTGTGGAAATTCAGCCTACTACGGTGGACGACGTGATTGCTACCGTCCAGGCGGTGGAGCCTAAGCTAAGGAAGTTAATGAAGGAGGTGGTGGAGCGGCTGGGGT
>CAYWMW010000389.1:0-4048 GCA_964458975.1 uncultured Lewinella sp. | reverse complement strand
GTGCGAAAAGACAAGGAATAACGGCCAAGTAATTATGAACTCACCCACTAGTGCATAGATTCTCTCATCGACCTGACTTTGAACGCAGATAATTCGTAGGGGGACAAGGCAGTAAAACCGGAGCTTAGCCGTAGCTAAGTGAGGATTTTACTAACGCAGTCACCGTACGAAGTAGCAAGTTGAAAGTAGGGAGCATGAGAGAAGCTATGCACTAGACATAATCCTCATCATTCAACCGACTTTGCTCCTGCGGCCGCGCCAAATGATCATCCAGCGGCGGCAAATACTCGCGGTTGTCATGAGCACTACCGCCGGGAGGGTTGGCCAGCAGCTTCTTCCGTTGCGTAAGGTAGATGAGCGGACCGATGCCGCCCAGCAGCAGGCAGATGATGAGCCAGAGGACTTTGTCGTTTTCCTTACGAAACGGCTTGGTCGCAATCTCGATTACGGCCCAGAGGGTTAACACAAGGCTCGCAATGGCGAAGAGACCAAAGAATAAAACTATTATCTCCGGACCTAAAAAATTGAAGAGAAGCATAGGTGTTTTCTTTTATGATGCCGAAAATCGGCTTCGTGTTTAGTCCACCACCTCAATATCGACAAGAAAGCGGCTTTCATCGATGGAAACGTCTTGGGGAGCAAATCCCTTGCCCATCGTCTGCCATTTATCGGTGGGCTGCAACCGCACGGGCTCTTTACCGATCATTACGCCAACGGGCATATTGAACCCTTCGGCCTGTACGCGCCAGCGGTACTCAATGTTTTTGCCCTTGCTGCGGACTTCCAGCACGGGTACGTCCGGATGGCGGAGGTACTGCTCAAAGAAGGGCTTGAGGTCCTGCTTGGCGTAGTTGCTGAAGTAATCGATCACCTGCCGGGTGTTTACGATGCTGATTTTGTGGTCCTGGTAAAAAGCGCGGAGCATCCCGAAAAACAGCGGGTCGTCGTTCATGGCGTAGCGCAGGGTGTGGAGCATCCAGGCACCTTTATAGTAGTGGTCTGAGCTGCCGAAGTCATCGAAGTTTACGTCGAGCGGGCCGAGCATGGGCGATTCGTTGCGGATGAATTTTCGCTGCGTCCCGATGTAGCGCCGGGCGTCTTTTTCGCCGTAACGGTATTCCACGTAAAGGCTCTCCATGTAGGTGGTGAAGGATTCGTGGATCCACATCTCCGCGTGGTCGGCTACGCTGATGGAGTTACCAAAATATTCGTGCCCGGATTCGTGGATGATGATGAAATCCCAGTCCATATCGTCGGGGATCATGCCGCCCAGGTAGCCGCGCATAAATTTATTGCCGTAGGCGATGCCGCTCTGGTGTTCCATGCCGAGGTAGGGCGTTTCGATGAGTGCGAAGCCGTCTTCCCAGAAGGGGTATTTGCCGAAATAATGCTCGTAGGCAGCCAGCATCTGGTTGACCTGCTGGAACTGCTTGCGGGCTTTGTCTTCGTTGTAATCGAGCACGTAATAATCGAGCGCCAGCACTTCACCGTCGAAGGCCACGTAGGTACTGTCGAAGTGAACGTAGCTACCGATGCCGAGCGAGATGTTGTAGTTGTTGATGGGGTAGGAGACGAACCAGTCGTAGCGTTTCTGGTAGCCGTTGTCCAGCTCAATCTCTTCGCGCAGGTTGCCGTTGGAGGCCACGAAGAGGCGTTTGGGCACGGTTACGCTGACGAGCATGGAGTCGGGCTCGTCGCTCAGGTGGTCTTTGTTGGGCCACCAGAGGCTGGCGCCGTCGCCTTCGCAGGCTACGCCGACCCAGGTGCGGTCGCGGTGGTCGAGGCTCCAGACGAAGCCGCCGTCCCACGGAGCATTTTTTGCCGCCACGGGCTTGCCGCCGTACCAGATTTGCATGGTGTACCCCCCAGCCCCCAAAGGGGGAGTATGCCCCTCAACCCCCAAAGGAGGAGCTGCTTCATTGGGAAGGTTGATAAAGACAGCGTTGGCTTCGCGGCTGAAGCCCAGGAGGCGGCCGTTCTGCTTGATGCTGTCGATGGTGAGGTTCTGGAACAGGTCGATTTGCAGGCGTTCGGTTGGCTGTAGGATGCGGTAAGTCATGTCTACCCGCCCTTCAATTTCGCGCTCGTTGGGGTCTACTTCCAGGTGAAGCTCGTAGTAGGTCACGTCGAAGCTCGTCCGTTCGGGGCGGAGGCTACCGCGCAGGGTATCGGCGCGGGTGAAGTGCTTGTGTTGGAAGTAGTCGGTGTGCTCCTGGGCCTGAAGTAAGGGGATAAAGGAAGAAGGGAGTAAGGGAATAAAGGGGAAAAGGAGTAAGGGGACGAGGGCGCAGCGTATAAAACTGAGCGAAGTGAACCCTTTCCACCTTTCCTCTTTTTCACCTTTATTCAGGGCGAGGACGCAGGATGCAAGGAGGAGGATGAAGGAGCGAAGTATGGTCATTGGGGATGCAAGGTAAACATTGTCTTCATCACTCCACCAAAATAACCTTCTCCATCCACCTAAAGTCTCCTTGCTCTATCCGCAACCAGATAACACCGGCTGGCAGGCCGGAGAGATTGACCCGGTCGCCGGAGTTCAGTACGTGCCGAAGTAGCCTGCCACTTCGCTCATAGACCCAGACCGTAACCCGCTCGGTACCACGCAGGCCCTTAAGGTTGATACGGCCGGAGGTCGGGTTAGGGTAAACCGTCAACGGCGGATTCTGCGGCGCGTTGAAGTAAGTTGTACTGGTCGTAGTGTCGATGCCAAAAACAATGCCTCCGCCGGTCAGGAAGACGGGAACGCCAAGGGTAATGCCATCCTCCCGGACAACAGCAATGGTATCCGTCTCGTAATGAAGTAAGCCGAGGGGGACGGTGTCTTGTGTACCCCGCCGGGTAAAGGTGAAGGTCGCGATTTCTCCGGGCGTGATGCGGATGATGTCTGAACCCGGGGCCCTTTCGAGGCCAAACCCTTTCGCTCCGGCAACGGGGCTGCCCCGGCGGCGGATGCGGAAGTCGCCCTCCCGCTCCGGGGCCAGCTCCACCTCCTCGAAGCCCAGTTCGGAAAAGTCGTAGCTGACCAAGAAGGGAACGTCGGTAACGCAAACATCGCTGGTGGTAGACAGACGGATACGATGGACGCTACTGTCCGGGTGCGAAACAACGTTTTCCAACTCCAGCCGCAGTGCCTCTCCTCCCTCCTGGTGAACGTAACCAGACGTTAGGGCGTACGCCAGCGGAAACCCACCCGGCAAGTCGAGAACCTGCCGCTCGAATCCGGACTCGGTGGGCTGTTCTGCCAGTTCGATGGGGTAGAAGTCGCAGGGGGCGAAATCTCCACTGAAGCAAAGCTCCACAATTGGCGTACCAGCTTCGAGGGTGAGGTTGACCGGCTCTTCGGGATTGAGGCCGAAGCGGGCCGAGGTCTCCGATTGCGCTAGGAGCGTAGTGCCCGTAAGTGCCGGAGCGCTATCCGGATAGTTGATCCTAGCCAGGGTCAGCCCCTCCGGCCAGCTGGCCGAAAAGTCGAACGAGCTCACATCCACGTAATTCTGCGCACGGACGGTGGTGCAGAGCAGCGTATCGGGTATATCTGTACTGATGGGCGCACCGATGGCGAGCTTTACGGTATCCCGCGCCTGCTCGCCCCGCAGGTACAGCGAGCCGGGGAAGAGGTTGTAGGGGGCCGGGCTATACAATGAATCCTCGAAGACGAGGTGGAAAATCGGATCTTCCCTCCGCCCGATGCGCAGGAAGGAGGTACTGTTGAGGGAGGTGGGCTCAAAGCAGAGTTCCAGCAGTTGAAGACCGTAGGGTAGGGGTGGGGTGGTGTCCTGGAGCGCAGTGTCCCGCGCAAGACGGAGGCTGGTCGGACTCCAGCTCACCTCTTCGTCGCGCAGCCCGAGCGGGTTGTCGGCGTAGCCTACGTCCACCAAGCGGAAGGCCGTCGTGTCCCAGTCTACGCTGAAGTCGAAACCCAGCAATGGCGCTGTGCCCCGGGAGTAGAGGCCGGTGCAAATGGTACCCTCCTCGCTGAGTGGGGTGGGCGTGGAGAATAGGGTGCGGGCTTGTTGATCGTTGTAGGTTATTGTGCCGTTGGAGGTAA
>CAYWMW010000388.1:0-4077 GCA_964458975.1 uncultured Lewinella sp. | reverse complement strand
CAAAACCGCCTGGCGGATCTCTGCCGCGCCCTCGGCCACCCGGCCCGGATTGCGATTTTGCAGAAGCTTTTCACCGCAGAGTGCTGCATCTGCCGGGATTTTACCGACGAGATCGATCTGTCGCAACCCACCATCAGCCGCCACCTGAAGGAGCTGAAGGCTGCGGGCTTGATTGCGGGCACGGTGGAGGGAACCTCCGTTAGTTACTGTATCGCCCCGGCCCGGTGGCGGGAGGTACAGGCCTTGCTGAACGGGATGTTTAATTCGGTGAAGGGGGGAGGTGGATGTTGCTAACTTCCTTACCGCAAAAACCGGTACCCCGTCCGGTAAGGAAATACATCCATAATTTCCCCGGCCTGGATGCGCCGTTTGAGGTCGTTCCAGAAGTCGGCGTCAAAAATTTCGCGGTGTTTGGTGGTCAGGTAGGTCAGGTTGGGGCCAGCTCGCATCAGGAAGCCGGGGAATTCCTCGGGGAAAACGTCGTTCGGGCGAACGGTGTACCAGGGCTGGCTGGCCATTTCCTGTTCGTAGGTTTTGGCTTCGGGGATGTGGCGGAAGTTGGTGTCAGTAACCAGCTCAATCTCGTCGTAATCGTAGAAGACGACGCGCTTTACCCTGGTGACGCCGAAGTTTTTCAGCAGCAGGTCTCCGGGGAAGATGTTGGCGGCGGCGAGTTGCTTGATGGCGCGGCCGTAATCCCGGAGCGCCTTCTGGGCATCGGCCTCGTTGGCTTGCTCGATGTAGATGTTGAGGGGTGTCATCTTTTTTTCAACGTAGACGTGGCTGATCAGGACGCAGTCTTCGGTGACCTCAACTTTTGTGGCGGCGGTCTCCCGCAGTTCAGCGAGGCAGGCGGGGTTGAAGCGGTCTAGCGGCAGGGCGAGTTTTTCAAAGAGGTAGCTATCCGCCATGCGGCCAACGCGGTCGTGGCGCTTTACCAGGTCGTACTTTTCTTTGACGACTTTGGGCGTTACCTGCTTCGGCGGCGCAAATTTATCGCGGATGATCTTGAAGACCATGTTCAGGTTCGGCATGGTGAATACGTACATCACCATGCCAGCGATGCCGGGGGCGGTAACGAACTGCTCCTCGCCCTGCGCCTTAAAAACCTGCTTGGCATCCTGCGGCCGCGCCCCCTTATCCGTTAAGCGGAAATGACGAACCAACTCCCGGTAGAAGACCGTTTTGCCGTGTTTCTCGAAGCCAATGGCGTTGTACAATTCGCTAACGGCCTTGGTGGGCATGAAGGTTTTGAGGAAGTCTACCATGTCGCTCGGCACCGTAATGTCGGCGAGAAAATACGACCGGTGGTAGCTGAAAATGGAGGTGACCTGGTCGGCTTCCAGCAATAGCGCATCGATCAGAATGCCCCGCCCCTCCGGATGGAGCAGCGGCAGGATGAACGGATGAACGGAGTCATTTTTCAAGAAACGGCCGACGATGTAGGCCGATTTATTGCGGTAAAATAAAGAGGTGAGCACCTCCAGCCGATCGCCTGGCGCCCGGCCGCCGAGCAGGTCGATGTGGTGCTGCCACCGGTCTGCGACCAGCTGGATATCGGCTTTTTGGTCGTCCCAGTCCGCATCAAACCGGAAGTGATCCAGGAGTTCAGAAAGCAGGTCGTTGAGGTCACGCGTGCCCAGGTCGTAGTCGTAGCTAATGGTCGCGTGGCCCTGGTATTCCCGGTAGCTTCCGGTGCGGGAAACGAACATCAGCGCCCGGTCTGCACCCACCTGGTGGAAGTGGCGGTAGACGGAATTGTAAAACGTCTCCGCAATGTTGCGGGTGTTGAAGTGCTCAATTTCTTCGGCGTAGGCGGCCTTCACTTTGGCCCAGAAATTCGCGTCGGCGGGGAAATCCTTGAGGATGGCGGCTACCTCCCGGGCGGTTTCATCTACATCGTCGCGGTAGAGGTCGATCCGGCCCTTCGCGTCGTCCTGGGTGCCGTGCCAATCGCGTTTTTCAAAACGAATCCTGGCCCGCTTCGTGATGAGTTTGAAGCGGTAATAATAGTCCATATAGCCCATCAGGATCTGGTGGGAGACGTCGTAGTGTTTCAGGGCGCTGAACGCAGGTGCTAAGTTAGCCATCTTAAGGAGCAGGGTTGGTTGAAGTTTGGTGCAACTTAAGGTTTTGATTTTTAAATGGCTGTTGTTTGGACTGATCTTTCAGGGCCCAACGCCCCCTGCTGCCGCCATTAGTGCCCTGATAAGGGTACGTCGTCTAGCGATGGGTTGATCGAAGCCGAAGGCGGAGATCAGCCCATCGCGAGTTTAGCCTCAACATTATCCTTACTGTAGCCATCCTGCTGGGAAACAAATTTTGACGCGAAGGCTCGTAACGCATGGTGAGTTCTAAAAGTGATTGCTCCGGCTTGCGAGCTAGCCAATACCCCTCAAATTTCGTACTTTTGCCCTCCCAAAAACAACTACCCATGCGTAAGTTATTGCCTCTCCTCGCCCTGGCCGCCCTTTTCTCCTGCGGAGAGCCAGGCGGAGCTACATCAGCAACTGCACCTACGGGCTCCGCCGTGTCTGCCGGATCTGCGACCGCCGCAAGCGCCATCAGCGCCGGAGAACTGGAAGGCCGAAAACTGGAAAGCCCCGATATCAGGGTCGCCATTGGCGGGGTGCCGCTGGAAGGTGCGCTGCTGATCGGGCAGTTTGCCGAACAACAGTTTCGCGCCGATCAGGGCGTAGTGCAGGGCAACGCCGTTGTGTTTAAGCGTGACGAGCCCTACAAACCCGGCCACTACTACTGCTATTTCTCCGACGGCGCTGCCGTGCAACTGCTGATCGATCAGGACCAGACCTTCAGCCTCAGCGCGCCTACCGCGCAGAACGCCCTGCTGGAAATGAAGGTAGAAGGCAGCGTAGACAACGAAATGCTCTACGATGTGCTCCGCTTCGAAGCCAGCCAGCAGGATGAATTCCGGAGAATCGGGGAAGCCGTGCGCGGCACCAGCCCCGGCAGCCCCGCCTACGATAAGCTTCAGGCAGACCGTGGCTTACTCGTCAGCGCCCGCACCGAATACCAGGACGCACTTTTCAATAAGCATCCGAAATCCATCTTTACCTCCTTCAAGCGCGCGGGCCGCAACCCCCAGCTGCGAGACGTTCGCCTGCCCAACGGTAAGCTAGACGAGCAGGCCCAGGTAGCCGCATTCCGCGACGACTTCTGGAACGGCGTAGACTTCAACGACGTTCGCCTGCTCAACACCCCCGTCATCTTCAATAAGCTGAAGCGCTACATCCAGGAGCTGACGCCGCAGAACGCCAGGGCCATCATCGAATCCACCGAAAAACTGATGGCTAAGGTGATGGACAAGCCGGAGTACTTAAAGTTCTTCGCCAACTGGATCACCCTCCAGTACGAACCCGGGAAAACTACGGTAATGGACGGCGCCGCCATCCACGTACACATGATCCAGAACTACTTCACTAAGGACCTCGCCTTCTGGGCCGACAGCATGACCGTCTACGGCCTCCAGCAGCGGGCCGACCAGATGGCCTACAGCCTCATCGGCCAGCAAGGGCCGGACATCACCGTACCCGACGTGAACGGTACCCCGAAGCGCCTGTATGACCTGAAGAAAGACTTCATCGCCGTATACATGTACAACCCGGAGTGTGAGCACTGCATCGAGGAAACGCCCAAGTTCGTCGCCGCCATGAACGAGCTCAAAAGCGAACTAGACGTCTACGCCATAGCCCTGGACACCGACCCGACGAAGTGGAAAAACTTCATCAAGGCTAACAATATGGGCAACTGGACCAACGTCTACGACCCCACCAACCGCTCCATCTTCAAGACCTACTATGTAGACAATACCCCCGAGCTGTACCTCCTGAACAAAGACCGGGAAATTGTGGCGAAGAACCTGAAGGTCTCCCAGCTCAAAGACGCGATCCGCCTGGCGAAAGAGAAAGGCTAGCGTAACCCAGACCCGGAGGGTCGCCTAGCCTAGCGAGGGGTGGAGCACGATGGCGCAGCCATCTGCGCAACCCCTCGCAAAATGGCAGCCATCTGCGCAACCCCTCGCAAAATAGCAGCCATCTGCGCAACCCCTCGCAAAAT
>CAYWMW010000387.1:0-4105 GCA_964458975.1 uncultured Lewinella sp. | reverse complement strand
ATGACCAACACCGAGCTAATCACCACCTTCTACCAGGCCTTCGCCAACAACGACATCGAAGGCATGGTAGCCTGCTACGCCCCCGATGTTGTCTTCGAAGACCCGGCCTTCGGCCAGCTGGAAGGTAAAGACGCCCACGACATGTGGCGGATGCTCGTAGCGCGCGGAGGCGGCGCCAACGAAGTATCCTTCGGTAACATCCGAAGTAACGGCGACCGTGCCTCGGCCGACTGGATGGCCCGCTACCAGTACGGCTCGCAGAAGCGGATGGTCGTTAACGAAATCCACGCCGAGTTCGTCATCAAAGACGGGAAGATCGTTAAGCATACCGATTCCTTCAACCTCTGGCGCTGGGCGCGGCAGGCACTGGGGCTCAACGGCTTGCTGATCGGTTGGTCGGCCTTCTTTAAGGCGCGGATGCAGGAGACTACGCGGGGAATGCTGGCGGACTGGCAATCAATGCCTTCTGAGTAAAACTCTACGGTGAGCACACAAGTTTACAACTGTACGTTTTTTCGCTAAAACCCCAACCCCTACCCCACAGGGGAGGGGCTTGTGAAAACGCAATGCGTTTTCAGAGAAAAGTCAGTAGCACTAACAAACGTTATCAATAAATGAGAACAACCGTAACACCTGCTCATTAAGCGAAGGCAGAGCCGCAGCGGTTTTGCTCCCCTCCCCAGCCGAAGGCGGTTTGGGGAGGGGCTGGGGGAGGGGGTTTTTACGCAGCGGTAGACGTGTGCTCACCGTAAAGTAAAACACCTCAACCGTTTACCGTTTCCCCAGCCCAAAATCCAGCCCCAGCTGGTTCACCCCGCCGCCGAGGTGGTAAGTCGTCCGTCCGTAGGCGACGGAGAATCGCTTGGTACGGAAGGCGAAGCCGAAGGAGTAGCCCGCACCGCTGCGGAAGTCCGTTAGGCTGAGTTCGCGGCGCAGACCGTGGTTGTAGCCGGCCCGCAGGCGCAGGTTTCGCTTTTTGCCGATCATCAGTTCTCCGTTGAATACGAAGTGCCGGGCGAGGTTGTCTAAAAACACTGCGCCGGCTCCGCGCTGGGTACTTTCTTCACCCAGCAGGAAGATGGATTCGTCTTCGGCGTTGGGGTCGTCGAACAATATGTTCCAACGATCCAGGTAGCGGTAGATGATGCTGAAGCGGAAAGGCAGGTACCGCAGCTGTTTGTTGATCCCGACCTGGAGCTCGAAGGGTAAGGGCTCGAAGCCGCTTGTCTCGTCGTACTTAGTGAGCTGCCGCCCGGCGTTGCGCGCCAGAAAGGTGATGCCGAACAGGCCGGAGGTATCTTTATAGTGAACGGCCAGGTCTACCCCCAGGCCGATGCTGTTGAAGCCGGCCAGTTGGGAAGAGACCACCTTAAGGTTTGCTCCCACGCTGAGGCGGTTATCGAAGTTGCGGGCCACGCCGCCGTGGAGGGCAAAGTCGGAGGCGGAGAAGGTGCCCAGGTTCTGACCGGTATTGTCTCTGCGCACCAAGTCCGCGCCGTAGCTGGCGTACTGGAGCCCGCCCTGAAAGGTGAGCTTCAGCTTATCGGAGTGGTGGCCGTAGGCCAGCGAGCTGTTGCTGATGCCCGCCGGGTGGAAGGCGTGGCTAATGGCCGCACGCTGGTGCATCAGTGGATTCAGTAGGCTGGGGTTGCGGGCGGCGAGGCTCAGGTCGTCGTCCATCAATGCAATGTGGTGGCCGCCCATTCCCGCTACTGTAGCCGAGTTCGGCAGGTTCAGAAATTCGTAGGCGGAGATACCACCCACCTGGGCACTGAGGGCGCACGAACAGGTAAGCAGCAGGAGGAAAATATAGTTTCTCATCGTAGGGGGCAAGGTACTAAAGAATAGACGGGATGGGTGGGTAAAACGTGGCCCATGTCTGCAAGCGGTACGATAGTTTTTCGGTAATTTGGTTCGGTGGTTCGGTGGTTCGGTGGTTCGGTGGTTCGGTGGGCTGGTGGTTTCTCTGTGTACCAATATGACACTGAACCTGCGCTACAGTTGTAAGATGCCCGGAGGAGCTCGTAGCGTCTTGGAAACCGAAGCGGACCATTGCTATACAAACACGGAGGGATGTAGCGCACCGCACCACAAGACCACCGAACTACCAGACCACCGAACCACAAAACTACTTCACCACCTCCGGCATAGTCATATCCACCCCAATCGGCGCTACGCCGGTAGAGTCCGGCGTCCAGAAGGTCATGCAGGCCCCCATGTCGCAGTTCATTACCCGTTCCAGCTGTCCGGTTTCGGCGTAGAGGTGAAGGATACCGTGCTCTTTATCACCATTCAGGTATTCGCCGCTGGCTTTGGGCTTGCCGTTTTCGTACCATTCGCGGAAGGGACCATTTTCGTTGTTATCGACGAAGGTGACGACTTCCTTGACGTTTCCGTTGGGGTAAAATTGGTACCAGGCGCGGTTCATGGCCCCTTCGAGGTACTGGCCCTTGCCGGAGATGGTGCCGGTGGAGTCGTAGGTGATGTAGTCGCCATCGAACTCGCCTGCGTTGTAGTGTTCTTCTACGATGAGTACGCCTTCCGGGGTGTAGATCTTGCGGGCGCCCTCCAGTTTGCCCTCCAGGTAGTTTTCCTCCATCGTCAGTTTGCCCTGGGGGTCGAATTGTCTGAGCGCCCCTTCTTTGAGTTTGGTTTCGGGGTCTACCTTGTATTCCAGGCGGAAGCCGAGGGCATCGGTTTCTTCTTTCTGTTCCAAACCGTCGCCACAGGCGTACAAAAACAGTAAGGAAAGCGTTAGTATGGGGAGCAAGCGTCTCATGGCGTAAATTTACGTCTAACAAATAGTGAACTATGTTTTTCAAAACGATTCTTCCCCTTCTTGTGGTATGCTGCGGCATCTCCGTTAGTGCGCAGGGCGTCAATACCGAGCACAATACGGAACGAAGCGCGGCCGAAATGGCCGAAGACCTTACTTACATCCTTGAAGCCAGCCGGACCCTTGAGGTGCGGTACGAAGGCATTCGCGGCACCCCTTACCGCTACAAAGACTTTGGGAAAGCCATCCTTTTTGATGCTTCCATGCGGCCTTACCCGCTCGACAGCGTTAACTACAATGGCTTCTCTAACCATTTCGACTTTTACCACGAAGGCGTACTGCGCGAGCTGAATGGCCATAATTTTCTCCGCGTTGAAGTACCACAGCAGGAAGGCCCCAACCACATCTACGCCCGTGGCCTCAACGTGAAGTTCCCCGAGAGCTACGCCCGCATCGTCTACCAGGGCGAGAACATCATTGCTACCCTGATCTACAATGTGATCAACGACGAGAAAATCGTCGAGAAACCCGGCCAAACGCTCAAGCTGCAACGCTTCAACGCGAAATCCCTCTACTACGCGCTGGTGGACGGTGATTTCGTTACCCTAAAGCTCACCGCTAAGGCGTTGGCGGAAGACCTCGGCTTCCCGTCGGAGCTAAAGCAATACATCAAGAAGGAGAAACTTAAACCGGGGCGGGATGCGGATTTGGTTAAGATTTTTGTGGCGGCGGATGGGATGTTTTAAGCTTCTACTGTTTGCAACCATTAAATTAAAATTTCCCCAGTTACCTCCCGCCCCGATGTTCAAGACCCTACTTTTCGCCCTAACCGTGCTGACGTTCACGGCCTGCTCCGATTCTTCCTCTGCACCCGCGGCCGCGCCCGAAAAAGATGCTGCCGTAAAGTCCGCCATCGAAGAACGGCTCATAATGGAACTCGCCCCAACCACCGACCGCGCCGGGCGCGAGCGCAACGCCATCATCAACCGCGCCATCGACCAGAACTACGACGTGGTTGCCGCACCGGAGGGTTATTTCTACGAAATTCTGGAACCCGGAGAATACGACAAACTGATCGAAGGCGACATCGTGGAGGCGCACTACCGGGGCAATTTCCTGAACGGCACCGAGTTCGACAACAGCCACAAACGTCGTAAAAAGCTCCGCTTTTTCGTCGGTGGCCTCATCCCCGCCTGGAACCTGGGCCTGCAAAACATCCGGCCCGGCGGCAGCATCCGCATCCTGAGCCCCAGTGCGCTCGCCTACGGCGCGGATGGTCTGGTTAGCCCGCGGGGAGACACGCTGGTGCCAGCCCATACCGTGCTGGAG
>CAYWMW010000386.1:0-4114 GCA_964458975.1 uncultured Lewinella sp. | reverse complement strand
GCCATAGCTACGGTTGTGACGGCTCGAACTTCATCAGGGCCGCGAGCGCCATTTTATAAACGGATAACTTATTTTTCCGCAACCCCTAAACTACGTAAAGCTCGGCGGACGAGTTCTCCCCTACTTCAGTACCCCCGCCCCTTCGCGGTACAGTTCGGCCTCGCTACCGGTACAGATGATGACGGTACTTGGCGTCACGCCGCCCATGCCACCGTCAATAACCGCATCAACTTTCTTGCCGTACTTCTCGTAGATGTCGTGTGGGTCGGTGTAGTACTCCGCCACTTCGTCGTCGGCCTTAACCGATGCGGTGAGGATCGGCCGGCCGAGCCCCCGTACGAGCGCATCCACGATGTTGTTATCAATGATGCGCACCCCGATGGTCTCCTTACGGTTCTTCAGTATCTTCGGTGTCTTATTGTTGCTGTTCAGGATGAAGGTAAACGGCCCCGGCAGGTTGTGCTTCATGACGCGGAATACGTCGTTGTTGATCGTTTTGGAGTAATCCGTCACCTGACTGATGTCCTGGCAAATGAAGCTGAACATAGCTTTAGCCGGGTCAAGACCACGGATACGAGCCACCCGCTCTACGGCATTTTTGTTGGTGATGTCGCAGCCGATCCCGTACACGGTATCGGTTGGGTAAATGATGACACCGCCGTCTTCGAGAATGTCGACCATCTGCTGAATCAGCTTGGGCTGTGGGTTATCGGGGTGGATGGAAATGAGCATAGGCAAAGGAAGTTTTTGGTTAGTAATAATTGGTTTTGATGATAAGACAACCCTTAGTGCTGGGGGTATGTTTTCGCTTCAATATAAGTGTTGTGTGGCATTTTGTAACCGTGAAACAGTTGTATTCTTCAACGAAGAATACAATCCATTGATTTTTAGTGAGGTGAACCACATATAATAGTCTGCCTTGCAGCAACCCTCCGATAAGTAAATCATGAATTAGTTTTGCAGGACAATGCGCCAAAGGCAAGAAATGAGAAGAATTGTTATCCTTTTACTGTACTTATTGAGCGGATCGTTGTCCGGCTCCGGAGTTCCTACCTTCGAACACCTGACGGTTGGCGACGGGCTATCGCACAATACGGTTTACACGATCATGCAGGACAAATCGGGCCTGTTCTGGATCGGCACCCGCCAGGGCCTGAACCGTTACGATGGCTATGATTTTCAGACCTTCACTACCGAAGAAGATGCCAACTCGCTCAATGGCCCGATCGTATTATCCCTACTGGAAGATCGTCGGGGGCGCATCTGGGTAGGCCACCGGGATGATGGTATCAGTATATACGACAAGTCGACGGGGCGCTTCACCCCCTTCACGCTCGGCTCAGACGGACAAGAACCGGTAGACTGGGCAACCATCAGCGTACGGGCGCTTTTCCAGGATAGCCGTGGCCTGATCTGGATCGGCACCTTTGGCGGAGGCGTAATCGTACTCGATGAAGCCGGCCAGCTGTTGCATCACCTGTCTACTTACACCATTTCGGCCTTTTCGGGTAAAATCAGCAACGATTTCGTTTTTGACTTTGCGGAAGACAAGGACGGCAACGTCTACGTAGCCACTTCCGGCAAAGGCCTTAACGTAGTGAGATTTGGTGAAAAGCGGCTGGAGGTACTGCACGCCCCGGGAGATGACCTTAGTAGTTTTTCGAAGGCGCTGTGCCTGGCAAGCGACGGCAGCGTATGGGTAGCGACCTCCGGTAACGGCCTGTCACGCTACCAAACCTCTAATAAAACATGGCAGCTGTTCAGCGCGCCCACGGCCATCAATCATAATATTGTAACCGACGTGACCGAAGACGAAAACGGGGCGATCTGGGTGAGCACCGACGGTGGCGGCCTCAACGTCATTTACCCCGCAACCGGAGAACAAAAATCTTATACCTATTCTCCCTCCCGTACCTCTTCCCTCAATACCGACGCACTCTATAAATTACTGTTCGATGCCGGAGGAAACCTTTGGATCGGGTCTTTCAACGGCGGATTGAACATCTACCGGGCCAACCAACCACCTTTCGTCACCGACCGGCAGTACGATATGGAACGGAAGATGGGCCTTAGGTCTGTACTCTCGCTGGCCGAAAGTTCCGGCACCACCTGGTTGGGAACCGACGGAGGAGGTCTCTTTTCCTTCGGTGAGCAACTGACCCAGGTGAAGGCTTTCAATAGCTCTCCCGCTCCTTTTACGGCGCGGCCGCAGGTGCAAAGTGAGGACGTCGACAAGGTAATCACCGCCCTGGCGCCGGATGGAAACGGTGGGCTGTGGTATGGCTCCTACGCAAAAGGACTTGGTTATATCGACTTGAGCAGCCGCGCAGTAACCAAATTTCGGCACGATGAAAAAAAAGCTAGCAGCCTTGCCCACGACAACGTCTGGGATATGGAAATCGACAGCGCCGGAGGGCTATGGATCGGCCTTCTCGGAGGAGGATTGGATTACCTGCCCCCCGGAGCAGCCGAATTTCAGCATTTTGTTACCCGCCCGAATGACGACCAATCCCTATCGGGCCTCCAGGTGGTCGACCTGCTTTTGGATCAAAACGGACTGTACCTGTGGGTAGCTACCGAAAACAACGGCCTCAACCGTCTCGACATAAAAACTGGTATTTTTAAACAATTCCGACACTCCACCACTGACCCGGGCAGCATTAGCAGCGACCGCATTCGCTATCTCTTTCAGGATCAAACCGGCGTAGTCTGGATCGGCACCGAATACAGCGGCCTGAACTCCATTACGGAGGGTGAAACGACTTTCGTACGTTACGACAAGGCCAACGGCTACCCCTTCAAAGTGGTCAATGGCATCGAAACCGACGCGGAGGGCCATTTTTGGATTACGGGCCTGAAGCGTATAATTCGTTGGAATCGTACCGATAATACCTTCAAGGAATTGCCAACGGAGGTAGAGTTGGGCTACAACCTCTACAACCCCGGAGCCATTCAAAAATTACCAACCGGAGAATTGGTTTTTGGCGGAGTAAACGGCTTCTCCGTCCTTCAACCCTCACGGACCTCGCCTCCCGCTCGTTCACCAGCAGTACTGATCGCGGATTTCCAGCTGGCCAACCGCTCCATCTTACCTGGAAACCAGGACGGGAGAACCATCCTGTCGGGAGATTTAAACGGGGAGAGTACGAAAATCAACCTTAGCTACCGGGACCGAGGCATCGCTTTTCTCTTCGCCGCTCCCACGAGCTCCGCTCCGGAGGAAGTACGCTATGCCTTCCGGCTGGAAGGCTTTGACCAGGAATGGAACGAAACCGAGCCCGGAAAAAGAGAGGCTTATTACTCTAGTCTTAAAGGAGGGACGTACAAACTACGCGTCAAAGCAGCCGGAGGAGATGGTATTTGGGGGCCTGAACGCGTGGCCCTGAAGGTTGTCGTTAAACCTCCTTTCTGGCGAACCAGCTGGTTCGTAGCCGCTATGGTTTTTTTGGGCGTTCTCCTGATCTACCTCTTCAACCGTTACCTCCTTACCCGCCAAAGAGAGCTTTACCAACAACAAGCAATGGCTCAGGAGCAAGAAATTCTTCGCCTCCGCAACAAAAACCTCAAGGAAGAAGTGGCCAGCAAGCAGTCCAAGCTCGGGGCTTCCATACTTCAAATGGCACACAAAAACGAATTTCTGAACGACCTGAAGAACAAAATTCAGCAACTGGAAGCCAAAGAGAACCAGGCTTCCGCCAAATCACTTCGCTCCGTCGTCCGGGTTATCAACCACGAACTAAAACAAGAAGACTACTGGGAACAATTCCAGTTGATTTTTGACCAGGGTTTCCAGGACTTCGTAAGCCGCCTGCGGGCACGGCATTCAAACCTTTCTAATAACGATAGCCGACTATGCTGTTTCATCCGCATGCAACTGAACAACCGGGAGATCGCCTCCGTGCTGAACATTACGCTTAACGGGGTAGAGCAAGCCAAGTACCGGCTAAAGAAAAAAATGGAGCTGCCACGGGAGCTTAGTTTGAATGAGTATGTAAGGCAATTTGGATAGGACTCCTCAGAAACAGAACAGGTTTAGGATGAATAAAACTACTGAATCAGCCCGGTAAGGCTACTCAAGCTAGGCTGTTAAACCTGACGATGACCTCCCGTAGCC
>CAYWMW010000385.1:0-4158 GCA_964458975.1 uncultured Lewinella sp. | reverse complement strand
ATTTGGATTGGGAGGATTAAGTAAGGATTATTCCTGTTTAATCCTTTAAATCCAAGTCATCCTAACCCCTTTTTTCACCACCGCCCAGCAGGCAACACCCCCAGCACCCCCAGCACCAGGTACCACGGTGCCAGCAATGCATCGAAGATCGGGAGCATCCAGACCGGAGGAGACTGGCCTTCAAAACCCTCCCCTGAACCTGCGGCCGCGCCCAAAACACCTGACTTCCGATAAGTGACGAAGACCAGGAAAAACCGTAGCCCGTACACCAACAGCGCCAACCGCCACCAGGCAGAAAACAGCAGGAACAACCCCAAAAGGAAAAACAAGCCATGGCTGAGGGCAACCAACCCAAGCGCCAACTGATGCACCGGCCGGTAACGAAAGCCAACCGACTGGTGCCGCATACGCTGCCGCAGAAAAACGGACCAACTGCCCGCCAAAGACGAAACCGTACGCGCCTGCGGATGCGTAACGCACGCCGTGCCGCCCGCCCGCGCGTTATTGCCCACCAGTAAATCATCATCGCCGCCAGGAAGATCGGTATGCTCCGCAAAGCCATTGGAACGGAGGAAGAAGGATTTTTGATAAGCCAAGTTTCGGCCAACGCCCATGTAAGGCAAACCCAACCGCGCAAAACTGAGGTACTTGATGGCCACGTAAAAAGCCTCGAAGCGTTGAAAATGATCTACCGCCTGATGGCCAGCACCGGAATATTCCCCGACGCCAAGCACCACTTCTGTACCGGAACGGAGGGCCGCCGTCATCAGCCTAAGCCAGTTGGTGGTACCGGGGAGGCAATCGGCATCGGTGAGCAGAATATGCTCGTGGCTGGCGTTGTTGATACCGAAGGTTAGCGCGTCCTTTTTACCCGGCCGGGTAGGGCCGGGCTGCAACAACCGTAGCTGGTCGCCCGTCTCGGCGATTAGTTTTTGAACAATGTTTGCAGAGTTATCCGTAGAGTTATCGTCTACTGCGACGATCTCAAAATCACCCGCGTACTCCTGCTTCAGGATGCTGGCGAGGCAGTTTTGCAACATCGCTTCTTCGTTACGAAAACAAACGATGACGGAAACGGGAGGAAACGGACCAGCCTCCTCGGGCACATCAAGCTCCGAGGCAGGGAAGGCATAGCGGCAGAACATCCCCCAGAAGAAGAGCTGCGCTGCAACGGCAAAAAGAAAGACGGAGAGCATCACACTTCACCGACGATGTCTGCCCACTCGTCTTCGTGGCGGCTGATGTAGGCCGCAACGAAGGGGCAGGAGGGCAATACCTTCAGGCCTTTTTCACGGGCGTGCGCCAGGGCACCTTTGATCAGGGAGCTACCGATGCCCTGCCCCTGAAGCTCCTCCGGAACCTCCGTATGCACCAGCGCAATGGTAGACCGGCCAAGCCGGTACTCCAGCACAGAAACCTGGCCTCCACTGACGACTTCAAAGCGGTATTCTTCTGAGTTATTGACGACCTGTTCGGTATACATCCGATAAATAGATTTAATTAGGCTACAAGTATACGACGGGAAATAGGAAACAGGTTGCCCGGGTTCAAGTTCTGGCTGCTACCTCTTCTCTTTCGGCAGCACCTCCGGAAACTCGCTCCGAAATTTCTTCATCAGCCGGCGGCTCACCACAAAGCGCAGTTTCCGCCCGAAGCTACCGATGCCGTTCAGCTCAATCACCCCGATGCGGAAGAAAAGAAAGTTGAATTCATTGAACGTCTCCACGTCCTGATCCCAACGGTAAAAGGCCGTACGGAAGTAGTTGCTTACGTACACTTTCTCGCCGTCGGTTTCCACCCGTTTCAGCGGCCAGGTGAGGACGAAAAAGCTAACCACCCCAATCACCAGCGTGAAGGTGGCCGCCCAGCGCAGGGAACTCATGTTCAGGCCACCAAATTTACTGGGCTCCACCAGCCATACGACCATGGTAAGGATAGCCATGATGGTGATCCAAAATACGGGAAGGAAGATCTTGAGAAAGAGGGTAGCGTTGGAGGAGAGGCGATGCATGGGGCAAAGGTAGCGCAGGCTTGCGCGATTGTGTGTTTTTGGGTCGCCATATTATGGTCATGTGGTGTATTCAGCATTTAGCGTAAAGCGTTCAGCACTTAGGTGGCAAGGACTGAGATGTTGAATGTTAAATCAAGACAGCTCGGCGGACGAGCCACCACCGGAGGTAGCAGCGAAGCTCACCTACGCAAGGCTCGGCCGACGAGCTACCGCCGAAACCTGCGCTGCCACTGCGTGCTGTTTCCGCGCGCGTCCGTCACCTCCAGCTCGAAGAGGTGCTCGCCGGGGCCGGGCTCGCCGTTGGCGAAGCTGTAGTTCAGCTTGCCGCTTTTACCGTCGTGCTCCAGCAGGACCCACTTTCCGTTGATGGTGCCCCGGTAGGTGAGGCGGCCGCCGGAGACGTTGTCTTCCATGACCACACTGAAGCCGCTGGCGCGGCGCAGATCGGTGCTGAAGTAGTTGATTTCAACGGTGGGGGGCAGGGTATCCAGGAAGAGGCCGTAGTCGCCGAAGGTGGAGATGTTGGCGGCCATGCGTCCGTCGTCGGTCCAGCTGCCGCCACGGCTGCTGAGGTGGCCTTCGTCGTCGCAGGTACCGAGGAAAACGTGATCGCGCAAGCCGTTCGGGATTTGGGCGACGGGGCGCAGGTGCAAGCGGGCGGATGAATGCAGGGGCGTCCGATGGTCGTGAACCTGGTGTACATCGCTCAGGTGGTTGGCCGACCGGTCGGGCAGGCGGGCGTAGCGGAAGAAACAGTCGCGGTAGAGCGCATCGTCTTTGAGTTCCAGCCGCATATCTCCGTTATCGATGATGCTCGGCGCTCCGGCGGGGAGGAAGTATTGGTGGGGCTCGGAAGCCGGTGCAAGGTCGGTTGGGCGGTAAAGGGCCACCAGGCTAAGCTCGGAGGCGTTGCCCGCAAAATCCACTGATCTTAGCCGGAGGTTCAGGGGCTTTTCGGGTTGAAGGACGAGGCTCCCGTCGTAAGACCCCGTGCCCTTACCGCCCTTTGCATCCTGCGCGCCGTCGCCCGCATTCAAAAACGCGAAAGGCCCAATGGTATCCTGCGGCATCGGTGCCCGGAACTGCTGCGGAGAGATGGCCCAAAACCGGTGGTACCAGCTCTGGTTTTCCGTCCAGTCCGCATAATCCGTCAGCGCGTTGAGGTACTCCGTTTCTTCAAACGGGATGCGCGCAAAACGGAAATCAAAAACCAGGGTAGAATCGGCGTAAAGATCGCCACCAAAAATACCGTTCCAGTTCGGCATCGCGTTCTGGCGGTCGTAAGATTTCAGGGCCAGGCCGATGCGCCGGTGCGCCACAATCACGGTATCGTTTACCGCATAATCGCCACCCCGCAGCGCAGTCGGGGTAATGGTTTGGCTCGCCCGTTCCAGCCCCCGCTCGTCCAACTCGTACACCCGCAGTTTCCGGATCGCTGGTGCCCGCGTATCCGGAATGCTGAAGCCGAAGGCCAGCGGATTCACCGCCACATCACCCGCCTGCTCGCGCATCTCGAAGTGGAGGTGCGGCCCAAAGCTGTGGCCCCGGTTGCCCACTCCGCCGATCTGCTGCCCGCGCGAAACCGGAAAATCATCCGGGCCAAAACGCAGGTCTTGCCGAAATTCTTCTTCCGCAAACTGCCGTGCTCGCACGGTATCCAGCAACTCCGCCGTCAGGGTCTCCAGGTGGCCGTACACGCTCCGGTGCCCGTCGGGATGGTCCACATAAATAGCCTGGCCGTAGCCGCCGGGGCCCACCTTGATCCGGCTCACGTACCCATCCGCTACGGAATACACCGGCGTGTTCACGCTCGCCCGAAAATCCAGCCCCGCATGAAAGTGATTGCTCCGCAGTTCGCCAAACGTGCCGGTCACCAGTAGCGGGCCGCGCAAAGGCGCGTCGTACGGAAGGCTTTGAGCCTTGAGGTAGGAGAAGGGGAGGAGGCAGAGTAGTAGTAGTAGTAGGCGCAAATTTGGAGGTTTTCTTAAGGGAGGGGCGAAGTTAGGGACTAGGAATTAGGAACTAGGAGCTAGGAACTAGAAACTAGGAACTAGGAACTAGGAACTAGGAACTAGGAGCTAGGAACTAGAAACTAGGAACTAGGAACTAGGGCTGCTGCATGGGGTAGGAGCTAGGAACTAGGAACT
>CAYWMW010000384.1:0-4166 GCA_964458975.1 uncultured Lewinella sp. | reverse complement strand
TTGCACCTGCGCGCCGCCGCCCTTGTTCGCCAAACAGTCAGATAGTCTCAAAGTCAAATAGTCCAGCGCGTCTGTTTGACTATTTGACTGCGAGGCTATTTGACTATCCGACTATTGCGTAACTTCGCCCCTTCAAACGAGCCCATGGGAAAAGTAATCGCCATTGCGAACCAAAAAGGAGGCGTGGGTAAAACCACCACCTCCATCAATCTAGCCGCCAGCCTCGCCATCCTGGAGCGGAAGGTGTTGCTCGTTGATGCCGACCCGCAGGGGAATGCATCGAGCGGAGTGGGCATCCCTTCGGACGACCTGGAAGAGACCATCTACGACGTTCTGGTTAATGATCTTGACGTGAACGAGGTGATCTTCGAGACAGAAACACCGAACCTTCACCTCATCCCCGCCAGCATCGTCCTGGCCGGAGCCGAGGTAGAGCTCATCAACCGCTTCCGCCGCGAAGACGTGATGAAGACCAACATCATCGAAAAAGTCCGGGACGACTACGACTACATCATCATCGATTGCCTGCCCAGTCTCGGCCTGCTCACCATCAACGCCCTCACCGCCGCCGATACGGTGCTGGTTCCCGTACAGTGCGAGTACTTCGCCCTGGAGGGGCTCACCAAGTTACAAGATACCATCGTGAAGGTGCAGGAGCACCTGAATCCGAAACTTGAAATTGAAGGTATTCTGCTGAGCATGTACGACTCCCGCCTTCGCCTGGCCAATATGGTGGTAGAGAAAGTCCGCGAAATCTTCGGCGATCAGGTTTTCGACACCATCATCCACCGCAACGCCCGCATCAGCGAAGCACCGAACATGCACCTTCCGGTGGTGATGATCAACGCCGGTAGCCGGGGCGCTACGAACTTCCTGAATTTAGCGGAAGAGTTTCTTAAGAAAAACAGTTAGGGGAGTTTGGGGTTAGGAGTCGGGAGTCGCTGCCGCAGGTACCGTTCGCGGCGCTGCGCTTGCTCATCCTGAAAAATTTAAAATTTGCAATTCAGAATTCAACATTTAAAATTTTTCTGCCGTAGGCACCGTTCGCGGCGCTGCGCTTGCTCATCCGCTTATAACTGAACCAATGCCAAAGAAGAACCGCAGCAAAAAGAAGTCGATATTGCAGGAAGAACAAGCCCCGGCTCCGTCCTCGTCCCGTTTCCAGTTTTTCACCTGGATGTGTGCTTTCTTCTTCCTGGCGGCGTTGCTCCTGCGTGCCGATGTGATCACCGTTTGGCCGGGTGCTGAGGGCTACTCGCTCGATCACGCGTTGAGCAGTAAGCGGGGAGGCTCGATGCTTTCCTTTCTCTACCACCAGCTGTTTCCGCTGGGGGAAGGGATTGATGCCGAAACCCAGGCCGTTTGGCTGTTTCCGCGTATGATTTCAGCGGTGGCGGTGCTGGCTACGGCGGTGTTTACCTACCGGTTTGCGGGTAAGCTTTTTGGGAAGTCGGCCATCGGGCTTGGTCTGATTTGCGCGGGCGCTTCGTTGTTTTTACCCTTCTTCGGCAAGGTGGCTACGCCGGATGCGCTGGCGCTGCTTGGGCAGGCTGGCTTTTTCTGGACCATCCTTTTGGCCGGAGCCGATAAGGAGAAGAATCACCTGCTGCCTGCGGGGATATTTCTTTTGCTGGGCGGCATTGCTGCTCCTTTATCAACCCTTATTTTTGGGCTCGGGACCATTCTCATCGGCCGCTTGCTGATGGGCGGCGGCAAGCAGTGGTTATTGCTGCTCACGCTGCTGGCGCTGCCCCTGGTAGTGCTCATTTTGCAGGGCAACCAGGGGGTGAGGAGTTACTGGTTTTGGGGTAATCAGCCGCTGGCTTACGGTAAGTTTATTGGTTACACCCTGTTTGGCCTGGCTCCGCTCTCCGGTTGGCTGCTGGGTGGCCTGCGGGATTTGGTTTATAAGGTACAGCGGGGGGAACAGACAAGTCGGCTACTGGCTGCGGGGCTGGGCATCGGTTTTCTGACGCAGTCGCTCGTATTTCCGTTAATTCTGGCGCTGGTGGCGGGTAAGCAGATGCAACTTTACTTCCGGGAGGAAAATTACCCCTGGAGAGACTGGGTTCGGTCTGGGGCGACGATTCACCTCATCTTTGCTTTCATCGCTACGGTGGTGCTGTTGTCTCAGGTTTCGATCTCTTTCCCCGGTCCGGGTTTCCGGGCGGCGCTGGGGATGGGCGCGGCGTACTGGATGTTTTCGCTCTTCGGTGTGCTCGGGTTGTACGGAGACCGGCGGGATTTTGCCCTCGGCGGCAGCATTCTCTCCGGCATGCTGGTAACGCTGTTCTTCTGGGTACAGGTGTACCCGTACTACGAGGCTACGCGAGACTGGCCTACGCGCGTTGCGCGGCAGATGGAGGTCAAGCTGCCGACCTACGTTCCGCCTACGGCAGACTACAGCAACGCCCTGCCCTACTTCCGGCGGGCGGGCATTCCGGTTGATCCGGATGCTACTACGGCCGATTTACGGCTGGTGAGTTGGTCTCCGGTAGATTCTTTGAGCTCGGCGGGCATTGAGGTAACCGGGCGGGTGCTTTGGGAGCGCCGGGTGTTTGGGGTTAAAGTGGCGGAGTAAGAATCAGTCTTCCTTCTATCGACTGATTGCATTTATTCGTCTTCCTTATCCTGAGCGGTGGCGGGAGGTTACTGCGGGGTTTTCGGGGGTGCGGGGGGTATGAGCTTGGGGCTTTCCCTGTTAACCCCATTTATCCGAGTTCGTGTTCAAACATCAACTTCATTAAACTAACTTATTAGAGTAAGCGTTCAAACACACAAACACACCACCCTCAACCTACCGCCCCGGATAAACCCATTTATCCGAGTTGCGCTCAGCCCTAACCTCCTCCACCAGCACCCGGTCCAGCACCTCAAGGCCGCGTTCCGCCATTGCGGTAAAATTGTCCATCCCTCCGTTAGGGAAGTTTTGGCGGGTACGGTGAATCCAAAACTTTCCGGAGAGTTTGCGGCCGAAGGCTTCCTCTACCCCAGCCCGGCCCAGCGCCATGCCCAACATCCCGGCCCAGGTGGCCGTGGGGTTGTCCGAATCCCAGCCGCAGAGGGTACCTATTTTGATGGTTTCCTTCAGGTCTCCGTCTCCGTAGAACAAGCTTATGAGGGAGGCGGCGAAGTTGATGCCGGCGGCGAAGCAGCCGTTGCAGTACAGCTTTTGGCTGGTGATGTTGTACCCATCCCGTTCTTCTACCTGGTAGCGCTGGTATACTTCATCGCGGCACTGCTCCCAGGGGATACCGGCCTGGTGGCGTGCTTTAACGAAGTCGTACATTTTGGCCGGGTACCGATCATTGTGGAGGTGGCACCTTGCTTCATCAGCCCAGCCCTGCACCTGCGCGCCGCCGCCCTGCTGCGCTGCCGCTAAAGCATACATGATCACGTAAAACTCAGCGATTTCCGCCGCTTCTTCCCGCGCCGCTACCCGGATGGGCAGGTGCGCCAACTCCAGGGCCAAGGCCGGGCGCCCCGGCGCAAACAGACCGAAGATTTCCGTCGTCAGCTGCGCGTCGATCATCGCGTAGTGCTCATTGAACTGTGGGTCTGAAGTCAGGGGCGGCAGGGTGTCGGCCCGCATCATATCAAAGGCCCTTTGATTGCTAACCCAGAGGTAATTATCTTCTTCCTGCCGGATGTGTTTAAGCCAACCGTCCCGGATTTGGGTGGCGGTAAGGCGCGGGCCGTATTGTGCCAGCAAGTGCTGATACATATACTCAATGTCGGTATCGTCGTCTGCTCCCCAGACGGTGTCCGGAGCCAGTAACACGAAATCAATTACGGGAGAAATATCACTGATGGAATCTCCACTCCAGATATTCGGTTCGTCCGGTCCGCCCCAGTTTTTCCGTGTATAAAATGTGCCGGTTTGCACTTCACCGATGCTGCCGATCTTGTCCATTTCGGTGATCAGGCCGGTCCAGTTGGCGACACACTGGGCCAGCCAGAAGCCTTCAAGCTGTTGCTTGTATACCGTTCGGTCTAGCGTAATTTCGTTTCCTTTCACCTCGCTTTCTGGGGCGCGGCCGCAGGATGCAAAGAGGAGGATAAAGGAGCAAGGGACAACGCACAACAAGTATTTCATCCCCTCAAGGTACTACACTAAGGGGTTGCGGAATAATAAGTTATTCTGGTGACCACGCAGTAGCAGCGAA
>CAYWMW010000383.1:0-4174 GCA_964458975.1 uncultured Lewinella sp. | reverse complement strand
CCTAAGGTCGTAAAACAATGATGCGGTTCCGTAGCCTCCGGATTGTGCTTCCCTACTCTTCCTCCTCCTCCAGTTTATAGTTGTTGACGAAGTAGTCCGCATATTCCCGGATTTGGCCCATCAGGAAGTAGGGCAGGTTCATCAGGAAGTAGGGCGTGCCTGCCAGCGTCGTGTACCGCTCTACGGAGAAGTCATTTCTTAGGAAGCGGATGGCGTAAGGGTGGTTGGTCCGGTCCATAAACTGGTGGAGGGAGCGGAGTCTTCCTTGTGGGCCGGATTTTAACTCTACAGGAAGGAGGTATTTACCGTGTTGATAAACTAAGTCTACTTCGGAGTTGGCTTGATTGCTTTCTCTAACCCAAAAAAGTGGGCGATAATCCTCTCGCGTATGAAGCGTTATCAGTTCCTGAGTCACTAGATGCTGAATGATTCTTCCTCGATAAAGATTACCGAGGTCTTCTACTCTTACCATATCTGCCAGTAACCCCAACGTTGTATTTAAAATCGCCGTATCAATAATCTGGAGACGTGGACGTTTTCTGGAGTCTGGAATCGCAGGAATGTCGACACTTGTAGTGGGACGTATAATTTTTACTACCCTGGCTAAATCAAGATTCAGCATTCCTTCTTTCACTTCCCTGGATCGATATTCAGAATCGCCAAAACCCGCAAACTTAACCCTGTCCATTTGGAAAGGAGCTGAGCTTATCAGGTGCCTTGTTACTTCTCGTTTGAGATCGCCTGTGGTGTATTTAGCGACATCATCGAGATAAGTGTTCCAGATGTCCCGGTAAATAATAGGAAGTCTGTTCATCTCTCCGGTTTCAGCATAGGTTGCCACCGCTTCTGGCATGCCACCGATCATTGCGAACCGGTGGTACTCATCTATTAGTAGAGAGAAGCCAGTTTCCTTTAATGGAACTTCCTCATAGGGGCTGACCAAATGTTTATAGCCGGTCCAGATGAGAAATTCCTTAAAGCTAAGTGGATTCAGATAGTAATACTGTACCCTACCGACGGGAAAACTTGAAACTCGAGATAATGCGAATTCTAATAATGAACCTGCTGCAATAACATAGATGTCTGGTCTTTCTTCGTAGAAGTATCTGAGGAGTCTAATGGCTTTAGGTTCTTCCTGAATCTCATCAATGAAAAGCAAAACCTTCGCATCCTTACTGATGATTGCTTCGCGCAAAGAGAGGAAAGTCATTAGATCGTTTACATCCGCATATTTTCTAAAGTGACTTGCATCGGCAGGTTTCTCCAAGTTCAGGTCGATGAAATGATCGAAACGTTCCCCGAACATTCGTACTAAAGTTGACTTGCCAACTTGTCTTGCACCTCTTAATATTAGCGGTTTTCGCCGCTTATCCTCAGACCAGAGCTGAAGATCATTCAAGGCTTGTCTTTCATATTTCATATATACATTTTTGCAAATGTAACAAAATATATGTATTTAAATGCGCTTTACGTTACAAAGTAGGCCTTATTTGAAATATTTGTGTTGTAAACAACCCCTTATTTAAGTGGTTTCTCGTCACAAATAACCCCTTATCTGTGCAAAATGGTGTAAGACCCAAAAGAAAACCCGCCCCCAAGCCAAAGCTCAGAAGCGGGTTTAATGCTCATCAGCCTAAAAGACTAACGAACTAACGGTCTAACGCACTACTTCCCAGCAGCCACATCCGCCCGAATCTTGTTCAGTGCAGAGCCAGCGCGGACCCATTCAATCTGGGCGGCGTTGTAGGTGTGTGCTACCTCGAACTCATCGTTCGTACCGTCGTGGTGGTCGAGTTTGATGGTCAGGTTTTTGCCCGGGGCCATCTGGTCGAAGTCCTTGATGGTCACGATGTCGTCCTGGCGGACTTTGTCGTAGTCGGCTTTGTCCACGAAAGTGAGGGCCAGCATACCCTGCTTCTTGAGGTTCGTTTCGTGGATCCGCGCGAATGACTTCACGATCACCGCGTTCACGCCCAGGAAGCGGGGCTCCATCGCCGCGTGCTCGCGGGAAGAACCTTCACCGAGGTTCTCTTCACCGAACACAACGGTGCCGATGCCTTTGGCCTGGTAAGCTTTTGCGGAGTCCGGTACGGCTACGTAATCGTTGTTCACGAAGTTGAGCACCTTGTTCGGCTTGTCGTTGAAGAAGTTGATGGCTCCCGTGTAACAGTTCTCGGAAATGTTTTCGAGGTGGCCACGGTACTTCAACCAGGGGCCGGCCATGGAGATGTGGTCCGTCGTACACTTGCCCTTCACTTTGATGAGGACGCGCATATCGGTCATGTCGTCCTGGGTGATGGGTACGAATGGGGTCAGCAGCTGGAGGCGGTCGGAGGTGGGTTCTACGACTACGTTGATGCCGCTGCCGTCTTCGGCTGGGGCGTTGAAGCCGCGGTCTTCTACGTCAAAACCGTTTGGTGGGAGCTCGAAGCCGGTTGGCTCGTCGAGCATCACTTCCTCACCTTTATCGTTGGTGAGGGTGTCGGTCATCGGGTTGAAGTCGAGGCGGCCGGCAATGGCGACAGCGGCTACCATCTCCGGAGAAGCTACGAAAGCGTGGGTGTTCGGGTTACCGTCGGCACGCTTGGAGAAGTTCCGGTTGAAGGAGTGGATGATGCTGTTCTTCGGTGCGTTGATGGGGTCGTTGTAGCGCGCCCACTGGCCGATACACGGCCCACAGGCGTTGGTGAAGATCTTGGCGTTGAGGTCTTCGAAGGTCTTGATGATGCCGTCGCGCTCGGTGGTGAAACGAACCTGCTCGGAGCCGGGGTTGATGCCGAACTCTGCTTTAGTCGTCAGTCCTTTATCGATGGCCTGGCGGGCAATGGAGGCGGCGCGGGACAAATCTTCGTAGCTGGAGTTGGTACAAGAACCGATGAGGCCCCATTCTACGTCGAGCGGCCAGTCATTGGCCGTTGCTTTTTCGGTCATTTCTTTACCTGCGGTGGTAGAAAGGTCCGGGGTGAAGGGTCCGTTGATGAGCGGCTTCAGCTCGGAGAGGTTGATTTCGATCACCTGGTCGAAGTACTTTTCTGGATTGGCGTAGCATTCTGCATCGGCCGTGAGGTGCTCGGCAACTTCCTTCGCGGCGTCGGCGACGTCGGGGCGGCCGGTGGCCCGCAGGTAGCGGTCCATGCTTTCGTCGTAGCCGAAGGTAGAGGTCGTCGCTCCGATTTCGGCACCCATGTTACAGATGGTTCCTTTGCCGGTACAGCTCATGCTGATGGCACCTTCGCCGAAGTACTCCACGATGGCACCGGTTCCACCCTTCACGGTGAGGATGTCGGCCACCTTCAGGATGACGTCTTTCGGAGCGGACCAACCGGAGAGCTTACCGGTCAGTTTCACGCCGATCAGTTTTGGGTTCTTGAGTTCCCAGGCCATGCCGGCCATCACGTCAACGGCGTCTGCGCCACCAACACCGATCGCGACCATACCGAGGCCACCGGCGTTCACCGTGTGGCTGTCCGTACCAATCATCATGCCGCCGGGGAAGGCGTAGTTCTCCAGGACAACCTGGTGGATGATACCCGCACCGGGCTTCCAGAAGCCGATGCCGTATTTGTCCGAAACAGACTCCAGGAAATTGAAGACCTCGTTGCTGGTGTTGATCGCGTGCTGAAGGTCAGCATCGGCACCAATCTTGGCCTGAATCAGGTGATCACAGTGTACGGTAGAGGGTACGGCAACTTTATCGCGGCCCGCCATCATGAACTGTAGTAGCGCCATTTGGGCGGTGGCGTCTTGCATCGCCACACGATCGGGGGCAAACATCACGTAATCCTTCCCACGGCCGTAGTCGGCCAGCGGGCTTTCTTCGTGCAGGTGGGTATAAAGGATTTTTTCGCTGAGGGTAAGGGGCCGGCCCAGAACTTTGCGGGCTTCGGCAATTTTGCCGGGAAGGTCAGCGTAAACCTTCTTAATCAGATCGATGTCAAATGCCATGGTGTGCGTTTCGTTTGCTTAATAATTTGGGCGCGGCCGCAGGTGCAATGAAAGGTAAGGAAGAGCAATTCCTGCCCCAAACTACCGGACTGCTAAGCGCCAACTCTCTACCCTAACAGCTTAAGTTGGGGAAAAGTCAACAAATCTATCAAGATTCGTCAATTTTGTGGTGGTGGAGAGGTTTTCTCTTTTATTTTTTTAGCCGTGTAGGGCTGCTTTGCAGCCCTAC
>CAYWMW010000382.1:0-4190 GCA_964458975.1 uncultured Lewinella sp. | reverse complement strand
AGTAGTTTTGCCGAGATACACTATCCAATCTAAAGAACTAAAAGACTAACCGCTACCTTTGCCAATAATGCAGCAACTCCTTTTCAGCATAGGTTTTCTGGAGATAGAAATCTGGGACTTCTTCGATGTTTTCATCGTCGGGGTATTGCTGTACCAGTTGTACCGCCTGCTGCGCGGCAGCATTGCTCTGAATATTTTTGTAGGCATGATGTTGCTCTTCCTCAGCTACCAGGCCTTCCAGGCGCTGGGGATGGACCTGTTGAGCAGCATTCTCTACCAGTTCATCAACATCGGCTTCGTCAGCCTCATCATCATTTTCCAGCCGGAGGTGCGGCGCTTTCTGCTGCTACTTGGAAACTCTACCCTGCGGCAGCGGGATTCGGTCTGGAACCGCCTCCTCGGCCGCGAAGCGGACGAGGCTACCGGACCGGAAATTGACGAAATCCGCCGCGCCTTCCTGAAGATGGCTGGCTCTAAAACCGGTGCCCTCCTCGTAATTACAAAGGATGCCGACCCCGACACCATCATCACCGGGGGCACACCGATGAACGCCGACATCAGCTACGGCCTGCTCGTCAGTATTTTCCACCGGGAAAGCCCTCTGCACGATGGAGCCGTGGTGGTTGAAAACGGTCGCATCTCGCGGGCCAGTGCCATTCTGCCCGTTTCCGAGAACACCGACCTGCCGAAAAGTGTAGGCCTCCGGCACCGGGCCGCGGTGGGGGTATCCGAAAAAATTGACGTTACCTGCTTCATCGTTTCCGAAGAGACCGGAAAAATATCTATTGCCCGGGCAGGAGAGTTGGAACGGGGGATTTCTGAGGCGCGGTTTACGGAATTGTTGCGGGTTTCGCTTTGAGGTGGCGGTAGTGGTTTTGTGGTTCGGTGGTCTTGTGGTTCGGTGGTTTTGTGGTTCGGTGGTTTTGTGGAGCAACCACCGCACCACAAAACCACAAAACCCCTACCTTTACCCCGTGTCAAAACACCTCACCAAAATACTCAGCTGCCTACTGCTCCTGGCCTTCACCTCGGCACTAACCGCCCAGCCCCTGCGCATCGAATACTTCACGGTAAACGACGGGCTGAGCACGCGTGAGATCAACGACCTTCACCTCGGGAGCGACGGTTTTTTGTACGTCTCTACGATGGACGGCCTGAACCGCTTCGACGGGCTGGGCTTTCGCCGCATCGGGGAGCGAACGGCCACTTCCCCTGGCCTCAGCCGCAGCGCCATCGGTGAGGTGAAGGAAGACAACGAAGGAAAATTCATCGTCACCTTTCAGGGTTTTTACGGTTATTTTGACCGGCTCAACCCCGAAGATTACAGCGTGGAGCAGGTTCGCCTGGCCCCGAGCACCGGAGTGCTGGGTTACCCCCGGGCCATCACCACGGATAGCCTGGGCCGCACCTTCGTCGTCACCATCGGCTCCGAAGGAACCTTCCTCTACGAGTACACGCCAAACGCAGAAGAGGAGAGCAAGACCTTCACCCCCATCTACCACGAACCGAGCGATGCCTGGACGACGCTGACCCCCCGGGTAGCCCTGCTGGCGCACAGCAGCCGTCAGTTTTTACTGTTCGACGAGGAGCACGGCTTTCGCCACATCAGCCCGGCCGGAAAGTCCTACGGTAATCCCTTCGGCGACCGGGCCGACCTGCGCAAATTCTACACCTTCGCCGAAGCTGCTGACGGTAATATCTACGTTAGTTTCCGGGGCGGCATCCCCCTGTTTACCTGGTACCCGGAGCAGGGGCGGGAGCCCGTGCCCGTGAATACCGATAATTCCGGGCTACGCTATCCGGCTATGTTTACCGACCAAAAGGGGCAGCTCATCATGCCCGCTACCGAAGATATTCTCGGGCGGGGCTTCCCTGACGAATACGCCTTAGTCGATGTAGAGGGTAAGTTTTCAGTCTTTGAAGAGGCGCTACCCACCAATCGTCTCGTCTCCGCCATGGCGGCGGTTGATTTTCGGGAGACCGTCTACCTCGGCCTCCGCGAAGGCCTCGGCGTGGTGGAACGCTACGACAATTCGGTGGCCACCTTCCTGGAACAAAGCGAAGGCGGAGACATCTTCCCCCACCGCCTGCGCGGCATGGCGGAGGATAAAAACGGATACCTTTACACCATCGAAGAAGACGGTGTGGTTTACCGCATGGAACCAGGCAACCTGAAGCTCGATACGCTAGCCCTTACCGACCACAATGACAGTACCAAAACCATAAATTTCCGGGCGGGAACAGCCCTGGTGTACGACGCTGGCAACCATGCCCTTTGGGGCTGTGCGCAACCCCTCAACCTACAGAAAGGGGGACTCATTTTTCGTTATGACATCGGCCTAAAGACCACCAGGGTTTACCGGCTGGACTATGCGCCCCAGGCGATGGTTTTTGGCCCAGACGGCCAGTTGTACTTAAGCGTCACCGACCCCCGGGCGGTGGGCATCTTACTCCGTTTTGATGCCACCACAGGCTTGTGCCAGCCCCTTGTACGACCGGGGGAGCAGGAGCCGATTGTATCTGGTTTTCGCATCAACTGCCTGGTGGCGGGCCGCAACGAAAAACTACTCATCGGCACCGACAAACGGGGCGTGCTGGCACTTGACGTTAAAGACCTCAGCCTGGCGGAACATCCGGGATTTAAGCCTTCCGACCCCGATGCGGTGGGCAGTATTTCTGCTTTGAATGACGAGGGCGCGGCCGCAGGTGCAGGGGAGGGTTTTCAAGACATCGGACAAGCCTTCGAGCCCATCCACACCATCTATGAGGCGGGCGCTTCCGACTGGTGGCTCGGTACGGATGCCGGGCTTATCCGTTACCGACCACTGCAAAGAGAGGCGGTACGCTACGGCCGGCGGGAGGGGCTCTCCAGCAACATCGTTTACGGTATCGTACCGGACTCCACCGGAGGGCTATGGCTCAGCACTGAGAACGGGCTGACTTATGTACCAAACAACAGAGACTCCGGCTCCTTCCGCCGCTACTACCGCGAAGACGGGCTCAGTAACGACGAGTTCCTCCCCTTCAGCTTTCACCGGGGCCGAGACGGGCGCTACTACTTTGGTGGCGTAAACGGACTTACGACCTTCCGGAAAGCGGACCTTTCCTCCAGCACCGCCGGTTCGGACGTGATGCTCACGGAAATCAACCTTCTCGGCCGGAACAGTGAACGAACGCTGGTGAGCAACCTCCAGCGTTTGAAGCAGGTCACCGTCTTTGCCGGAGAGAAAAGTGTAGCCATTTCTTTCGCGCTGCCCGCAGGGCAGCTGCCGAGCAGCAGCCAGTTCCGGTACCGCCTGGAGGGCTTTAATGACGACTGGGTGCCGCTGGTCAACGAACGAACCATCCGGTTCAACAACCTCCGCTCGGGGCGTTACCAACTACGGATTCAAGGAGCGGGGGCCAACGGAAACTACGGAGAGCGGGAGCTGACGCTGTCCCTGAACGTCCGCCAGTACCTCGTGGAGCGGCGCTGGTTCCAGATACTTTGCGTGCTGGCCTTTGCCGGGCTCATCTTCTACATCCTCCAGGCGAAGCTGCGCGAGCGCCTCCGAAACGAGCAACTCCGGACGCAGCTTAGTGCGGATATTCACGACGAAGTCTCCGGTCTCCTGGCCGGCATCACCCTGCAGGCCGAGCTGTTAAAAAATAAAACGGAGGACGAAAAGCTCCAGGCCCGCCTGCACACCGTTGGGGAGGCCGGGCGCAGCGCGATGTCTAAAATGTCCGACGTGATCTGGAGCATCGACTCCCGGCGGGATACCATCGGCAACCTCCTGCAACGGATGCAGGAGCACGCCGATGAGGTCTTGCACCCTTTAGACATTCGTTACGACTTCAAGGCCTCCGGGCTCGACAAGGATAAGGAGCTGGCCGGGAACATCCGGCAAGACCTCTATTTCATCTTCAAGGAGGCCATCAACAACATCGCCCGCCACAGCAATGCGACGAAGGTAGACATTGAGGTGGAGCAGTTCGCGCAGTCGTTCGAGCTCTTCATCCGGGACAACGGGAAGATGCCTGCGGCCAAGACGGGGCTCGAAAACTCGCTCGGCACCCGCGTCCGCGCCCAAAAAACCGGCCAGGGAAAAGACAATATGCGGATGCGCGCCAAGCGGCTGAAGGGCGAAATTTCTATTGATGAGCGGGGCGGGTATACGCTGGTGTTTCGGATGAAGCGGTTGGGGTGA
>CAYWMW010000381.1:0-4219 GCA_964458975.1 uncultured Lewinella sp. | reverse complement strand
TTACCGCCCAAGATGCACCAACAAAACCGAAACATCCGCCGGAGAAACCCCCGAAATCCGACTCGCCTGCCCGATCGTCCGGGGTTTGAGGTCAGACAGCTTCTGCCGCGCCTCCATGCTTAGGCTGGAGATGCCGTGATAGTCGAAATCGGTGTGGAGCTTAATGCCTTCCAGGCGGCTGGTTTTCTCAACGGCGGCGCGTTCCCGTTCGATGTAGCCTTCGTACTTGAGGGTTACTTCGGCGAGGTTGATCGTCTCGTCGTCGTAGGCGGAGAGGAAGTCGTTGAGGGCGGGCACCGCTTCAGCCAGCGCGGGCAGGGAGATGCCAGGGCGGGTGAGGACGGAGAGTAGCTTCACGCCCTGTTTCAGCGGAGTAGTTCCGGCCTTTTCCAGGAAGCCGTTGAGCTGACCCGGCGTAACGCTGTGGTTGCGCAGTTCGCGCTGAATGGCGTCTACGGCGGTTTTCTTTTCTTCTACGCGGGCCATGCGGCCGTCCATATTCATCACGCCAAGCTTGGCGGCTATCGGACTAAGGCGAAGGTCGGCATCGTCCTGGCGGAGGAGGATGCGGTACTCAGCGCGGCTGGTGAACATCCGGTAGGGTTCGTCCGTGCCCTTATTGATGAGGTCGTCAATGAGCACCCCGATGTAAGCTTCGCTGCGCTTTAGTATGAGGGGATCGCGCTCCTGTACGGCGAGGGCGGCGTTGGTTCCGGCGATGAGGCCCTGGCAACCAGCTTCTTCGTAGCCGGTCGTTCCGTTAATCTGCCCGGCAAAGAACAGCCGGGGCACCAGCCGCGTCTCCAGGGAGGCATCGAGCTGGGTAGGCGGGAAGAAGTCGTACTCGATGGCGTAGCCGGGGCGGAACATCTTCGCGTTCTCGAAGCCGACGATCTTGCGCAGTGCCTTATACTGTACGTCTTCCGGCAGGCTGGAGCTGAAGCCGTTCACGTAGATCTCGCAGGTATTGCGCCCCTCCGGCTCCACGAAGAGCTGGTGGGCGTCCCGACCGGCGAAGCGGTCGATCTTGTCTTCGATGCTCGGGCAGTAGCGCGGCCCCAGGCCGCGGATGCGGCCGTTGAACATCGGGCTGCGGTCAAAGCCCTCCCGCAGGGTATCGTGTACTGCCTTGCTGGTGTAGGTGATGTGGCAGGGCATCTGATCCGTCAGCGGTGGCGTATCGGTGTAGCTGAAGCGGCCGGGGTTTTCGTCTCCGGGTTGTTCGGTCATGCGGGACCAATCGAGCGAGCGCCCGTCCAGCCGCGCGGGCGTGCCGGTTTTCATGCGTCCGGCCTCGAAGCCGAGCTCCTGGAGCTGGGCGGTGATGCCGGTGGCGGCGCGTTCGCCCGCCCGCCCGCCGCCGAACTGCTTCTCGCCGATGTGGATGGTTCCGTTCAGGAAGGTGCCGTTGGTGAGCACGACGGACTTGCCGGGGATCTCGATGCCGAGGCCGGTCCTTACCCCCTTAGCCCTTCCATCCTTTACTATGATGCCGGTCACCATTTCCTGCCAGAAGTCTACGTTCGGGTGGGCTTCCAGGCGTTCGCGCCAGTTGAGGGCGAAGGCCATCCGATCCGACTGCGCACGGGGGCTCCACATCGCGGGGCCTTTGCTTTTGTTGAGCAACCGAAACTGCACCATCGTCTCGTCGGTGATGATGCCCGAGTAGCCGCCGAGCGCGTCGATTTCACGCACGATCTGCCCTTTGCCCACGCCGCCCATGGCGGGGTTGCAGCTCATCTGCGCGATGGTCTGCATGTTCATGGTGGCCAGCATGACTTTCGCGCCGAGGTTGGCGGCGGCGATGGCCGCTTCGCAGCCAGCGTGGCCGGCGCCGACTACAATTACGTCGTAGGTGGGGAACATGGTTACTTGGTTGGTGTGGTTACTAACGCTTGTTGTGGGGGCAAAGTTACGGGATTTTTATGGGGCGCGGGCGCGGGTGCAAAGAAGGTTTTTGAGGTTCGTCGGCCAAGGCGGGAGCAGCCTGGTTCGGCCTGGAGGCTGAAGACGGAGCCGCATACATTTTGGAATCGCGGATTTTAGCGGATAGCACGGATCGGCGCTGATTAGCACCGTAGGCCCGGCTTCAGCCGGTGCCTTTCTAAATCAATTCATTAAGACGCCGGCTGAAGCCGGGTCTACGATGAACATTTATGATTCTGCCTACGTCTACTTCGTTTTTAACTATCTTTCTGGCAAGTCAAAATTCCTCATCCAAGTGTTTTTTCACCAACTGCGCGTGAGACAGAGGCTTGCGCGGGTCATTAAGCATCCCCGTTTGTCTTGTAGTCCAGCAGGACCAGAGAAATTATTGCTTCTAATAAATCGTTCTTAACTTTAAGTAAATTCAATCATCAATGCTCCTAGAAAGAATCACGATGAATCCCGATGTTTTGTTCGGGAAGCCTTCCATCAGGAATAAACGGTATCCCGTTACCTTGATTCTTGATCTGCTGTCGGCAAGAATGACTACTCAGGAGATTCTGGAGGACTATGAAGACTTGGAAGAGCAGGATGTTTTTGCTTGTTTGGCTTATGCTGCTCGGTTGGCGGAGGTTAAGAGTGTTTATAAGGTTCGAAATTAAGCTCCAATGGTAAATGCCTCTATTGATAGCCCTTATTTTACAGAAAACGAATAGAGCAAATGCCCTCCTCTCCCAAACATACCCCCCTCCTAGCCAACCTAACCCTAGGAACCGCCCGCCAACCCCTCCCTGCCAAAACCGCCACCTGGCTAGAGGAAAAGTCCGCCGTAGACCCAACCGCCGACGCGCCCGAGCAACTCCTGGCCGCCTACGCCATCACCGAACGCCTCCACCGGCTCAGCCCGGGGACGAAAGGGAGCGTTCCGGCCGCCGCAGCGCCGGCGGAAACGCGGAAAGCCCCACCCGCGCGGCTCAGCCGCGCCCTCGAACTCATCCTCCGCGGCACCTACCCCCACGTACTGCCCGAAGCCGTGGCCGTGCTCAACGAACGCGGACTCCTCCTCCCGCCCCACCTCCTGCCCGAGCTGCTGGACGAAGCCCTGGGCAAACTCAACGCCAACCCCGACTACACCGAACAACTCCTCGCCATCGGCGGCGAACGCGCCCGCTGGCTCGCGGGGCAGAACCCGGACTGGAGCGAACTCTCACCCGGTTACGACCTCGCTACCGTCTGGGCTGCCGATGCCACCCCCGGCCGCCGCGCCCAACTGCTGCAACGCCGCCGCGCCCAGGACCCCGCTGCTGCCCGCGAAGCCCTCACGACGATCTGGAAAAAACAATCGCCCAAAAACCAGGAGACCCTGCTCGCCGCACTGGAGGCCAACATCAGCCCGGAAGACATCCCCTGGCTGCGGGAGCGCCTCGGCCCGAAGCGCAAGGGCGTTCGCCGCGCCATCCTCCGTTTGCTGCTGCTGGCCGGAGACCCGGTCGGCCTCGAAGACATGCTCACCCTGGCCGGAGGAGCGTTTGACGAAGCGGGGAAGATCGTTTCCATCCTCAAAGGCCCGGAGGCGATTGAGCTGTTGGAATCTTATGGAGGGCTGAAGAAGGGGGAATCAGCGGGGGTTTTCTTTTTGTCCAATCTCCCGCCGGAGGTTCTGCCGGAGCTGACGGATCGGTCCTTGCCCGAGTTCTGGAATACCTTGAATAAGGAGCAACTCCGGGCTGCGGCCACTGCCATTCAAGCTTACAATGCACCTGCGGCCGCGCCCTCAAAAACGGAAGGCGTGCACGCCACATTTGTCCGCTACGCCCTGAAGGCCAACCCCGCCCAGTTGCCCGTCAAGGAAGCCGCCGCCATCACCGCCAGCCTGGACCAGGCGATCTTCCTGGGTATCTTCCACGAGCTGCTCACCACCGAAAAAAACGCCTTCCACTACGGCGGCCTGCCGCGCATCCTTGCCCTGAGCCGCAACGAACCGTGGTCCGAACGGATCAGTAAGGCCTTCGTGCTCCAGCTCGTGAGCACCCTGCGCGAAATGAGTTCCCTGCCCTGGAAGCTCCAGAAAGACCTGAAAAGCCACTGGGAACTGAGCCTGCCCCTGCTCGACCCCGCCATCTTCGGCTGGGCGCGCACCCATCTGCACAGCATGACGGAACGGGGGGATATCTTCGGGAAACTGGCTACCGATGCGCTGCAGACCTTGGCCTTCCGGCGGGTTTTGCGGGAATGAGTGAGTCGGGAGTTTGGAGTCGGGGGGGGGGGGGGGGGGGGGGGGGGGGGGGGGGGG
>CAYWMW010000380.1:0-4224 GCA_964458975.1 uncultured Lewinella sp. | reverse complement strand
TGGTAAGCAAGCGCAGCGCCGCGAACGGTACTTGCGGTAGCGACTCCCGACTCCAGACTCCAGACTCCCTACTCAGTCATCTCGCACCAGTTACTACCAACCACCTCTCCAGTCCAGCAAAAATGCCATTGGCAACCATGTTCTCATCGGCGCTCAGGTCGGTGGAGCCGAATACTTCGCGGTAGTCGGCACTCAGTTCGAGGGTGAGGTTTACGCCGCGCAGGGGTTGGAGTTGGAAGGGAAAATTAAGGGCGAAGGGTTCGGAGTCGTAAAGGTCGATGCGTACGGTATCGTTGGTGGCGAGGAGGAGGTACTCGGCGGAGGCGGTGAGGTAGCCTCGCCCGTCGTTGAAGTTGAGCAATCCGGGCTGGGTGGATAAGGGCGAGGCCGCAGGTGCAGTGGAGGGGATGATGGCCGGGAAGTCCTCCGCCATTCCTACCCTTCCCTGCACCTGCGTCAGCGCCGCCGTCCCTACACTAAGCCGGCCTACGGCACTGTTGCTGCTTCGGGTGGTGGTTTGCAGGAGCAAGAGGTTAGCGTTGAAATCCGTCAGCACCGTATCGCTACCGCTGAGTACGCTGAGTTCTATTTCGTTGACCGGCGTAGGCAAGGTTTGCCCCTGCGCCACCAGCTCCAGTTCGGTCAGGTAGACCCTGAAGTCCAGCACCCTGATCTGATTGCCCGCTCCGTCGGGGTAAACATCCGTCGTCCGGAAAGCGGAGTCGGCCCAAATCCGGTCCACATCCATACTGAAGGTTGGGAACTCACAGCAATCCGGGCAGGCCTGATCCGCAAGAATATCGTAGTTCGCCGCGTCCACGTCGAGGCAGGCGATGTTGTCTTCGTAGCAGGAGAAAAAGAGGAAGGGCAGAAGAGAGGAAAGGAGTAAAGGGGAAAGGGAGAAGGGAAAAAGGCGGCTAAACATATTTCAGCTGTTTGGATGCACTATTGTGTGGGGCAAAGATACCGCTGCTGCCGGATTGGTTGCTCGGTGGCTTCAGAGCTTGCGGTAGCCCCTTTTTCCTTTCTCCCCTTTCTCCCTTTCTAAATCACCATCCCCGCCCCAACAGTCTCATTGGTTTGCTCATCCACCAAAATGATGGAACCGGTGATCCGGTTTTTGCGGTAGCTGTCTACGAAGAGCGGAGTGGTGGTCCGCAGGAGAACACGGCCGATGTCGTTCATACGGATGTCCTTATTCTCCTCGTCGCGGTGCAGGGTATTGATGTCCAGGCGGTAGCGGATGTCTTTCACCATACAGCGGGCTTCCTTGGTAGTGTGCATGATGGCATACTTGCCGCGCGGTTGCAGCGGGCGCTCGTTGAACCAGCAGAGCATCACTTCCACATCCTGGGTAACCTCGGGTTGGTTGTTCTCGCGCACGATCATGTCTCCCCGGCTAATGTCGATATCGTCTTCGAGCAGCAGGGTGACCGACATTGGCGGGTAGGCCTCCTGAAGCTCACCATCGAAGGTATCAATCTTGGCAACGGTAGTCGTAAAGCCACTGGGCAATACCGTGACTTTGTCTCCTTTTTTCCAGACACCACCGGCGATGCGGCCCGCGTAGCCCCGGTAATCGTGATATTCATCGTTGTAGGGGCGCACCACCGTTTGTACGGGCAGGCGACAGTCAATGAAGTTGTTATCGGAGCCGATGTGGACGTTCTCCAGGCTGTACAGCAGGGTCGAGCCACCGTACCAGTCCATGTTTTCAGATTTATCCACCACGTTATCACCCAGCAGGGCGGACATGGGGATGAAGTCGATGTCCTTCACGTCCAACCGGTGGCTGAAGCTCTGGAAGTCGTCTTTGATCTTATTGTAGACGTCTTCGCTCCAGTCCTCAAGGTCCATTTTATTGATGCAGACGATGAGGTGCGGAATTTGCAGCAGGCTGGCGATGAAGCTGTGCCGACGGGTTTGCTCCACTACGCCGTGGCGGGCGTCGACGAGGATCAGGGCGACGTTGGCCGTGGAGGCTCCGGTCACCATATTTCGGGTGTACTGGATATGACCGGGCGTATCGGCGATGATAAACTTACGCTTCGGCGTAGCGAAGTAGCGGTAGGCTACGTCGATGGTGATGCCTTGTTCGCGCTCGGCCTTCAGTCCGTCGGTAAGCAGGGCGAGGTTTACGCCTTCTTCGCCGCGCTTGGAGCTGGTCTGGGCAATTTGCTCGTACTGGTCTTCAAAGATGGACTTTGAATCGTAAAGAAGGCGGCCGATCAGGGTTGATTTGCCGTCGTCTACGGAGCCTGCTGTGGTGAAGCGAAGTAGTTCTGTATTTTCTGTTGTCATTTTTTATAAACCTTGTGATCTTTAATTATTGGGGCGCGGCTAACTCGTCGGGGGGGGGGGGGGGGGGGGGGGGCGGCGCGCCGCGGGGGGGGGGTGGCCCGGCGGGGGGGGGGGGGGGGCGCCCCCGCGCCCCCCCCCGACGAGCTAGAAGTACCCCTGCTTCTTCCGGTCCTCCATGGCCGTTTCGGAGCGTTTATCGTCGGCGCGGCCACCGCGCTCGGTTTGGCGGGCCATGGATACTTCGGCGATGATGTCTTCCAGCGTGGAGGCTTCGGAACGCCAGACACCGGTGGTGGTGATGTCTCCGATGGTGCGGCAGCGCACCTTGAGGGTTTCAACTTTTTCTTCAGGGCGAACGGGAATCAGGTCGCCTTCGGTAGCCAGCAGCATTCCGTCGCGGTGAATCACTTCGCGGTCGTGGGCGAAGTAGAGGCTCGGCAAGTCTACCTTTTCCATGGCGAGGTACTGCCATACGTCCAGCTCCGTCCAGTTAGAGATGGGGAAGATGCGGAAGTGCTCGCCGTACTGCTTGCGGCCGTTGAAGAGGTTCCAGAGCTCGGGGCGCTGGTTTTTGGGGTCCCACTGGCCGAATTCGTCGCGGTGGCTGAAGAAGCGTTCTTTGGCGCGGGCCTTCTCTTCGTCGCGGCGGCCACCGCCGAGGGCGGCGTCATACTTACCGTCTTCGAGGGATTTCAGCAAAACGGCCGTTTGTAGGTAGTTGCGGGTAGCGTTGAAGCCCGTCTCCTCGCGGACTAAGCCAGAATCAATAGCTTCCTGTACGGAACCTACCACCAGTTTAGCACCAAGCTTCTTGACCAACGCATCCCGGTAATCAAGGGCTTCCTGGAAGTTGTGCCCTGTATCAACGTGCAAAAGGGTAAACGGAATTTTTGCCGGGTGGAAGGCTTTCATCGCCAGGTGAACCATCAGGATCGAATCCTTCCCCCCACTGAACAGCAGGACCGGGTTTTCAAATTGAGCGGCCACCTCGCGGAGGACAAATATGGACTCTGATTCGAGTTCCCTTAGGTGGTTTAGTTGGTAATTTGCTGACATACTGACTTATATTAGGAGTTGATATATTTTTTTATAGACTGAGGTTACCCTTGATGGCCGCAACTACTTCTGCGGCTGATTCCTCCACCGTTTGGTTCGCGGTTTTCAAATCAAGGAGAGGATTCTCCGGAGCTTCGTAGGGGCTGTCGATGCCGGTGAAGCCTTTGATCTCTCCGGCACGGGCTTTGGCGTAGAGGCCCTTTACGTCGCGGGCTTCGCAGACTTCGAGTGGGGTATTGACGAATACTTCGTAGAAATCGTCTGCGCCGACGATGTCTTTCGCCATCGAGCGAATTTCCCGGGTTGGGCTCACGAACGAACACAGCACCTGCGCGCCCGCCGCCACAAACAGCTTGGCCGTTTCAGCGATGCGGCGTATGTTCTCCTTACGGTCTTCGAGGCTGAAGCCGAGGTCTCCGCAAAGACCGGTCCGCACGTTGTCTCCGTCAAGCAAAACAACGAAATGGCCAACGGCAAACAGCTCCCGCTCCACCGCCGCAGCGATGGTGCTTTTGCCACTACCGCTCAGGCCGGTAAGCCAGACGACTCCGGCACGGTGGCCGTTCCCGGTTTCCCGTTCGGCCCGCTGCACGGTCCGTTCAAAAATTGGATGGATGTTTTCCGCCATAAGAACTCTGCTTAAAAGTTACGCAAAGATAAGCGTACCGACGGCGTCCAACCTACTAAACACTAATGTTTAAGCATGGTCTAAGCTTCATATATCGGCCGCCGGCCGATAAAGGCATAGCCTTTGCCCAATTCCAGCATAAAGTCGCGCAAATGAGAGATGAGCCGCTCCTCCAGTTCGCTCTCTAAGGGGTTGCGGAATAATAAGTTATTCTGGTGACCACGCAGTAGCAGCGAAGC
>CAYWMW010000379.1:0-4246 GCA_964458975.1 uncultured Lewinella sp. | reverse complement strand
TCGAACTCCATCAGGGCCGCGAGCGCCATTTTTTAAACGAATAACTTATTGTTCCGCAACCCCTAAGGACAAGCTTACCCTAAAACCACTCGGCGGACGAGTCAGGGCTAACGCCCGCCTCGGCCGACGGGTTACAACTTTTACACTAATGCAAATTTCCCGTTTTTCCGACATCGTTAAAGGCTTTCCCGTAGTTTTCTTCGACAGCTACGGCGTGCTGCGTAACCACAACGGCCTGATCCCCGGAGCCGCCGATGTTTTCCAGCGTCTGCGGGCGGAAGGTGTTCACGTGCGGGTACTGACGAACAACGCCGCCCGCAGCCCCGCCGCCGCTTCGGCCCGGCTCGCCCATTACGGATTGCCCGACATCCCCGCCACAGAGATCATCACCAGCGGTGCCACTACCCGGCACTTCCTGGAGCAGAAGATCCGCTCGGGCAAAGTAGCCTACCTCGGCACCCCGGATGCCGCAGAATACATCATCGGTGCCGGGCTGGAAGCTGTGCCCATCGGCGAGGTAGATTTCGACCATCTCGACGAAATCAAAGGCGTTGCCTTTCTGGACGATGAGGGCTACGACCTCAACAAAGACATTAACCTTACCATCAACCTTTTGCGCCGCCGTTTGGTGCCGGTGGTCGTCGCCAATACCGATCTTCTGTATCCGGTGGACAAGAACAACGTCGCCCTGGCCACCGGCGGCATTGCGAAGCTGGCCGAGTACGTGCTCGGGCGGCAGTTCGCTAAGTTCGGCAAGCCCGCAAGCCAGATGTTTCAGATGGGGCTCGACAGCGTCGCGAACGCCTTCCCGGAAGTCTCCCCGAAGGATATTCTAATGGTGGGCGATACGCTGCACACCGACATTTTGGGCGGGAATACCTTCGGTGTTTCCACCGCCCTCGTGTTGAGCGGCAATACGCGGGAAGACAACGTGGAGACCGAGGTGCGCAGCTCGGGCATCATCCCCGATTTTATTTGCCGTAGTATTGGGGAGTAATAAAACTGCTCGAAAAGTGAAAAACAATAAGATATTTCTCTGGTCCATCACCGTGGCGCTGGCGGGTTTCCTCTTCGGATTTGATACCGTCGTTATTTCCGGTGCGGACCTTTCTCTACAGGCCCTTTGGGATAAGGGCGAGGCTTTTCACGGCTTCGTCGTCATGGCTTCAGCGCTGTGGGGCACCGTGGTTGGGGCGCTCTTCGGCGGCATCCCGACGGACCGGATCGGGCGGAAGAACACACTCATCCTGATCGGAGTGCTCTACCTGGTTTCGGCGCTGGGCTCGGCCTTTGCGACCGATCCATGGGTATTTGCGGCTTTTCGCTTCATCGGCGGCCTGGGTGTTGGTGCCTCTACCATTGCCGCACCGGCGTACATCTCCGAAATTGCGCCGGCCAACGACCGGGGGCGGTTGGTCGCTCTCTACCAGTTCAACATCGTTTTTGGCATTCTCGTGGCCTTCCTCTCCAACTATCTTCTCAGCGGAATGGGCGAGAACGCCTGGCGTTGGATGATCGGGGTGGAAGCCATTCCCGCTGTGATGTACTCGCTGTTGGTCCTTACTGTCCCACGCAGCCCACGCTGGCTGCTGACGCACCGCAACGATCGTGCAGGAGCCGCCAAAACCCTACAAATCATCAATCCGGAAAGCGACCCGGAGCTACTACTGAACCAGATTACGACCGATAGCGCCCGCGCAGATACCAGTGAGACCATTTTCAGCAGCAAGTACCGAGGGCCACTGATCCTGGCCTTTCTGATCGCGTTCTTCAACCAGTTTTCGGGCATCAACGCATTTCTCTACTACGCGCCGCGCATTTTTGAACTGGCGGGTTTAGAGGAAAGCTCGGCGCTTTTGAGCAGCGTTGGCCTTGGGGTTACCAACCTGATCTTTACGCTGCTGGGCCTTAGTTTGATCGACCGGCTGGGGCGGCGGCAGCTCATGTACATCGGCTCCGTTGGTTACATCATCTCCCTTTCCCTCGTAGCGGTTGCCTTCGCCCAGGAATGGCAGGGTATGGCCGTCCCGTTCTTTCTTTTTCTTTTCATCGCGGCGCATGCCATTGGGCAAGGGACGGTGATCTGGGTTTTCATCGCCGAGATTTTCCCTAATCACCTCCGGGCGAGTGGGCAGGCCTTTGGCAGCTCCGTCCACTGGGTGCTGGCAGCCGTGATTCCTTCGGTGGTGCCACTACTCTTTACCCGCATCGGAACTACGCCGGTTTTTGCCCTCTTTGCCTTCATGATGTTCCTGCAACTGCTCTTCGTCTGGCGGATGATGCCGGAGACTAAAGGGCGGGCGCTGGAGGAGGCAGGATAGTAGTTTTTGGGGCGGGGCCGCAGGTGCAGTGTTTGGTTTTACACACCACCTTTCCCACCTTGATGTTTTGGGTTGACATACTCCTCGCGTACTGACCTGCAAGAAAGTACACCGCTATACATGGCACCGCTTCGCGGTGCAGCTCTTCGTGCGAAGCACGCTGTAACCCGAGACTACGCTGCGCTACGTCTCGGGTTACTAATGTTGAATCCCTACGGGATTAAGACCTTGTCAAATCATGTGTAGCAGTATGGCCCTGGAAGCTTAAAAAGCAAACTCCCCAAAAGTCCCCCCCACCACCTTCAGCCCGTCCTTCCGTGGGCCAAGTTGGATCACCCCCTCAACATCAAACTTCTCGCTGCTACCGTCTTTCCGGTCAACTTCGTAGGCGACCTGAATGAACTGGTAGACGAAACCCTTTTCCTGATGCTTGGGGCCAGGGGCAAAGAACACCGGCCGGATAGCGGAGAACTGATCGCGCCAGGCCTCGGCGTAGGCCATGCCTGTATCCCGGCTGACCATCTCATCCCGGAGGCGCATCGGCTCGTCAAAGAGATCTTCAGGCAGTGGCTCTTCGAGCGTAAACATGGCGATCAGGAAGGCCTCGGCGGTTGCTTCTGCCTCGGTATCGAGCTCCGTTTCTACTTCTTCGAACGGGACGAAGATCGGTATCATCGGGCTGGGTGGCGGAATGGTGTGCGCAAACAAATCTTCAATGACGAAGCGGTAGAGCTTCTCGGGCGGTACGTGGTAGGGCGGTTCGAAGACGACTCCACGCTCCATTAACGCCGTGAGTACATTTTGCAGTGCATCGAGTGCAGCGTCTTCAGAACCAATAGTGTCGGGATCGGGGAAGTTCAGGTCCGCTACCACGCTGCCGACGGTTACCGGCTCGCCACCGCCCTTGCCGTGAAAGGCCCGGACTTGCTCCTGAAAGATGTCTTGCAGCTCGGCGGGCATATCGTTGGACGTCCAGGAGATTCCACCCATTTCGGCGTCGAAGAGGGCGGATTTGATCTGCTTGTCTACATCGCCGGGTTGCTCGGGCCGCTGGGCGTCCTGGTCTAAGCGGAAGAGGCTGCGGAAGAGATCGGTGGCCATCACCTCGCGGGTGTCCGGCTGGTTGTACTTGTATTCGCCCCGCAGGCGGGTCAGGCCGTATTGATGCAAAAACCCCATCAGATAGCGACTATTCAACGCGTCGGCGTACTGCTTTTCCGGGGTAGAATAACTGTTCCCAAAGGGTTCAGGGAGCATCGGGAAGGCCTTTACCATTGCGTCGGAATAGAAAGAAAATGGCTGCCATTCCCGGCCGTGCAGCAGAAATTGGTAGAGTAGGAAGCCGGTGAAGGTTTGGCTCAGTCCGTCGTCCGGGTACCCGTCAGCGTAGCCCAGGTTGAAGCCCTGAAAATGGTGGAAGAAAAGTTCTTCCAGTAGTTGTTGGCGCGGCCCTTTCAGTACTTTTTTACCCTTTGCCGTAAGGCTGAGTTTGCCCAGTCGCTTTTTTGTCCATTTCAACTGCAAGAGGAGATGCTTCACCAGCGCTGCAAACAGCCAGTCGTTTTCTCCCTGGATTTTCACAAGCCCACTATCGACGTATTCAGACGGGAAATAGCGGTACGCATACAGTTCATGGACAAACTTTCGTGGCAGGTTCCCCGTCGCGGTAAGTTTCATTTCTTTCTCCGCCAGGCGCTCCAGCACCACCAGTACCAGGTTGAGCAACGGGATGGCCTCCAGCTTCTCCTGCGGGATGTTTTCCTGCCACCGGACCACACTCCCCTCCCGCAGCGGTTGGTGGTTGAGCCGGTGCATTTTTGCCGGGGAAAGACCATCGAAATCCGGATGAGCAGCCTCGTTCTGCTGCTGGGTCAGGGCGCGGAGCTGGCGGTTCAGCTCGTTCATTTCTTCTTCGGTCATTTTGC
>CAYWMW010000378.1:0-4248 GCA_964458975.1 uncultured Lewinella sp. | reverse complement strand
AGCACGAAAATCCTGCGGACTAAACGACCAGATAATTATGAACTCACCCACTAGTGCATAGCTTCTCTCATGCTCCCTACTTTCAACTTGCTACTTCGTACGGTGACTGCGTTAGTAAAATCCTCACTTAGCTACGGCTAAGCTCCGGTTTTACTGCCTTGTCACCCTACGAATTATCTGCGTTCAAAGTCAGGTCGATGAGAGAATCTATGCACTAGCGCCCGGGCAAAGCGTACAGATTCTTGCGGCAGCGACTACATTAAACACTACCGTACTACCCTACTATCCCTCCGCCAGTTGAAGTAGCCATAAACAGCCATCCCAACGTTGATGACCATCATCAGGGCGAAGAGTACGGCACCGGTATCGAGGTAAATCCAGACGTACACCACGTCAATCACGATCCAGTAGAGCCAGTTCTCCAGCCGTCGCCAGACGAGCAGGAAGGTGGTGGCGATGCTGAAGGCGGTGGTTAGGGCATCCGGCAGGGTAGCGGCGGAGGTGAAGATGCCACTCACGAAAAAATACATCGCCGCGCCGCCGAGGAGGCCGAACAGTAAGACCCATCCGTGTTCTGCAACGGTCATTTTCTGGATGCTGGGGGTGGTTTTTTGCGTTGCGTCGTTGAGCATATCTTCCCGGTTTCGTCCTTCGCTCGTTAACCCAACCTGGGACCTGCGTGCGCGCCACCCCGAACTTAGTCGGGCCCAGCGCCAGATGCCTACGCCCGCCATCATCAGGTAAAACAGCTGTAAAAAGCCATCTGAAATAAGCTGGTAGACGAAGAACGATTGCCAGGCCCAAACGGCCGTACTGATGGCGGCAAACAGCCAGCACCAGTTGTTGTTGCGCGCGGCCAGCCAGACGTAGGCCAGGGAGGTGAGCAGGGCGAGCCAATCGAGTGGCCCTGCGGCGAGAATTTGGTCGTAGAGTTCAATCATAGTGCGTTAAGCGTGGCCGTTATGTTGTAAGATGTTCCAGGTGTCAGCGCGCAGCGTTCAGGTTGCGCGGTTATTTGCGGTAGCCTGAAATCTGATTTTTGCACCCTGATTGCTGCTTTAGGCGCAAGTTACCGTCTTAAAATTTCTTATTACCTTTGGCCAACGGAGCATACGCAGAGCTTAGCCGCCCACGTTTACTCCGCAGGAATCAGGCAGCCGTGCGGCGACCGGTTCCGGTAGCGGTTCCACAATTCACCTGGGCCAGTCCAATAATTTAGCCCTCCCTCGGGAGTTCTACATATAAAATAGCTCTTTTGGGCGCGTAGCAAACGCCTTAAAATCAATGCTTTATCAGCGGTTTGTGTCCTTTGGGCGCGGCCGCAGGATGCAATGAAAGGTTTTTTTAAAGAGCAATGTTTTTTGTCGCTCCGCCCGTGCAGACGGGCCCAAAGGAACGGCGAAAAAACGGATACCTACCGGTTCCGAATGCGCAACGTGATTGCCCTGACGCCTTGTTTTATGCAACAGCTTCAGGTACCAGGTAATGCGTTTTCACCAACTTATTCATCACCCTCAGGGTTTGGCTCAGTTGCGGCAAATGGCCGCTGCTGACCGCCTGCCCCACGCTAACATCCTGTTGGCTCCTCCGGGTGGTGGTGGTTTGCCAGCGGCCCTTGCGGTGGCCAGTTTGTTGCTCTGCGAAAACCGCCAGGGCGAAGCCAAAGACACCGCCTGCGGAAGCTGCCGCGCCTGCCGGAAGACGGAGAAATACGTCCACCCCGATCTCCACTTCGCCTTCCCGACCGTAGGCTCCAAAATGAACTCCGACCCCTTCCTGCCCCAGTGGCGCGAAGCCCTGGCCGAAGCCCCTTACCTGGAGGCCAACAACTGGCTGCAACGCATCGGCGCCGAAAACAAACAGGGCAACATCACCCGCGATGCCTGCGCCAACATCATCCGGAAGCTCAACCTCAAAATTTTCGAAGGCAACTACAAAATCATGCTGATCTGGCTGCCCGAATACCTCGGCGTAGAGGGCAACCGCCTGCTGAAGATGATCGAGGAGCCACCGGAACGGACCATCTTCCTGCTCGTCTCCGAACGGCTGGAGCTCATCCTGAATACCATCCTCAGCCGTTGCCAGCTCACCAAGCTCGGCCCGCCCACCGCTGCGGAAATGACCGAAGGCCTGAAGGCAAAGGGCATGCCCCTGGCCGCCGCCGCTGCCGCCGCAAGACTGGCCGACGGCAACTACAACCTCGCGGGCTCTTTGGCCGACAACGAAGCCATGGACCACGGCCCCCGCTTCCTCACCTGGATGCGCGCCTGCTTCAAAGGCAGCGCCGCCGAGCTGACTTCCTGGACGGAAGACTTCGCCAAAATCGGCCGCGAAAACCAAAAACACTTCCTGCGCTACGCCCTCCACTTCTGGCGGGAGTTCCTCCTGCTCAGCGTTACGGACAACGCGAACGGCAACGTTCGCCTGCCCGAAAACGAGCTGAAGAGCGCACGCAAAATGCTAGCGATCATCAATCACGATCAACTGGCGGATATCACCAACATCATCAGCGAATGCACCGAATACGTTGAGCGCAACGCGAATCCTAAAATTCTCTTCCTCGACGCGGGCATCCGCATTCACCAAACACTCCGCCGACCGCAGCCCCAGGCTCGACCGGCGTCATCATAATTTAGCATTTTGCATTTAGCGTTTAGCACCCAGGTGTCACGCTGAATGCTAACCGCTAAAAGCTAAACGCTAAAAACATGGCCTGCAAATCATGCGGAACAGGAACAAACGAAGACGGCACCCCAAAGGGCTGCGGCAGCAAAGGAAGCTGCGGCACCAGCTCTTGCAATAAACGCAGTGCTTACGACTGGCTCGCTGACCTCGGCATCGACGATCCCTACGCGAACAACATCGTGGAGGTGAGCTTCAAAGACGGCGCCTCCCAGGGCTTTTACTACGCCCCGGCAGACCTCGAAGTTTTCACCGGAGACAACGTTGCCGTGGAAGCCGATAACGGCTACAACATCGGTCGCATCACGCTGAGCGGAGAGCTTGTTCGTTTGCAAATGAAGAAGAAGCGGGTCTCGGAAGCTAAGGTGACCCAGTCCATCGTCCGAAGAGCCAACCTCCGGGATATGGAGAAGGCAGCAGAATGCCGCGAGCTGGAAAAAACTACCCTCGTAAAAGCCCGCGCCATCGCCCGGCAGAACCACGTGAAGATGAAGGTGTCCGACGTGGAATACCAGGGAGATGCCCGCAAAGCAACCATCTATTACACCGCTGACGACCGGGTGGATTTTCGGGAACTCGTGCGCCAGTTTAGCCACCAGTTCCGTGTGAAGATCGAGATGCGCCAGATCGGCCCCCGGCAGGAAACTGCCCGCCTTGGCGGCATCGGCAGCTGTGGGCGCGAGTTGTGCTGCTCCACCTGGCTGAGTGACTTCTCGGCCGTAAACACCGCAGCGGCCCGTTTTCAGAACCTCGCCATCAACCAGCAGAAGCTCTCCGGCCAGTGTGGCCGCCTTAAGTGCTGCCTCAACTACGAGCTGGATACCTACATGGAGGCCCTCGAAGCCTTCCCCAAAAAGGCGGACAAGATCAAGACCGCCGCTGGCCTGGCCATCCTGATCAAGACGGATATTTTCAAGGGCATCATGTTCTACACCTACAAAGAGAAGCGGGGTGCGCTGTACCCCATTCCGGTAGCCAAAGTGCACGAGCTACTTGCCATGAGTAAGGCGGGTGATTTGCCGTCCGACGTCCACAGCCACCAGCTCATCGTTGCGCCCACCGAAGAGATCTTCGAGTACGAAGACGTAACCGGTGCGGTTGACCTGAAGCCGATGGAGAAGCGCAAGAAACGCCGCAAGAAAAAACCTGGTGGCGGGGGCAACCAGCGCAGCCGCTCCGGCAAGCGCAAACCTTCTGGCGGAGAAGCGAAAACGGAGGGCGGGAAACCGAGTACCTCAGGTAAGCAAGGAGCTGGCGGCGAGAAGAAAGAAGGCGGCCGCAACAAGAAGCGCCGCAAGAGCCGTAACAGTAACCGCAACAAGCAAGGGGGCGCGGCCGCAGGTGCAAAGCAGGGTGGAGGAGCAAAGTCTGGAGGAGACTCCGCTTCGCCCAAAGCTTCAACCCCTAAGCCTACAGGCGACGGTGGAAAAGCCAGCACCGGTACCCGCAAGAAGCGTACGCCCCGCAGGAAGAAGACTGGGGGTGGGCCGCCTAAGGGGGAGTAGGTGCCGAAGGGCGCAAACCAAATTGTCGCTTTTTGTTCCCCCTTTGGGGGCTAGGGGGCCA
>CAYWMW010000377.1:0-4256 GCA_964458975.1 uncultured Lewinella sp. | reverse complement strand
AAAGTCTTTGGGGCGCGAGCGGCCTAAAAGCGTAGCGGACCATTGTTATACACACGGTCGAAGCACGCTCCGCGTGCGAGTTTACGAAGCAGCCTCGAGCTTTGGCGGCTCGCACGCGGAGCGTGCTTCGTAAACTCGCAGCCGGAGGCTGCTTCGACCAGGTGAGTACATTAAGTTAATATACCTTTAAACATCAACTAAAAAATAGACATTACCACATCACACCACGTCTTTTGCCTGAGTACTGATTTAAACCACCCAACATAAACACTTCAATCATGACCAGATTACTAACCGCCCTAGCCCTCTTCACCTTCCTCTTCACCAGTTGTGGCCCCAAGCTCAGCCCGCTCACCCAGCGTTTGGTGGACGACCAAAACTGGACGCAAGACGAAATGAAACGCATCCAGTTTTACCTCTCCGAAGACCTCGTGCTTACGCGAGAAATCCGCAACGGTAACTCTGAAATCCGCAACGGACAGGTAAAGATTGTGGATGGCCGCGAAGTAGAACAACTCGTCTTCAAGCGCAACACGCCCGGTGTTTTTGTCTTCTCCCCCAAGACGCAGCGCATGGCCGTCAGCTTTGAGCGCAACGACGAGAACTTCCTCGTCTTCGGCCCCAACCCCCGCGCCGGCAACCGCTACGTGATCATGGCTGCCGACTGGAACCGCAGCCGGGGCTCCGTTACCTACGCCGGTAAGAAGTGGCGTATCAACTCCTCCGATGCTTACGCCAGCCTGATGATTCCGCTGAAGCGACTCCGCAACTCCGACGTAAACGGTAAGGTTGTTGGGGGGCGGAAGCTGAAGTAGTTCGGTGGTTTTGTGGTTCGGTGGTTTTGTGGTTCGGTGGTTTTTTGGTTCGGTGGTTTTGTGGACGCTCCACATGACCACTGAACCACAAAACCAAACCGTATCTTTCCGCTGTGCGCAGCCTACTATTTTTACTATTTACCCTTACCACCGCCCTCCTCCCGGCCCAGAACTACGCTTTTCTGCGGTGGACGGTGGCTGACGGCCTGCCCGCAAGCGAAGTCACCGCCTTAGCTGAAGACGAGAGTGGGTACCTCTGGGTGGGAACGGCGGGCGGCGGAGCGGCTCGGTTTGATGGGAGTACGTTCGTTCCCCTTACGCAGTATCCTGGGAATTTTATCCACAAGATCACCTACGAAAACGGGATGGTTGACATCTCGACCGAAGAGGGAAACATTTGGCTTCCTTCCTTCGCTAATATGTTTCGGGTGATGTGCGGAGAGGAAAACTCCACCAGTAAGCCTCAGAAAGAAAGCATTGCGACTGACTTACCAGAATTAGCCGCTCCCATCACCGCATCCCTCAAGCTCCCCGACGGCAACCTGTTGGCGGGCACCAGAGAAGGACTTTTCCTTCTCCGTCCCAACGGAGCGATCATCAAGCGGTACACCGCACCCGAAAACCTGCCCGGCACCCGCGTCAGCGCCCTGATAAAAGACCGCCAAAACCGAATCTGGATCGGAACCGACGGCGGCCTCGTCCGCATGGTCCCCTCCGGTTTGCGCCGGGTCGCTAACCAGGCAGTCACCGCCATTGCCCCGGCAAACGATGGTAATTTGTGGTTCGGCCAGGCCCGCGACGGCATCTTCATCAGCACCGATTCCAGCGGCCCGCAACGCCCACCCATTGAAGACCCGACCCGGGGGAACCGGATCACCGCCATCGTCAAAGACAGCCTCGGGCACACCTATTTTAGCACCAACCGCCGGGGCATCACCGTCGTGAACGACACCCTCGGCGTAGAGCGCCTGACCAGCCGCTCCGGCCTCCCCGACGACCGGATACTGACCATGCTACCCACCGATTCCAACCGCATCTGGGCCGTCAGCTACGACCAGGGCATCGGCCGGATCAGCTTTCAGGATTCGATGTTCAGCGTGCGCAGCTTCGGGCCGGACGAAGGCGTGCCACTCACCAATTTCACCACCGCCCTCGGCCTGCCCAACGATGCGTTGCTGCTCGGAGACCGCCTCGGCAACATCTACCGCTGGCGAGCCGGAGATACTACCGCAATTTTCGGCACCGCCAACGGGCTACCCAACGGCGCCGTAAGCGCGATGGCCCTGCGCCGCGAGACCCAACTTTGGGTCGCCATCGCCGGCCACGGACTGTACTACACCGACCTGCGGATGGCAAACCTCCGCTTCTCCCCCCTACCCGCCCGTCTTAGCAAACTACCAACCAGCATCCTGACAATCCTCGCCCCCGAAGACCGTCCGGAACTCTGGCTCGGCACCGACCGAAACCTCATCCGCCTCTACCTTAACCGCGACGGGCAACCCGACTGGTTCCGAACCTACGGCCGGGCCGAAGGCTTCCCCATCGCCGCAGTCACCAGCTCCCTGGCGGACGAGGGAAAGTACTATTTCGGCACAAAAAAAGGCCTCATCGAACTCACCCCGGATGATGCCGATGGCTACCTCTCCCCACCGCCCGCCTTCTTCGCGGGCGTTGACTTGTTCTACGAGCCCCTGAACGGTAAAGACTTTGAATACCGAGACGGAGCCGCTCATTTCAGTGCAGAAAACAACCACCTCAACTTTCATTTCGGCGCGGTCGATCTTTCGTACCCGGACCGCGTTCGCTTCCAGTGGCGGCTTGCGCCCTACGAGAAAGATTGGTCGCCGGTCTCCGACGAGACTTCGATTCGCTACGCGGGCCTGTCTTCCGGCAGTTACAAATTTGCGGTTCGGGCAACGACGGACTACGGCAAAACCTGGGGTGAGGCGGCGGCATTCACCTTCGCCATCGCAACGCCCTTCTGGCGGCAGGGCTGGGTTTGGGCGCTGCTTGCGCTAGGTGGTATTGCCCTGCTTATCGGTGGGTTTTACGCTTTTTACCAGCGCATCCAGCGCACCGAAGCACGTAAGCGTAAAGCGCTCGAAGCCCAAAACCAACTCCTCACCCTGGAGCAAAAGGCGCTGCAATTACAGATGAACCCCCACTTCATCTTCAACGCCCTGAACGGCATTCGTGGCCTCGTGGACGGGCAAAACGACGCCGAAGCCCGCCGCCAAATCGGGCGCTTCGCCAAGCTGATGCGGGGCATCCTGAACAACAGCCGCCGCGAAACCATCCCGCTCAGCGAGGAGATCAGCACCCTGACGGAGTACCTCGAAATGGAGCGCTTCTGCCAGCCGTTCGACTTTACCTACACCATCTCCCCGCCGGAAAATACCGACCCCGAAGAAGTGAGCATGCCCTCCATGCTGCTCCAGCCCTTCCTCGAAAACGCGGTGCTCCACGGCCTGTCTTCGCTAACGGGTAGAAAGGGGCACATCGAGGTAAGTTTCATCATGCGCGGCCGCAGGATGCAGTGTACGGTTTCCGACAACGGTATCGGCCGAAACGCCGCCGCCGCACGGAAAGCCAGCCGCCCCGCCAGCCACCAATCCGTCGCGTTGGACGTAACCCAGGCTCGCCTGAAGACGATGAAGGGGCGGATGACGGTGGAGGATGTTTTGGATGGCGAGGGCAAAGTAGCCGGTACGCGGGTGGAGTTGGTCTTCCCGGTCGAGAGTTGGTAGCCCTGGAGCGAACTGCCTCCGGCAGCGAGACCGGACCGAGTTGCCTCCGGCAAGAAGAAGTTCTCCGCCGGAGGCGGATCATACCGGTCTCGCTGCCGGAGGCAACTCGCTCCAGGTTCAGGCCCGCACCACCTTCCCCCGCCCAAGCAGCTTACCCCCATCCCAAAACTCGTAGTAGTACACCCCCGGCACCAGATGCCGAAGATCAAAACGCGCCTGCCGGTACAGCACCTGCTCAGAAAACACCGCCCGCCCCGCAGCGTCGTAGAGCCGGAAGCTACCGTTGAGCGGCTGGTAATCTCCCAGATCAAACACCAAAACGTCTTGCACCGGGTTGGGGAAGGTTTTGAACTGTAGGCTACGCAAATCGTCCGTCCCGACCGTACCCAGCTCGATGGTACGGCAGTGAGTATCGGAGCCCAGATCGTTGCTCACGGTCAGGCAGACTTCGTAGATGCCGGGCCCAGCGTAGCGATGATCGGGGTGCCGCTCCGTGCTGGAGGCCCCGTCTCCGAACGTCCAGGCCCAGGTGCCGGGCTCGTAGAAGCTCAGGTCCTGAAAATGAAAGTCGAGGGTGTCTTCGGCGTTGCGGTCGATGCGGTAGTAGGCGCGGGGTAGGTTGTCTATGCCGAGGGTGTCGGCGGGGCTGCCGTCTATGGGGCCTAGGCGGTAGTGGGGGTGGTTGGCTAGGGTG
>CAYWMW010000376.1:2526-4268 GCA_964458975.1 uncultured Lewinella sp. | reverse complement strand
ACACACACACACACACCTATGTGTTCAGTATAATGTTGATTAATCTAAAATTTTAACAGTTATTAAATTGATTCTGTTGGTGTTGTTAGAGGTAATGTTTGCTCCTGTCTACGAGTAGTAGCCTCAAATGTTCACTCAAAAACTAACTTAAACCACCTCCAAAAAGAAGCGAGCGTAGTAACCGGATGCCTTGTCCCGAACTTCCAGCTCCCAAAATGTGGGAGCCTGGTAATCATAGTCTGTAACCCTTCCGGCGGGATCTATCCAGACCGAAAAGCTCGTTTCTTCCGCTGTAACCGTGACGGACTGTTGTTGCTCGGAAATAACCTCCGTTCGGCGTCCAGTAGTTTCATCATCGTCCGACTTGTATATCCAATATTCTCGCAGATTGCGCAAAGTGGCAGTGAAATCCGATGTTATGGTGGGTAACCCGGCGCAGTGCAGAATTACCGCAACGGACTGCCCCCTTTTGACCGGCAAGCCTTCGGGAACCGTTAACCGACTTTTACCAGCTGAACCTGCCGCTCGCAATCTCTTGGTGTAGTAGTAATAGCAATACGAGTAAAAAAAGGTAAATAATAAGGTAACCAAGGCCCATTTTAGGAGGTCATTAGCTGGGGCATCCGGATTGTTGGATATGTGCAGCCCTCCGAGCACGGAAATTACAGCGCTAAAGGTGATAAATACATACAACTTCTGAAGCCGCTGTCACCAAACCCTGGGAGCATCGTAAACAAGCGGAGTTGAAGGACGCGTGGTGTAAAACAATCCTTGGTAAAGAAAAGCCATAGATAGTAAGAGAAAAGGAATGATAATCACCCGACGAAGTGATTTGTCGGGGTTGTCAGATAGAGATGCAAGGAAAAGGCCTATACCAAGCAGGGGTATGGCAAAAAAGATCGAAACCCACCGCCCGTAAGCCTGGTTGGCAATCGGAACCCGATCGATATGGCGAAAAGGTATCTCAAAAGGGTTTTCATGGAGCATAGCAACTACGAAACCAAGAAACACTACTCAGGTTGAGGCACATCTCTAAAGGGCGCTCACTACTCGACCAACCACGAATCCTAAGCGACCAACCTCGAATAATAACTTTATTTTTCAAAGTGCTACGCATTTTCCTATCTTTGTCTCACTAACAACCCACAACGGATAACCGACAATGCTCAAATACCTAACCGTACTAACCATCTTCTGCCTCGGCAAATGGTGGTACCAGACCGCAGACGCGGAAGCCCTACGTTTTCTGCTGGCCCCAACCGATGCACTGGTGAGCCTCGCCACCGGCAGCCCGGGAAGTTGGCGGGTAGGGGAGGGCTACCTCCACGCCGGAGCGGACTTCATCATCGATGCTTCCTGCGCGGGCTTTAACTTTATGCTGATTTCTTTCCTGTTACTGACCTACCTGCTACTTCGTCGTTTCGATGCCTGGTGGGCAGTTCCCATCGCATTATTACTCGCCTGGCCGCTAACGGTATTCGCGAATACCTCCCGCATCCTAACCATCTTGATGACGGGCTCCGCGCCAGCTTTCATCGGCGAAGCCGCCTGGCACCAGGGCCAGGGCGTTTTTGTCTACCTCTCCGTCCTGATCCTCACAGGAGGATTACTAACCCACTACCTACGCCAAAGCCCTTCAACCAATCCCGTAGGGATTTAACCACAGTCACCCCGGACGAAGTAAGAGGCGAAGCCTCGACCGTAGTCCGGGGTGACCACCGAACCACCCTCCACCGAACCAC
>CAYWMW010000376.1:0-2426 GCA_964458975.1 uncultured Lewinella sp. | reverse complement strand
CCACCGAACCACAAAACCATGAACCTCCTAACCAACCCCCGCTGGCTCTTCGCCGTCAACACCCTGCCCCTGCTGATTCTCTCCTGGTTGGCCTTCCGGCAGTATACCCTGATCGAATCCTTACTGGAAGTTGAAGAAAAAGGTGACTGGCTGCTGTTTGGGTACGCGACGGCGGTCTTGCTCGTCAGCGTTACCGGAGCAGGAATCTGGCTGGCGAGGAACAAGCAAAAAGTACCGGTAGCAATGGTGGTTGGGCTGTTCATCGCTACGGCGCTTTACCTGTTCTACGGGCTTTGGTCGATGGATGACCTAACGCCCTTCCGCATTCCACGTTGGCTGGCGGGGGACGACTTACTGCTCTACCTGTTCACCTTCACGATGCCCGCCCTGGGCTACAGCTTACTGACGGCGGTACACTACGCTACCCCGGAGCCGGAGGAGCGTAAAATCTGGCCCAACTTCGCGGGAGCCTTTGGTATTCCCGTGGCAATCTATTTTTTCGGCTCGGTCCTGATTCCGCTGTTGGGCCACGTTCGCGGGCGGTTTTTTGAGTACCTGATGGTCATTTGCTTCATCACGGCAACGGTGACGTTTCTGTTTTTCCTGGTGAGAGGGGTTTACCTGCTTGCGCTTGGTCGGGACCGATTGCTGACGGATTACCGTCTGGCCTGGATGATCCCGCTGGCGATCATCTTCCCGCTGCTGGGGCTCATCATCAACAACGGACACTGGCGGCCGGGGGAACTCCGCTATGCTGGCGACGCGATCTTTGGCGATTTCAGCCACCCGGCCTTCTACATCATGGCGTTGGTGAACGGAATTCTGCTCTGCTTACCGGCTTACGAGAACAAACTATACCGCCTGTTCCTGTTCTTGGGGCGAAGTGTTTTGCTGGCGTACATCGCTTACTTCTTTGTGGTGTTTCTGCCGTATTTACCGCTTTCGATTGGGGCGATACTACTGGTTGGGGTGGGCTTCTTGATGCTCACGCCCCTGATGTTGTTGCCGGTTCAGCTTACCGCTATCCGGGATGATTTTCGGTACCTGACGGGTAAGTTCAACCGCAAATTTCTGATGGCTACCGGCGTGATCGCTTTCCTGATGCTACCGCTTTTTATCACCCTGCGCTACGTGCAGGACAAGACCGCTTTGGACAGTGCGCTCGACTACGTCTACGCCCCGGCGGATGCCAACCTGGCGGCCTTGAACGTAGCCGGACTGGAGCGGGCCGTTGCTGCCATCGACGAGCACAAAGGGCGGCGCAACGACTTCGGCTTCAACACCGGTACCCCCTACCTGAGCAGTTACTACCGCTGGCTGGTGCTGGATAACCTCACACTCTCCGATGAAAAGCTGAATACGCTGCAACAGGTATTTTCCGGCGCGGATGCCTGGGGTAGCTCCGGCCAAATCTTCCGGGACAACGACCGGGTAAGCCTGACGGAGGCTCGGGTAGAAACCGCCTGGGATCCGAAGCAGGAGGCCTGGAGCAGTTGGGTAAACCTGAAGCTCACCCAAGCGGACAGTACCCTGGGCCGTGGTGAGTACCGGACCGTTTTTGAGCTGCCCGCAGGGGTCTTCATCAACGATTATTACCTCTACGTGGAGGATAAGAAAGAGCACGGCATTCTGGCCGAGCGTAAAGCGGCGACCTGGGTGTACAACAACATCGTGCGGGGCAACCGGGACCCCGGCTTGCTGCGCTACGTGACGGCCAACGAAGTTGAATTCAAGGTCTTCCCCTTCCGGGCGGGCGAGACGCGACGCACGGGCGTTCGCTTTCTGCACCGTGAGCCGCTCGCGCTTGAGTTGGACGGGGAGACCTTGCAGTTGGGCGTTCCCGGCGAGCACCCTGTTTCCGGGCTGGTAACGAACGCTGAAGGCGAGCAGCTGTACCTGACCAAGGAGGAGAAGGGGGCGCTGCCGCAGGTGCAAAGAAAGGTTAGCGTGCATTTCGTGGTCGACGCTTCGCGGCAAAGCCCGGAGACTGAGGAAGCTATGGTCTCCCGCGTCAGAGACTTCGCCTCGAAACTCCCACCCGGCACCCCGCGGCCGCGCCTAACCCTATCCGGCACCTTTCCCGAAAACATCGACTTTGAGGAGGACTGGGATACCCGCCTGAAAGACACCGAACCGGGCGGCTTCTTCGCCCAACGCGCCATCGAAAACATCCTCTCCGCCGAACTGGAAAACCCGACGGATACGGACTACCAGATCGTCGTCGTCAAAAACGAGAACGCATACCCCATCTTCACCGGAGATTTCTCCGCCTGGGCCGCCGCCTACCCCGAAGGTGACGATTTTTATCTCCTAAATTTCGATGAGCAACTGTACCTCCATCACCTCGCCAGGAACCCCGGAACATCCGATAGAAAAGTATCGTCTTTGATGCATACCGAAGCGGTGCATAAGGGAAAAGACGGCTA
>CAYWMW010000375.1:0-4280 GCA_964458975.1 uncultured Lewinella sp. | reverse complement strand
CCTCCCACGCCCTAACCAGATCATCATCCAGTAATACAGCCCGGCCAAATCTACCATTTTCTTTTAGATCTTGCTGTAACTTTTTAACTTGAAGTGGATCCAGTCCGTGTTTGGCTTCTAAGTTTTTCGTGAACTCTTTAAGGTTGACCTCAACGATTTCGTCTCCGTTTTTGATTTTGGCAACGAGGTTAAACCCCGGAAGGAACCGCCCGGTACTCGCCAGGCTTTCTCCGTATTTCGCGGCGTAGAACGCTTTAAAACCGGACGAATCAAGCCGCCCCCCAACCTCGGCCAACGAGCGACTTAACAAATCACATCAATGTCGTTACGGTTAAGTTAATGGAGTAAGCTTAGGCTGCGTCTCAAACTAAAACGGCATAGCTTGAGGCTCAAATACACTACACCCATGAAAAACTTACTCCTATTCAGCTTCGCCTTCACCGCCCTGTTCACCTCTGCCTGCGTATCGGAAGCTTCCTTTATCGGTTCTGACGTAATCGCTACCGACAGCCGTGCCGTCACGGGCTCTGACCGGATCTCCCTCAACGGCATCGTCGACGTAAACATCATCCAAGGAACTGACTTTTCCGTCACCGTTCGGGCCAATGACAACATCATTAATGAGGTGGAAACAGAACTTCGTGGTTCTACCCTCGACATCGGCCTGAACTCCGGTAATTTTCGAAACATCACGGCCGCAGTAGAGGTCGTACTACCAACCTTAGCTGGCATCAGCCTTACGTCTACCGGAGACGCAACGGTAAGCAACTTCAGCGGCCTGACTAGTTTCGCCGTAGACATCAGCAGTACGGGTACCGCTATCTTCAGCAACAGCACTACGGACCAACTTACCGCCAACCTTTCGGGTACCGGAGGCCTGGAAGCCTTCGGCCTCACTGCCGCCGCCGCAGAAGTGAATACCTCCAGTACCGGAAGCGCTGAGGTAACGGTCTCCAACGCCCTGACCGGCAGCATTTCCGGGACGGGAGACATTAGCTTTCGGGGTAGCCCTACCGTAGAGGTGACTGTTTCTGGGACCGGGGAGGTAATTGACGCGAACTAACAGCCCGTTTGAGCAGCATGCTGTAAATAATGCTGATTAACGCGAAGCAGAGCTACTGACCAAACTCGGCAAGTATAAAACGGGAAAGAGTTGCCTCTACGTTAAACGCCTCTCTGATGTGGATACTGATGTACTGCGGGAGCTGGTGGTGGCTTCGGTGGAGAAGGTCCGGGGTGGAGATATTCGGTTTTGAACAACCTCAGAAATCGGACAGTTATTGATTTGGCGTTCCTTAGGGGTTGCCGAAGAATAATGTATTCTGGCGAAAATGAGTGATCGCGCTTCCAGTTTGATTTGATGACGCTGAGACATAGCCATAGCTACGTCTCAGTGGCAGCAGGTCAGACTGGAAGTGGGAGCACCATTTTTTAGACGGATAGATTATTCTTCGGCAACCCCTTAATTCAAAGACTCATCCACATCTCCTCCATCCCCCACCCCGCACCTGCGCCCGCGCCCCCAAAACAGCCTCCCCCAGAAAACTTCCAACTAGTTGCAACCTCCCCGCCCGCCAAACGTCTCTACGGGTACACTAGTAAGCCAAATGAGACACACCGCATTTCTTTTTTTCCTGCACCTCCTGCTGTTCTCCGGGCTATCCGCCCAAAGTACGCCCCCCGAATACACCACCGCCCGGATCGAAGGCGAAGCCCCGACGATTGACGGGGCGCTGGACGATGCCGCCTGGAACCAGGTAGAATGGGCCGCCGACTTTTACCAGCGCCAACCCAGCGACATCGACCCGGTGAGCCAGGAAACGGCCTTCAAGATCCTGTACGACAGCCGCTACCTCTACGTCGCCTGGCGCGCCTTCGATACCGACCCGGATAAGATCGAAGCCCGCCTCGGCCGCCGCGATGATTTCCCCGGAGACTGGGTGGAGATCAATTTTGATAGCTTCAACGACAAACGTACCGGCTTCTCCTTTTCCGCCTCCGCCAGCGGCGTACGGGGCGATGAATTCATCAGCGAAGACGGCCAAAACTGGGACGAGAGCTGGAACCCGTTCTGGTTCTTTAAGGCAAAGATCGACAGCCTGGGCTATACCGCAGAAGCCCGTATTCCGTTCTCCCAACTACGTTTCGGCAAGGAAGAGAACCAAACCTGGGGCCTCCAGGTGAGCCGGCTGGTTTTCCGGGAGCAAGAACGCAGCTCCTGGGCACCGATCAAGCAGGTGCAACCTGGCTGGGTGAGCCGCTTTGGCACCCTGAAGGGCCTCAACGGCATCAAGCCCCGGCGGCCGCTGGAGATTCAGCCCTACGTGCTCGGCCAGCTGCGCACCGGTGGCGACTTCGCGGAAGACGACCCTTTCGAGCGTACTTCCGATGCCCGCATCAGCGCTGGTTTTGACGGGCGCGTTGGCCTGACCAACGACATTGTGGTAGACTTCACCGTCAACCCAGATTTCGGGCAGGTAGAGGCGGACCCCGGCGCGATTAACCTCGACGGGTTCCAGATATTCTTTGAGGAGCAACGTCCGTTTTTTGTGGAGGGCCGGAACATCTTCGATTACCGGATTACCCAAGCCGAGGCTGGGGGCAGTTACAACGGAGACCTGTTGTTTTACAGCCGCCGGGTAGGCGGTACGCCGAGTCGTTTCCTGCGCGAAAATGTCGGAGCTGGCAGGTTCGTCCAGCAGCCCGAAAACGCAACCATTCTCGGTGCCGCAAAGGTGAGTGGTAAAACCCAGAGCGGCCTTTCACTCGGTCTGCTCTCCAGCTTCACCGAGCGGGAATTTGCGACCATCATCGATGCTGACGGAGAACGACAGGAAGAGATAGAGCCCCTGACCAGTTTTAACGTTGGCCGGGTACAGCAGGATTTTAACGACGGGCAGAGCACCGTCGGCGTGATGCTCACCAGCGTAAACCGGGACCTGCAAACGCCCGAGTTGAGTTTCCTGCACAACAGCGCTTACTCCAGCGGCATCGACCTGGTTCACCGCTGGAAAGACCGGGCGTGGCAGTTGCGAACGAATATGGTCTGGAGCCAGGTCCGTGGCTCAGAAGAAGCCATCACCCGGACGCAGCGCTCCTTCGAGCACCTCTTTCAGCGGCCCGATGCCGATCACTTGAGTGTGGATACCACCGCCACCCGCCTGAGCGGTACGGGCGGTACGGTGGCCATCGGGGAGTTTGACGGCAACTGGGTCTTCGAGGCTGGTACTACCTACCGCAGTCCGGGCCTGGAGCTCAACGACATCGGCTTCATGAACAATACCGAACAGGTCAATTTCTTCGCCTGGGGCGCGCGCCGCTGGCGCAACCCGACCAAGGTGTTCAACCGTTTCCAGTGGAACCACAACCTCTTCGCTGGTTGGGACTGGAGCGGTGCCTCCCTGAACCGCAGCTACAACACCAACGTGTGGGGGCAGCTGAAGAACTTCTCCAGCTTCCGCTTTGCCGTCAACCTCGAACAACAAGACATCAGTAAGAATGCGCTGCGGGGCGGGCCGCTGCTGCGCCGCCCGCGCGGTTTCTTCTTCAGCGGCGGATACAGCACCGACGAGCGCAAAAAACTCGTGGCAGGCATCAGTTTCGGTACCGGAGGCAGCTACGACGGTAATGTTCGTGGCCGCAGCGTTAGCGTCGAGTTTCAGTACCAACCAACGGACGCCCTGGCCCTGGAGATCGAACCGGCTTTTGACTGGGGAGGCCGGTCAGATCAGTACATCACCACCCGCTCCAACGGTACCCGGACGGATTACATCCACGGTCGAATTGAGCGGCAGACCCTGAGTGTGACCACGCGCGCAACGTACAACATCACCCCCGATTTCACCATCCAGTACTACGCCCAGCCCTTCGTGACCCGTGGGATTTACGACGAGTTCAAGGATGTAGCCGCCCCGCTGGCGAAAGACTTTGAGGACCGTTTCAGTAATTACACCGGGCCGGGAAATACCATTTCTTATTCTGATACTGAAGATCAGTACAGTATCGCCATCTCCGACCGTGGGGAACAGGAATTCGTTTTCAGCAACCCGGACTTTAATTTTCTTCAGTTCCGCTCCAACCTCGTTGTCCGGTGGGAGTACCGGCCCAGCTCTACCCTGTTTCTGGTCTGGACGCAAGGGAACACCGGCGGTACCGATCCCGCCAAAGGCGTTGTACCCGCCATCACCGAAGACCTGTTCTCCGGAGACCTACGCAATACTTTTTTGGTTAAGGGGACTTATCGGTTGGTGAGGTAGAGGAGTTTGGAGTTTGGAGTCGGG
>CAYWMW010000374.1:0-4298 GCA_964458975.1 uncultured Lewinella sp. | reverse complement strand
AGCTAAATCAAGAATCGAGAATCAAATCACCACCCGCTTCCCCGTCTCCGCACTCTCAATGATTGCCCGGATCACCCTAATGTCGGCTTTGCCCATTTCGCCGGGGGCGAGCATCGGGGTGTTGTTCAGGATGGCGAGCGCGTCGTCGTCCATCTGCAGGGTTTGCTGCTTGCCTTCGATGGGCGGGCCGATTTCGGTGCCCGCGCTGGTCATGCCCTTCACGCCGCCGTAGGGCTGCATGGGCTCTAGCTGGTGCCAGCCGTTTTGGCCCTCTATTTTCAGGAGGTTGTACTTGGTCACTACGCTGGTTTTGCCGGTGGCCGTCATGCCGTTGGCGTATTCGAGGGTGTATTCGGTGGTTACGTCTACGTCGGTGGGGCGGTCCTGCATGGCCGTCAGGACGGCAACCGGCGCCATCTGGGTGCCGTAGCGGAGGCCGTTGACGGTGTAGACACCCATATCGTAGAGGGCACCGCCGCCCATTTTACTTTGGCCGCGCCAGTAGTCGGTGGGTGGGTCCTGGCCCGCGTAGCCGGCGTAGGAGGTGGCGCTGGTGAAGTCACCGAAGGCCTTCTCTTTGCTCAGGGCGATGAATTTTTGGGTGTTCGGCTCGTGCAGCATCCGGTAGCCGATGCTGAGGCGGACCTTGTTTTCGTTGCAGGCGTCGATGATGGCCTGGCAGTCTTCCGGCGTCATCGCCATCGGTTTTTCGCACCAGACGTGCTTGCCGGCTTTGGCGGCGCGGACGGCGAAGTCTTTGTGCGTCGCGGTGGGGGTGATTACGTAGATCACGTCGATGTCCGGGTTGTCAGCGATGGTTTCCAGGTTGTCGTAGGAGTACACGTTTTCGTCCTTGATGCCGTACTTTTCCTGCCATTCGGGCACCTTGTCCGGGCTGCCGGTGATGATGCCGCGCAGCTCGCAGTGTTGCGTAGATTTCAGGGATGGCGCGATCTGCCCCCGCGAATAACTGCCCAGACCGAGCAGGGCTACGCCGAGTTTACGGTCCGTTTTTGGGGGCGCGGCCGCAGGTGCAGGGGAGGTTGAAGAAGCGGTGCTCTTCGTCCCGCAACCAATAAGCGTTGGCGCAAGGATGAGCCCCGTTGCCGCAACTGCGGACTGGCGGAGGAATTTGCGGCGGGCGTTTTTGAGGTCTTGCATTAAGGGGGCTTTTGGGGGATTTTGTTAAGACTGAAACCGATTCTTCAACGCCACCGCCAGCAGCAAACAGCCAGCAATCAACGCCACATTATAGTACCACGGCATCGCTCCGCCGAATATGCCGTACTTCAGCCCGAAGTAAGCTCCGAAGTACATGGCGGTCATCAGCAGGAAGAGGCCGATGGATGGTTTTTTCTTGTCAGTCGATTCCATTTTCGTCGGTTTTTTTGGGTCTGAATTGTTTGCGGTACTGCCACAGCGCGACCTCGGCCAGGATGACGAAGCCGATGAGCAGATAGGATTGCTTGCTGGTCATGTTGTCACTACCAATGATGGCGTATTTGATCAGGAAGTAAGCAGCTACGGGCACCCAGCCAACGATTGAGAGCCAGGGCGGTGGGGTAGGAGTGTCGGACATGAGTGCTAAGGTAAATGATATTTCCGACCCGGCCGAAGCATTCTTCGAATGCGAGCGGTCAGCGTGCTTTCCAAGCGAACCCGCAAGTGCCTGCGCGCCCCGGCTGTAGGTACAAGCGGAGGGTTTCCGGGGGCAGCGCCAGGCCCGGACAGTTGAGTTGGGAAGAAAAGCCATATTTTTTTGCATTTTTTTCTCCATTCGGGAAATTTCATGTTCCGGTCTGCTCACGGAGCCTTATTCCGGGCGCGGGGCACCGCTCCCTTTAAAATATAGCAAACTGAAACTACCGCCAAATTCCCGCCCGCCGGGCTTAACAACCCTTAAGAACCCTTAACCCTTCCCTTGCGCAACATCCGGTGCTTAAACCGTTATAGCCTCCAAACCAACGACTCAAACCATTAAACCAACGTGCTATGCGCATTCTTCTCACGACCCTCATTTTGGCCCTCGGCTGCACTTTTGCCCTTGCCCAGAAGGAAGAGATGACCCCCTCAAAGGTAACCATCGGCCTTCGTGCGGGGTACGGCAACTCTAACATTCGTACGGACAGCGAGTTTGACGCAGTCAGTGATCGCTTCGAGAGCACTTCCGCCCTCTCCTTCGGAGCCTTTGCCGATATTCCCTTCGGAGACATCATCAGCTTCCGCCCCGGCCTGGAAATTAACCGCCGGGGGACGGTCTTAAACGTCGAGACCGATCAGGAGGTCTTCGGCGTCAACGTTCCGTTCGGTACCCAGGCGAAGACGCGCTTTACTTATGTTGATGTTCCGCTGCTGGTTCAGGCTAAAATCCCTACCGGCGGAGCGATCCAGCCCTACGCCTTCGCCGGAGCCAGCCTCGGCTACGCAACAGGCGGCAATTTGCGGACTACGGCCACGGCGATCATTGAGTTCAGCCTCATGTCATCGGAGATCGACCTGGACGCGATCAACTACGAGCGGTTCCACGTAGCTGCCGTTGGCGGGCTCGGGGCTAAAATTGCCATTGCTCCCGGATTCGGAGCCTTCGTCGAAGGCCGCTTCGAGCAGAGCCTGACGGAGCCTTACGATGTGCCGCTGGCTACCGCTAAGACTGGCTTTAAGGGCGTGAACTTTGGGGCCGGATTTACCTTTGCGCTGTAAAGCTGTTAAAGTCAGGTTTAACGCTTTTAGAATATATTAACAAGTCCCTAACAGTATCTTCCCGTTGGCTTGTGTTATGGACACTGAAGACGGAAACATAAGAACCCGGCTTCCTTAGTTTTTTTGCCCCAGCAAGGTTTTTTTAGGCTTCGGCCGTTTATTGACCTTAGAGGCGGAAGACTTTGGAGCGACCATGCACGGTTGTCAGTCTATAACTTACGGTCTATTGGGAATAAGGCCGGTGGTGACTGGAAATCCATAGTTCTCACGCTTGTTTTAAGCCAATCCACAAACACGTTTTTTTGGAAGCCTGGTGCCTTTGGTGCCGGGCTTTCTTTTGGGTGGTGCCTTGGAGCTTGAAAATGACCTGTAGCTAATCAGGAAACTTAGCGGAAGGAGTGCTGGCCCGTTTGACTTCGCTTGGGCTAAGAAGGAGGGCGTTCAAATATATTCGCCGGCCAAGTTCCAGGGAATGTACTGTATACGCAGGGATAGATTTTACGACTTCATTGAGCAGTAAAGCGATGTTTTTTCTGAGAAGAAGATCGCCTGAGTTACGGTACTTAAATTGATAATTAGTTTTGATCAATACTCGGACCAGAATCGGATAGTAAAGATCTTCTCCTTTAAACATTCCTTGCATCCTGCGGCCGCGCCTTATCAGTCAGACAGCCAAAGAGTACTGCCTCAAAAGCGAAGCGAGCATTCCCCTGCGGCAGCGACTTTATGATGCTCTGACTGTTTTACGCGCTGACTAAAATTGTGGAAAACTATTTGTTAGAAAAAACCACCTCCTTCGTACCTTGTGCAAACTGCTTCGCAAGCGTTCAGCGTTCAACATTTAGCCTTCAGACGGACAAACAGAGCCGCAAGCCTAAATGCTAAATGCTAAGCACTAAATGCTCCCAATATGTCCGAATTCGTCCACCTACACTGCCACACCCAATACTCCCTTCTCGACGGCGCTTCGGAGATCGGGACGATGATGGACAAAGCGGTAGCGGACGGCATGAAAGGGGTTGCGCTGACCGACCACGGCAATATGTTCGGGGCCTTCAAGTTCGTCAACGAAGCGCGGAAGCGGAACATCAAACCGATGATCGGTTGCGAGTTTTACCTCGTGAAAGACCGCCACAAAAAGGCCTTCAGCCGCGCGGCGGGCGAGAAGGACAAACGCTACCACCAGCTGATGCTGGCCAAGAACAAAAAGGGCTACCAGAACCTCTGCAAGCTCTGCTCCATCGGCTACATCGAAGGGCTGTACGGCAAGTACCCCCGCATCGATAAGGAGCTGATCGAGAAGTACCACGAAGGGCTGATCGTGACGAGCTGCTGCATCGGTGCCGAGATTCCGCAACTGCTCATCGCGGGCAAAGACGAGGAGGCCGAAGAAGCCCTGAAGTGGTGGCTCAACATCTTCGAAGACGACTACTACATCGAGATTCAGCGCCACCGGGGCATCGATGATATCGACCTCGGCAAAGACCGCGAAGGCCGCACGATCTACTCCGGAAAAAGCCAGGAAGACATCAACGTGAAGCTGATGGCCCTGGCCATGAAGCACAACGTGAAGGTGATCTGTACCAACGATAGCCACT
>CAYWMW010000373.1:0-4302 GCA_964458975.1 uncultured Lewinella sp. | reverse complement strand
TCAATCGTCAGTACCGCCCCGAGCACCGCATCGGGCGCATCAGCGTCTGCGGCGAAGCAGAAGTACGACGGCTTCATCCCGGTTGGCGCATCCTTGATGCTCAGCGCTACGTCGTTTAGGCCGTAGGTAGAAATGCCCTGCTTGATGCTGGCCTGGAGGTAGTACTGAGGCATCCTCCGTCCTGTCCACCGTAAAGCCTTTTTCTTCTGCAAGTCGCAAAAACATTTTCTTACCATCCTCAATGGAGGCGTGCCTGAATTTTGCCGTCTTGGAAAAAATTAAAGCGCTGCGCATTTCCGGCTGTTTCGTGTCTCATCCATACGCCAAAAAGAGGAGAATGGAAATCAGAAACAGCAGCACTGCGGGCTGTAGTTGTGCTCGTGAATGGTTCATAGATAAAGCTCTTGTGTCCCGTAAAACGTATTAAACCAAAAAGTAATCTTAAAAGTTATGTCGTTGAGAAGCCAATAATAGCAAAAGTATTGTAAGCCTAACGCAGAATAACAGACATCGTTTTAAATTCCTGTACGAATAAGGTCTTTTCTGTCGGTTTGGGGGGTCAATATAAACCGGTATGTACCTGCTACGACGTATTTGCCCCGGCACGGTAGCCGTACCTTGGCCTTCTCAAAATTTAACCATGAACGAAGCCAGAGACTTAAAACAACAGCTACTCACCCACTGCCTTGAGCAAACCGCGCAAAGAATAGCGGGCATCACGGACTCGCTGATGAAGATCGAAGAAGCCCGCAACGGCGAAACGAAGTCCAGCGCCGGCGATAAATTTGAAACCGGGAGGGCAATGATGCAAATGGAAGAAGCCAAGCTAAAAGGACAGCTCGAAGAGGCCCTCAAAGTCCGCCAGGTGCTGGATCAGATCAATCCGCTGCACACCGGAGAAAGGATTGCCGCTGGTAGCCTTATTTCCACCAACCGGGGCAATTACTTCCTCGCCGTAGGCCTGGGCAAGGTCCGCCTCGCAGGAAGGGTATTCTTCTGCACCTCTATGGATTCTCCCATCGGCCAGCAACTGCACGGTAAACAAGCCGGAGATACTTTTACTTTTAATGAGCTTGAGTTTTTGGTGCAGGGAATGGTGTGATAGCCCCGGATGCGCAGCTTACCCAAAAATTCCTTTTGTAACTTCACATCAAGTATCATTCCCTATTTAAAGTCCGATCATCAAAATGAACAACCGCTACCGCCTCCTTGCCATCCTCATGATGTCTGTCGCTTTCTTAAGTGCCCAGGTGCGCATCAACGAAGCAGTATCCTCCAACAGCGTCTACCTTGACGAAGACGGGGACTCACCGGACTGGCTCGAACTTCACAACCCCGGCAGCCAAGCCATTGACCTGACCAACTATACCCTCTCCGACAAGGCCAACAACCCCGGAAAGTGGACCATCCCCAACCTGAACCTAGCCCCCGGAGCTTATGCCTTCTTTTGGGCCTCCGGCAAAGACCGCACCAGTAGCAACAGCTTCAGAACTTTCATCAACCGGGGCGATACCTTCCGTTACCTCATCCCTACCCAAAGCGTAGGCCAAAGCTGGAAAAACACCGACTTTAACGACGACAACTGGGCCGAAGGCCCCACCGGCATTGGCTACGGAGACGGAGACGACAACACCCAGATCCCCAACGGCACCATCTCCGTATTCGCCCGAAAAAGCTTCACGATCAACGACCTTGCCGGCATCGAAGCACTCATCTTCGACATCGACTTTGACGACGGCTTCATCGCCTACCTCAACGGCGTAGAAATAGCCCGCGAAAACCTGAGCATCGAAGATCCTGTATGGACGGACTTTGCCGACATGTACACCGAGCCCCTGCTCATCAACGAAGCCCCTCCACGCAGGTTTGTACTCGATAACCCGGAGGAAATACTGCGGGCGGGCGAAAACGTGCTAGCTATTCAGGTACACAACTCCGGCCCCGGATCTTCGGACTTCAGCATGATTCCCTTCCTCTCCGCCCGCTACGCCGGGGCGAGCACTGAGGGCATCACTCCGCCCGCCATCCTGGGCCTGACGGACGAGGCGCTACACACCAACTTCAGAATTTCTGCCGGAGGGGAAACGCTCTTCCTCCACGATGCCAACGGCAACTTTGTGGACAGCCTTCCGGTCTACAATCTCCCCGCAGATGTTTCCGTCGGCATCCCCGGTAACGGCGGCCAGGCCGTCCTCTTAGGGGAAACGACACCGGGGCAGCGCAACCCGAACCAGGGCTTTCAGGGCGTTGTAGCACAGCGCGTTCTCTTCTCCGCCCCCGGTGGGCAGGTCAGCCCGCTGACTTTGGCGCTTTCCGGTGTTTCAGCACCAAATGAAATTCATTACACCACCGATGGCAGCGAGCCCACGATCAATGCCCCAACCTACTCCGGGCCCATCCCCATCAACCAAACCCGGGTAGTGCGCGCAGCGGCGTTCAGGCCGGGGTACCTGCCCTCCCGCATCACGACGGAGACTTACCTCATTAATACCAACCACAGTTTGCCGGTGGTATCCCTGGTCACCGAGCCCGACAATTTCTTCCACCCCGTTACCGGAATGTACTTGCTCGGCCAGGGTTACACCGGTGAGTTCCCCTTCTTCGGCTCCAACATCTGGGAAGACCGGGAAGAACCGGTGAATTTCGCTTTTTATGAGCCCGACAACTCCGGCAGTTACTCCCTCGACGCGGGCACCAAAATATTCGGCGGCTGGAGCCGGGGGCAGGAACAACGCTCCCTCTCCGTCTTCGCCCGGGGCCGCTACGGGACCAGCGAAATGGAATACCCCTTCTTCCCGCAACGCTCCTACGATACCTTTCAGGCCCTGGTTTTACGCAACTCCGGTAACGACCTGTTTAACACCGGAATGCGCGACGTCGTGATGACCGGATTGATGGAAAACTCCAACCAGGATATTCAGGCCTACCAATCCGTGGCCAGCTACATCAACGGCCGCTACTGGGGCCTTTTCAACCTCCGCGAAAAAGTAAACGAACACTTCCTGGCCAGCAAACATGGCGTAGACCCCGAAAGCATCGACCTGCTCGAATTCAACGCCGCCATCATCCAGGGCTCCAACGCTGAATACCTGGCCCTCCTGGAGTACGCACGAACAAACCCCATCGAACAGGCCGTACACTACAATTACCTCGCCGAACAGATCGATATCGACAACTACATCCAGTACCAGGCCGCTCAGATATATTTTGACAATCAGGACTGGCCCGGCAACAACATCAAGTACTGGAAATCTCCTGACACGAAATGGCGCTGGATTCTCTTCGACACCGACTTCGGTGCCGCCATCTGGAACTCCGACGCCGCCTTCTTCAACACCCTCAATTTTGCCCTGGTCGTCAACGGGCAGGAGTGGCCCAACCCACCCTGGTCTACCCTCCTCTTCCGCCGCTTGATGACCAACCAAACCTTCCGTAACCGCTTCATCAACCAGCTGGCTGACGAGATGAACTCCCGTTTCCTGCCCCAGGCGGTGATCCAACGCATCAACACCCACGCCAACTTGATCGAAGAAGAAATTGAGCGCCACGACCAGCGCTGGGGCCGCGCCGGAATTTGGGAAGACAATGTGGAGCGGATGCGCCAGTTCTTCCGCGAACGCCCTGAGCCGATGAAGGGCTTTGTCCGCAACCATTTCAATTTACCCGCCCACCACCAAATCAACGTTAGCATCAGCGATACCAGCCAGGGATACGTCCGGGTAAACAGCCTGGACATTGAGCAGAATAACTGGTCTGGAGACTATTTTCAGAACGTGCCGATCAAGGTCACGGCCATACCCAAAGAAGGCTTCCGCTTCCTCCACTGGGAGCTGGACAACACCTCCGATGCCGCCGAGCTTACCCTCAACATGACCCGCCGGTTGGCCCTGCGCCCGGTTTTCGTTGAAGACCCCGTTTCCGTTGCCGAGCCCGACAATAATTTGCGTTCCGTATCCGGCATCACGGTTTCTCCTAATCCAACCGACGGCCCCTTGCAAATGCGTTTTACCGTCCGCCAATCAACGCACTTATCCGCCGCTCTTTACGACGCTCAGGGCCGGCAACTCCAGTCTCTTTTCAACACCAGTTTCAGGGCGGGGCCGCAGGTGCAAAGTTTGGATTTGAGCACCCTTCCTTCGGGAGCTTACTCCCTTCTGCTCCGCGAGGAAAGTGGAGGCCGGGCGGTGGTGAAGGTTATGGTTCGGTAGTTTTGTGGTTCGGTAGTAATGTAGTCGCTACCGCACGAATAGCGATATAGCATAGTTTCAGACAGCTAATCCCGTAGGGATTTCATGTCAGTAA
>CAYWMW010000372.1:0-4332 GCA_964458975.1 uncultured Lewinella sp. | reverse complement strand
TGACTTCTAAAAACTTCGATAATCTTTGAGCAAGCCTGCAATTTGTTATTCACACTAAGTGCGGAGGGGGGGGAATAACGAGCTGCACGTACGCCTTCTGCCCCGGCCCGCTTTCCCAAAGGTGAGAGAAGACGCAGCAGGCGGGCCTGGGCTTTTCCCAAAGGCTACCGTACCAGATTGACCTTAAATACCCGTTCTTCCGTACCGATGCGCAGCTTCAAGAGGTACAGGCCATTGGGCGTGTCTGCGTCAAAGGGAAGATTCGCCCGCTGCGCACCAGCGGTGCGCGGGCCAGAATGGGCAGAAAAACTTTTGACCCTGCGGCCAAGCACAGAATACAGAGCGAGGTCTACCCGCGCTGGCTCACGGAGCTGGTAGTTCAGGGTAAGTACTCCGCTGGTTGGGTTGGGGAACACCTCCACGGCATGACGAACGGCAAAGTCGTCCGTATTACTGATGACGGAGAAGATAGCGACCAGGGTATCGGTACCCGTAAGCTCAATTTCGGCTTTCCGGGTAAGGGAGTCCGGAAAAATGGCGTTGCCCGAGCGGCTTTCCCAGTGGCTGAAGACGTAAGTATCTTCAAATTCATCAAAGACCTTGGCCTTGATCTTATTGCGCATGCCGCCGTAGTAGCTTCCGCTCCAGGGGAAGGCCTCAATGTCGAGGGTATTGAAGTCAATTTCTCCGATACCGTTGGGTTCGGCCATCAGGGTTACTTCGTAAGGGCCGGTGAGTTCGTCATAGCAAGTGATAAGGTTATCGGGCAGGTTGTTGCAGCGGGCGTTGATAAAGTCTTTCAGTTCCTGAACGTTACTCCGCCACTCCGCCATCGTACCTCCCCAACGCTCGATCTGGCGGGGCATTTCGGGCTCAATGGTGGCGAGCATACTGTCCAGTTTGTAGTTCATATTTTCGCAGCTGAAGGTAGTATTCATCATATCTGCATAGCGGCCGTAGTAAAGTTGGCGATAGTCGGCGCTTTCTTCAATGAGCTTTAGAAAAATCTGCTCGTGTTTGCCAACATTGCCAGTTATTTCACCCTCGGGTGTTACTTGCCCGTCAAACAATAGCTCCCCCAGGTTACCTCCGGCATTTATGTGCTCCAAGGCATGGTCGTACTGATCCTGACAGACTTCATCCCAACTATTTCCACAGCAAAAATCATCGACTTGAAAGATGAATTTTTGAATGGAGTCCGTTACTGGGTACGGAGCAGAATTATTCAAAATCGTTAGGCAGGTAGAAGCATCGAGGCTGTCGATCTCGGGAGCACTAAAAAAGTCGTCTACTGCTTCCGCGATTTCCTCAATATCACAGATCAGGGCATCCGGCCCTTCGTTCGGCACCCCGGTGTAGTTGATGTAATACCCGAAGGTGGCGTCGAGATCCCAGAGGATGTAGCCCCACTTTTTATGTTTTCCTTCGGGGTTACGGCCACGCCACCAACCGGTGTTGTAATTGAGCCAGTCGATCGCTACGGTATTAAGGTTGACGAGCATATAGTCCGTCAGGCTGGTCAGGTTCAGGCTGTCGTCTACGAGTTCATAGTTTTCTTCGACGCCCATGTCGTTTTCAAGAATGAAGTCGCGGAGGTTTTCCCAGTCGGCGAGGGCTTGCTCACCGCCGTACTCAAGTTCGGTCGTTTCCCAGGTGGTGAGGTACTGGATGTCGTATTTGCCCTGCTTATAGTATTCGTCGGTATAGTCGTGGTCTACCGGCCGTTCACGCATGCCGTAAACGCCCCAGTATTTACCGTTTAGAAAAAGGATGACGTGCTCTACGATGCGGGAATCGAGCTCCATTCCCCCCTCTACGGCGAGGGTATGAACGAATTCATCGCGGATGTGCGTTGCGCCAATGTGATCTAAGTCGTCGATGGCCGGGTAATTATCGTCTCCGGAGTTGCGGAACATGAATTTCTGGTATTCGTCGCGGTCAGAAACCTGGAAAATGGGCGCTTCTACGGCTTTAGAGTAGCCCATTTCGTCGCGGCTGACCCAGTCCAGGCTGCGGTGGTCCAATATCCAGCTGTCTTGCCCGTGGCGGTTCAGGCTACCGAAGGAAGTTGCCTCACGGACCTTATCGGTCGTGAAGTATTCCAACGAACCAATGGGGATTATGTCGCCAAAACCCGCAGCAAGGTCGAGTACCGAATCCGCCGCAACGGAGAACACCGGCAGGGAATAGTCTTCGTTGATGAAGTAGGTATTGAAGTCCATTTTCCCCGGTAAAATGGCGGGGTCGTTGCTGAAGGCCTGGGCCTTTATGACCGTGGTGGCGGTTACCTCCAGTGGTGCGGTGTACTCGGGGGAATCTTCCGTGGGGTTGGTACCGTCCAGGGTGTAGCGCAGGACTGAATTGGGCTCTAAGTTAGTGATGGCTACCGTCTGGGTGGTATCGTAGAAGCCCGCCTCCAGGTCCATCGTCGGCGGGGCGGTGTAGCCGCTTATCAGCGCGGAGTCTATATTGGTGGTGCCGTAGGTAGGGGCGGTAGCGACCCGCCATTCCGCTGCGCCGTCGGTTACGCGGGCGTGGGCGTGTTCCACCAGATTGAAGCCGATGGGATACATCTCCAGAACGACTTCGTCTTGATTTGACAACAGCACTACTTCGTTGGCTTTGGTTTGCGTTAGCTTAAAGTTGGTATGCAGTTCACCGTCTTTTACTAAGTCCCGGCCAGAGCAGACGAACACCAGGTGGCCACCTGCGGGAATGATGGTGCCCGCTGGAATTTCGTATTTCCCGGGCTTGCTTTCCTTATCTGAGAGGTGCCAGCCGCCCAGGTCTACGGCTTCGCTTCCGGTATTGTACAGCTCGATCCAGTCTTCCGTTTTCTCGAAGGCATCGAGGAAACCATTCAGGTTCGCCGCAGAGAACTCATTTATGACCACCTGGGCGCGGCCGCTGGTGCAAAGAAGGGTTAAGAAGAGCAAGGTGAAGAGGTTACGCTGCTGGCGCATAATTAGTGTGTGTTTTACAGTTCTGATCGAAAATCCTGCTGTAATGTAGCAGAGTTTAGCTCGGTTGTGTCAGCTGTTCTCTAAATCTGTCGGTGATCTTACACATCAGACTAGAGTTTCTCTCTCTTTTCCACTCATCTTGAAAAAAAATCCCTGAAAGAGCGGCCTGGTGTTTAAACATGTAAGGCTACTTCCTACATATCCGTAAGCTCCCCTACCTTCACCCTATCATGAAACGCCAACTCTCTACCCCCAACCTTACCATCTTCGAGTCCGAACTTTTCCGAACCACCAGCACCTGCATCGTGACTGGCGAGCACCTTATCCTTGTTGATCCTAACTGGCTGCCTTCGGAAGTAAAGGCCATCCAGGAGTTCACTCGTACGCACGGTCCCGGTAAACAAAAGCACCTCCTTTTCACCCATTCCGACTACGACCACATCATCGGCTACGGCGCCTTCCCCGGTTTTAAAACCATCGCCAGCCAGCGCTTCGTTGATAACCCCGACGCCGATAAACAACTGGCACAAACCATCGCCTGGGACGACGAGTACTACATCAAACGCGACTACACCCTCTCCTACCCCGACATCGCCCTGGCCATTGCGGGCGAAGGGCAAAGCTTACAAATCGGTAAGGACGACTACGTTTTCTACCAGGCTCCCGGCCACAATTACGACGGGCTACTGACCTTCAACCGCAGCCGGGGCATCCTGATTGCAGGCGACTATTTGAGCAATATTGAGTTTCCCTACGTTTACCATTCCTTCGCCGCGTACCGCGCTACGCTGAAGACGCTGGAGACCATTATCACGTCCGGCAAAGTCAACATCCTCATCATTGGCCACGGAGACCACACGACCGACCGGGCGGAGATGGAGCGGCGCATCCGAAAAGACCGCGCTTATCTGGACGGGGTGGAAACGGCCGTCCGTTCGGGTACTGAGTTTGACTTTGGGGAACTGATGACAGGCTACGGGTTCCCGGGGGTTATGGGGGCTTTCCACGGGAAGAACCTGGAGCTGGCGGGTCAAGAGTTTACACAGTACTAATGGTAGGGTGTCTAATCTGTCGCGTTCAGCCCGTAGTAACCTCACCCCAACCCCTCTCCAACACGGTTTGCTTCGCAGTACTTCGTGCTCGCCTCAGGCTCAGCGGAGAGGGGCTATTAAGAAGAAAACGCTCCGCGTTTTGAGCGTAAGAACCAGCTATGGGTTAGGATCGTCAGATTAGACAGCCTAGTACTAATGGTTGATGAAGATGGTAATTAGCACCCGGATGAACCAGCTTGCTGCCGCTCGTAACCTCACCCCAGCCTCTCTTCGGTGGAGAGGGAAGTCGTTGACCGCTGCGGCTCAGCCCTCGCTAG
>CAYWMW010000371.1:1399-4364 GCA_964458975.1 uncultured Lewinella sp. | reverse complement strand
CCCGGCAAACTCTCATAAATACAGTCCACCACCTCCCGGATAAAGACGAAGTGCCGCGTCGTATCGTCCGTCGGGTGGTTTTTGATGTTGGGAGGTAATTCGAGTGTTTCGTCTTTTTGGTATTCGCGGTAACGGGCCAGCAGATTGTTGGCGGAGTGGGCGTAAATCAAGATGGGGACGTCCGTCAGTCGTTGATTATGGGCGAGTTCTTCGGCAAAGCGGATACCGGCAACGCGGTCTTTCTTCCTGTCCATCCTACGGGTTACGTCGGAGAGCACGAGGTTGATCCGCTCGTCGTCTGGCCCGTTTTTTCGGTTTTTATGCAGCAGCAAGGCGCGGGCATCGTCGGAATTCTGAACGGTATAAGTATAAATGTTCAGGCTATCGAGAATGGCGACGGGCAGGCCGTACGTAAAGGCATCGTCGATCCACAAGACTTTATAGGCTTCCGGGCGCTTACGCAGGTGCATTATCCGTTTCATGAGCCGGGAATCTTCGTGAATGCCGAAGTTTTCAAGCTTTTCGGCAAGCCCCTTCGAGCCGGAGAGCTCCCACATCAAAGGCTTCACGGTTTGCAGCAGGCTGTTGCGAATCTGGTTTTTGTACTTCAGCCAGCGGAAACGCAGCAGAAAGTCTCGCGCCGCCTTTGCCCCCCGCTCGAAGAGTCGGAGTTTGTCTTCGTCGGAGATCGCAAAATCCAGCCAGTTAAAGTCATCGACGTTGATGTACTCAATCAGTTCTTTGTATTCCGGGTTTTGGACCAGAAACTCATGGTCGCGCAGGTTCCGAACACCGTCGAAGATATTCCCGACGAAGCTCGTCAGGCCAGTAGTCGGTCGGCTGGTTTTACGGTCTGCACCCAGCTTAACACCAATGGTTGGCCGGTTCGGGATCTGGTCTTCTTTATGGAACAGGTCGATGGGGAAGTTACTCATCACCCCTCCGTCTACGAAGAGTACCTCCTCCGGCAGTTCGCCCCGGTAATTGGCTCGGTTGACCCAGTTCTGGCGGATGGATTCATCGCTTTTGTCAATCCAGTCCAGCTTCGCCCGCACGGGCTCAAAGAAAAAGGGGATCGACATGGATGCCCGGACAAAATCCGCCGGGTTCTGTTCCATCGGGTTTTGGTAGTATAGGTCGGCCATGTTCGGGAAGTCGACCTTAGTCTGGGTCGTAATGTCGGCGGCAACGATGGCGATCTTGATGCCGAGGTCTTCGGCCGTTAGCCGGCGGCGCTCGTTGCCGTGGTTGTCCATCAGGATGAGGTCTTTCTCCAGGCACTGGATGTTGTTTTCCAGTTCGCCCCAGCTTTTGTGGTAGAGTAGTTTGGAGAGCCACTGATGAAACTCGTCTCCGGGGTTAATGCCAAGGTCCTGGATCAATTCACTGGCGTTGCGGGAAGCATTGAAAAAGAGTCTTGGGCTCATGCCGCCCGCTAAAGACCGCACCAACGCGCGGGCATCGTTGCCGCCATCCACGAAATCCATGAAGTTTTTATCCGCAATTTTCCCGATAATCTTCAGGCTCTTGCGTGCGCTCGGGTGGCCAGTATCGGCCATCAGCAGGGTATTGATCGATCCGGCGCTGGTACCTCCGAGGCTGAGGAAACGAATCCCCATCTCTTCCAGCACGTAGGTGAAGCCCGTTAGTGCAATGCCGAGCACCCCGCCGCCTTCCTGCACGAGGTTGACGTACTGGTTGCCTTCGTCGTCAAAAACATCACTGAAGCGGAAGTCTTCCGGGCATTCAGCGCGTTTTTCTTTGAGTTCCAGTACAATGTCTAGTACTCGGGAGGTGTAATCTTGGGTTGTCATTTATGGGTTTTTCTTGGGTTGGTGAAGTTAGGGCTTACCAGCAAAATTTTAACGAAAAGTTTAAACCAGTTCAACTACAAAAATTTAGGAGCGGTAATTTCACGGAAGGACAACGGACCGCCTGGTCTCAAAACTAGTGGGTGCGTCAAGGTAACCCAACTGAAAGATTTATGATCCGAAGCCGCTCGGCGGACGAGTCAGGGCTAACGCCCGCCTCGGCCGCCGAGCGGCTTCCCTTTTATACGATGCCTGAAACCTCCCCCGGCACCTGCGGCCGCGCCCAAAAAAGGTTGAATACTTGCGGTAAAGCAGAAAATGCGCTTACCTTTGTGGTGATGAAGAAGGTATCCTACATTATCCGTCGAGTCCGACGAAGGGTCGTGATGACCAAGTAAGCTTCCCTCCCGATTGAATCGTGGACAGGAAGCGCCCGCGCCGGTTCTTTACCGGGGAACGGGCAGTGCCGATACCTTTTTCCTTCCTCCTATTCCATTCCCCGCATTACCATGAAAATTCAGATTCACGTCGCTCTCCCTGAGCACGCCGTCTACGCCCAAGCTATTTGCGACCTCATGGCTGAATCCGCCAAGGCGCGCGGCACCGGCATCGCGACCCGCAAGCCCGAATACGTTGCCGAAAAACTAAAATCCGGCAAAGCCATCGTCGCCCTCGTTGACGGAGAGCTGGGCGGGTTCAGCTACATCGAAACCTGGAGCCATAATAAATACGTGGCCAATTCCGGCCTGATCGTGAACCCGAAGTTCCGCCGCCACGGCCTGGCCCGCAAGATCAAAGCCGCCATCTTCAACCTCTCCCGAACGAAGTACCCGGACGCGAAAATATTCGGCATCACCACCAGCCTGCCGGTGATGAAGATCAACTCCGACCTCGGCTACAAACCCGTGACCTTCTCCGAACTCACCCAGGACGACGACTTCTGGGCCGGCTGCAACTCCTGCCCCAACGTAGACATCCTGAAGCGCAACGAACGGAAAATGTGCCTCTGCACCGCCATGATGGCCCCCTCCGGTAACGAAGCCAAGCAGATGGCCATCGACCTCTCTGACATGATCGTCGAAGGGTAAGGAGTCGGGAGTTTGGAGTCGGGAGTCGCTACCGCACGTACCGTTCGCGGCGCTTCGCTTGCTCAC
>CAYWMW010000371.1:0-1299 GCA_964458975.1 uncultured Lewinella sp. | reverse complement strand
ATAGTATTAGCCTACAGCGGCGGCCTCGATACCAGCTACTGCATCAAGTACCTGACGAAAGAAAAAGGCTACGAAGTCCACGCCCTAACCGTAGACACCGGCGGCTTCGACGACGAAGAAATAGCCGAAATGGAAGCCCGCGCCATGAAGCTCGGCGCGGCCAGCTACAAACGCGTGGAGGTAACCGAAAACTACTACCAGGAGTGCATCCGCTACCTCGTATACGGCAACTGCCTGCGCTACCAGACCTACCCGATGAGCGTGAGCGCCGAGCGGATGTTCCAGGCCATGAGCGTGGCCCGCTACTGCGTCGAGATCAACGCCGACGGCGTCGCGCACGGCTCCACCGGAGCCGGCAACGATCAGGTACGGTTTGACCTGGCCTTCGAGCTCAGCGGCCGCGAGCTGGAGATCATCACCCCCATCCGTGACCTCCAACTCAGCCGCCAGGAAGAAGTGGATTACCTGGCCGAGCACGACCTCGTCTGGCCCGAAAAGAAAGGAACCTACAGCATCAACGCCGGCCTTTGGGGCACCTCCGTTGGCGGCGCAGAGACGCTGACCAGCCACCAGTCGTTGCCCGAAGACGCCTGGCCCGTGCCCGTCACGGAAACCGAAGCCCGCAACATCGACCTCAACTTCGAGGCGGGAGAGTTCGTCGGCTTCGACGGCAAGAAATTCAGCAGCAAGGTAGAAGCCATCAAGGCGCTGGAAGCCGTAGCCGCGCCCTTCGGCGTTGGCCGCGACATCCACGTAGGCGATACCATCATCGGCATCAAGGGCCGGGTCGGTTTTGCTGCGGCAGCGGCCGTGCTCATCATCAAGAGTCACCATTTATTAGAGAAACATACGCTCGCCAAGTGGCAGCTGTTCTGGAAAGAGCAACTGAGCAACTGGTACGGCATGATGCTGCACGAGGGGCAGTTTCTGGATCCGGTTATGCGGGATGTGGAAGCCTTCCTGGAAAGCTCGCAGGGCACCGTGAACGGTACCGTCCACGTCACGCTGCACCCACACCGTTACCAACTCAACGGCATCACCTCCCCCAACGATCTGCTCGGCGCGGGCTTCGGCGCTTACGGCGAGATGAACGAGGGTTGGAGTGGTGAGGATGTGCGGGGGTTTACTAAGATTCTTAGTGTGCCGGGGCGCATTCGGAACGCAGTTGAGAGTCGGGAGTAAGGAGTTGGGAGTCGGGAGTCGCTACCGCTGCTTCCACTCACGGCGCTGCGCTTGTTCGCCTGAGGTGAGCAAGCGTAGCGCAGCAAACGGTACTTGCGGTAGCGACTCCCGACTCCC
>CAYWMW010000370.1:0-4377 GCA_964458975.1 uncultured Lewinella sp. | reverse complement strand
TGCTCACCTGAGGCGAACAAGCGTAGCGCCGTGAGTGGAAACAGCGGCAGCGACTCCCGACTCCCGACTCCCGACTCCAAACTCCTGACTCCAAACTCCCGACTCCAAACTCCCTACTCCAAACTCCCTATCTGCTTCCGGTAAACCTCCGCAAACCGCCGGTGCCCAAGCAGGTAATAATGGAGGATGATACTGTCCGCAACGCGGCCAATTTCCGTGCGGTCTTCGCCGATGGTAACGGCCTTGATTTGTTCCGTTCGCTCTTTTCGGCGGCGCAGCCATAGCCCGAGGTGCCCGTAAAAGTGGAAGTGCGCACGCAGAATGGAGCTGATGTGCGCAACGTTGCCCTGGGTAAGAAAGAGAACGCCGGCAACGCCATCGAGGACGAGGCGAACGGGGAGCCACCAAACGAGCCTGCTGACGGGTTCGTTCTTAAAACTGGTGGTGAGGGTATTGCGGAAATTGAGGTAAGTTTTGCGCGGCGTATTATAGTTCAGCGTTCCGCCGCCTACGTGGTAGACTACGGAGGCGGGTTCTACCATAATCTTGTATCCGGCGCGTTTCATGCGCCAGCAGAGGTCGATCTCTTCGGCGTGGGCGAAATACTCCGGCTCGAAGCCGCCGAGGGCGTGGAAGAGGTCGGCGCGGCAGAAAAAAGCGGCGCCCGTTGCCCAGAATATCTCGGTGCGTCCGTCGTACTGCCCTTCATCCCGCTCGGTGTGGGTGAAAATTCTGCCCCGGCAAAAAGGGTAGTCCAGGTAGTCCAGGTAGCCGCCGGCTGCGCCGGCGTACTCGAAGCGATCTGGGTCGGCTTCGGCCAGTATTTTGGGTTGGGCGGCGCCAATCGTTTTGTCCTCAAAAAGCGGTACGATGCTGGTTACCCAGTCTTGTGTAACCCGCACATCGCTGTTGAGCAAGACGTATAGCTCTGCTTGCACCTGCGTCAGCGCCATATTATAGCCATTGGCAAAACCGTAATTTTCGGGCAGTTCGATGAGTTCAACTTCAGGGTGGGTCTCCTTCATCCAGCTTACGGAGTCATCGGTACTCAGGTTGTCGGCAACGATGACCCGGGCGTAGGGCGGCAAACTTTCAATCACGCCGGGCAGGTATTTTTCGAGGTAGCCCCGGCCGTTATAATTCAGGATCACGATGGCGGTATCCGGGGCGTAGTCGGAAACTTCGTTGAGTAAGGGAGCTGGTGCTGCGAGCGCTGCTCTGGCGGCGGTTTCGTCTTTGGCCAGCTGCGCTTTTAGGGCCTCAAGCCCGTCGAGTTCCATATCTCCGCGCAGGTGATCTACGAAGGTGACCGTGAGGGCTTCGCCGTATAGGTTTTCGTCAAAATCAAAGATGTTCAGCTCGATGACTACGCCACGACCGTCGTTCATGCTCGGCCGGTCACCGATGTAGAGCATACCTTCGAGTTCCCGGTTTAGCCACTTCACGCGGACGGCGTAAATGCCGTTCAGCGGTATCAGTTTCAGGCGGTGAGAGGGCGCGATGTTGGCGGTCGGGAAGCCGATTGTGCGGCCTATTTTTTTGCCCTCCACCACCGTCCCGTTGATTTCGTACGGGCGGCCGAGCAGGATCTGCGCTTTGCGCACCTGACCACTCAACAGCGCGTTTCGAACCTTGGTGGAGCTGACCGTGATGTCGTTCACCTCCTGCGCGTCAATCTCGATGACCTCGTAGCCCAACTCATCGCCGTGGTAGCGTAGATAGGCCAGATCGCCCTTGCGGTCTTTGCCAAAGCGGTGGTCGTAACCGATCACAATTCTTTCCGGTTGGAAATATTGCACCAGGAAATTCCGGATGTATTCCTCCGGTGTCTGTTGGCTGAAAGCGGCCGTAAAGGGGACAACGACCAGATGGTCGATGCCCGCAGCTTCGCAGCAGGCTGCCTTTTCGGGGGTGGTGGTCAGCAGCCGCAGCGAGTCGTCTTCCGGGCGGAGCACGGAACGGGGGTGAGGATCGAAGGTAATTACGATGGATTCGCCGCCCCGTCTTTCGGCCAGTCTTCGGATGCGCGCCAGCAGTTGCTGGTGCCCCCGGTGGACGCCGTCGAAACTACCAATCGTGATTACGGCACGGCGGAAACGGGGCAGGTTGTCTAGCTGGTAGTGAATCTTCATTCGTGATGGGGCAAAAGCAAAATTTCTTGGGCGCTGAACGCGGGTGCAAGGTAAGGGATAAAGGAGCAAAGGGAGAAAGGCTGATGGACATACCGCATAATGTAATCTTCCGATAAACTTTAAGGACCTTTAGCCCTTTACTCCTTTTACCCTTTATCTCTTTACTACCGAGCATCAGCTAATGGAATCAAGCAAAATAGTACGCGCCCTGGCCACCGTTCAGGACCCCAACACCGGGCAAGACCTCATCACCGCCAACATGGTCCTGCACCTCAAGGTGGAAGCGCCGAATGTTTCCTTTACACTACAACTGCCTAAGCTCGATGCCGACTACAAACAGCAATTAAACTTCGCCTGCCAGGAGGCCATCCTGGGCGTCTACCCCGAAGCAAACGTGCACGTACACATGCAAAACCCCGGCGCAACGCCCCAGGCCAAAGGCGGTGGCGGCGGCGGACCGCAGAAGGGCAACCCGTTACCCCACGTCAAAAACATCATCGCCGTTGCCAGCGGCAAGGGTGGGGTAGGGAAGAGCACCGTCTCCGTCAACCTGGCCCTCGCCCTCCAGGAACTGGGCGGAGCCGTCGGCCTGCTCGACGCAGACGTCTACGGCCCCAGCGCCCCAACAATGATGGGCCTTCAGGGCCAAAAACCTACGGTAGAAAAGATCTACGGCAAACCCAAGATCAAACCCCTCTTCGCTTACGGAATTCCGGTCATGAGCACCGGCTTCGTCGTCGAACCGGAGCAAGCCGTCGTGCTGCGTGGCCCCCGCCTGAGCGGCATCATCCGCCAGTTCCTCGAAGAATGCGTCTGGCCTCCGCTGGACTACCTCATCATCGACCTCCCGCCGGGGACGGGAGACGTACAGCTCTCATTGGTACAAACCGTATCCGTCACCGGAGCAGTCATGGTTACCACCCCCCAGCAAGTCGCCCTCGCCGACGCGATCAAGGCGATGAATATGTTCTTCCTGCCCGACGTACAGGTTCCCGTCCTCGGTGTCGTCGAGAACATGTCCTGGTTCACCCCCAAAGAACTGCCCGACAACAAATACTACCTCTTCGGCAAAGACGGCGGCAAAACCCTCGCCCGCAAATCCAACTCCATGCTCCTGGGCCAAATCCCTCTCGTGCAGGGCATCCGCGAAGGCGGAGACGACGGTAAACCCGCCTTCCTCAACAAAGAGGACGAAATTACTCGGGAAGCCTGGCTCAACGTCGCCAAAAACGTTGCTCGCCAAACGGCACTGCGGAATGAGATGATGGGGAAGACTCAGGTGGTGGAGGTTACTAAATAAGGTTTTTTAGCACTTGTGTTGAGAGGTGATCAGGTTTGCCCCGCCTCCGTATTGCCCCGATCTCAGTATTTACTCAACCTTTAAATATTCAACAATAATGAACAAATTCATTGCAATACTAGCCTTTTTTCTTATTACCTTTGCTTCATGTACGCATCAGGAGATGGTTTTGGATTCATTAAAACCGCTACTGAATGATAACATATTGGATGCTGCTGAAATTGTTGATTTAAAAGAGCGGTACGGAAAAGAAAAGTGTGCATTATAACAAATCCAGCAGGGTGTGTTATAGATATAACTACATTTTTGAACAATAATCCGGAAGTATATGATATCAGATCGGCGTTTGGTTCAGATATTGTAGTGTTCTTATCCAATCCTGGTGAAAGGTGGGATGACGCTCTAGCATGCGTACCTGATTTTGGCGTAGACTCTGATTATGCATTTACTGTAATACCTATAGATAGGTCATTAGAGCGCAAACCAAATTGTCGCTTTTTTGGCCCCCTAGCCCCCAAAGGGGGAACAAAAAGCGACAATTTGGTTTACGCCCGGTCATTAGAGGAATTTGTATTCCCTCATGAGATAGGTCATTTATTTGGCGCCAAACATGGTAGTGGAGGGGTCTCTGAAACTGGGTGTTGCGGTAGAGGAAAAGAGCTAGCTTTTTTTCAGAGCACCGTTACAGTATTTAATTCAATAATGAGCGGCAGTAGTAATAGAATTCCCTATTACACTGACCCAAACGTGTTTTTTGAATATAATGGTGAAGTTCAACCAGTTGGGCAAATTTTTCAAGGAAGAATGTGGAATAATGCAGGATTAATAAGGAACTATGGTTGTGAAGTTGCTGAAATTTCACCGTCGATTAACTTAAATGTTTCTCTAACTATACGCTTCCCATTAGCCGCAACCAAAATAAAACAGAAACCCAAATCGACACGA
>CAYWMW010000369.1:0-4385 GCA_964458975.1 uncultured Lewinella sp. | reverse complement strand
ACTCCCGACTCCAAACTCCCGACCCCTACAGCCACTTAGCCCCAAACTTTTCCACCAAAATATTATCGTACTCATCCGCCTTAGCGAATAAATGCTCAAACCGGGGCAGGGCTGTTTCTTCCGTCAGGTAGCGGTCGTAAATGAGGAGCGAGAGAACGATGTCGCGCCCGAAAGTAGAGAAGGTGAGCTGTTTGAGTTTGCAGTTTTCCCGGAGAAGGAAAGCAAATAGATCAGCGTTGGGTAGTTCGGGCAGGGAGCACAGGTAGGCATCTCCCGTCACGAGGCCGGAGTCTTCGTGGTAAGCGAGTTGGATGATGGCGCTGCCCTGGCGGATGCTCCACAGGTTCGGCCCGCGGCGGGCCATGCGGGGCGCGTGGCCGGAGGTTTTGATGATGGCCTCCACGGTGGCGGAGACACCGGTGGGCTGGTAATCTTCCACCATGCCGGGCATCGTCAGCTCAGACCCGCATTTGGGGCAGTAGCCCGTTGGGTTGACCGAAGTTTCGTAGATCACTGCCTGGCAGCTGAAGCAGCGGGCGGCAGCGTGGCCGTTACCGTCGGAATAGTCTTTCAGGCAGGTGCTTACTACCGCTGCTGGCAGGCTGAGCGCCCGGCCTTTTCCTTCCTGAATGTCGTACATGTTGATGCCCAGCAATTCCCCTTTAGCATTAAAAAGTGGCCCGCCGGAATGTGCGGATTCCTGCCAGGCATCGTGCATGATGAAGCTGATGCCGTGGTGCTCGTGCTCCGTTTCCAGCACCACCCCGTCGCTAACCCGCAGCGGATGACCGAAGTGCTGGCCGATGGCCGTGATTTGCTCGTTAACCGCAGGTAAAGAAGCAGCCAACACCAACGGTGGTAAATCAGGGAGGTTACTCGGCTGGAGGAAGGCCAGGTCGTAGTAAGCATCCAGGTAGACCACCTTCGCCAGCTGCTCCGGGATATTGTCGCTGCCAATCACTACCGTGGAATTGTCGCGGACTACGTGTTCGTTAGTCACCACCAGCCCGTATTCCGGCAGGTACACACCAGTGCCGGTACTAAAAGGGGTGGCAACTTGAAAAACGTAGGGGCTTAGCATGCGGCAAAGTTAATCATTGAGCCGTAGAGTGCCTGTTTTAGTGCCCTGAACAGGGTACGTCGTTTTAGCGATGGGTTGATCGAAGCCGAAGGCGGAGATCAGCCCGTCGCGTGTGGAAACGAAAGAACATACTAACTCAACAATTCACTTTCGTACCTTTGCCCCCAATGGGAAACGCCACCGAATTTTACCAGAAGACCGCTACCGAAAATGCTGAAAAAGCCAAGACCTTACAGCGTCGTTATGATCGCCTCGCGTTGGTCCGTTTGGCGGTTTTCGCTGGCTGGTTAGCACTCCTGATCGTACTTTTTAGTAATAACTTCCTGGTGGGCTTAGTGGTCTTCATCGTTACCATTCCGCTGGTCGCTTACGGGGTACGCAAGCACCTGAAGATTCAAAAAGACGCGAACGAAGCGGCCGTCACGGCGGGCTTGGCGGAAGGTGAATTACGGGCGCTTGCGCATGATTTTGCTGCTTTTGACGGCGGCGACAACTTCCTCGACCCCCTGCATCCTAACGCGGTTGATCTCGATATTTTTGGTAAAAAATCCCTCTTTCAGTTCCTCAACCGCACCGTCACGGCTCCGGGGCGCAGCCGCCTGGCGGATGCTTTGCTGGGCAACCATACGGAGGAAGAGGCGGCGCGCACGCGGGTGCAAAGTAAGTTGATGGAGCAAAGCCCCGGCTGGTGCCTTCGCTTCCGAACCCTCGGCCACGACCTCAACGACGACATCGGTAACTTCGACCGCCTCCTCGGCTGGCTCCAACGCCCTGCCGTTGCCCCAACCGACCGGACGCGCACCCTCCTCTTCATCGCCCCCCTCCTCACCCTCGCCTCCCTCGCCTGGATGTTGTTGATGACGCCCTGGCAACTCGGCGTTCTCGGTCTCCTGCCCGCCGTCTGGCTGATCCGGAAATACCAGGACACCGTCGCCGCCGAACACACCCAAACCGCCGCGATGGGCGACCTCCTCAAAGCCTACGCCGCCCTGCTGCACCACGCCGAAACCCGCCCCGGAGGCATCGAACTCAAGGGCAACCCCCAACAAGCACTCTCCCGCCTCTCTCACCTCATCGGTCAGTTGGATGTTCGGTACAACCCCTTCTCCATCCTCCTCGAAGTAGGTAGCCTCTGGAGCCTCAACAAACTGCGCAGGCTGGATGCCTGGCGCGACGAGCACAAAGCTAACCTCCCCGGCTGGCTCGCCGCCCTCGCGGAAACTGACGCCCTCGTCAGTTGGGCAACCCTGCGCTTCAACCACCCCGACTGGCCAGACCCCGTCTTCACCGATGAGCCGCTCGTAACAGCCACCGGCCTCGGTCATCCCCTCCTCCCGCCCACTGGCCGCATCACCAACGACTTCAGCATCAATACCGACGGCCACATCCACCTCATCACCGGCTCCAACATGGCCGGCAAATCCACCTGGCTGCGTACCGTTGGTATCAACCTCGTGCTCGCCAATGCCGGCGGCCCCGTCTGCGCCCTCCCAGAACAAAATCCTGATGTTGCCTCCATCACCAGACTACCCACCACCCACCACCCACTACTCACTACCCGCCCCAACCTAAACGTCTGGACCAGCATGCGCACCCAAGACGATCTCAGCGAATCCACCTCCAGCTTCTACGCCGAGCTGAAGCGCCTCAAAGCCATCATCGAAGCCGTCAGCAGCCCCGATCAACAAGTCTTCTTCCTCCTCGACGAAATCCTGAAGGGCACCAACTCCCGCGATCGCCACACCGGCAGCCGCGCCCTCATCCGCCAGCTCATCCGCGAGCGCGGCGCGGGCATCATCGCTACCCACGACCTCGAACTCGGCGCCCTCGAAGCCGAACCCGGTAGCCGGGTGGAAAACTTCGCCATGGAAGTTCAGGTCTCTCCCTCCGGAGACCTCGTCTTCGATTACAAACTCCACCCCGGCGTTTGCCAAAGCTTCAACGCTACCGCCCTCATGGCGCGGATGGGAATTGATATTCCGGAGGAGGAGATCAAGCTGCATCACAACTAATTTCAAGTTGCAAGTTCCAAGTTGCAGGTTTGTGTAACCTGTAACTTGCAACCTGCAACCTGCAACCTTAAAACATGAAAATACTAGTCACCGGAGGCACCGGCTACATCGGCTCCCACACCATCGTTGATCTGATCGAGAACGGCTTTGAGGTCGTATCGGCTGATAACTTCCATAACTCCCGGCCGTCTGCGCTTGATGGCATCGAAGCCATCACCGGCGTTCGGGTAAAGAACTGCGAAGTTGATTTGGCGGACCGCACCGCAACCCTGGCGATGTTCGACAAGGAAAAGTTCGACGGCGCCATACACTTCGCCGCCTACAAACTCGTCGGGGAAAGTGTGGACAAACCACTGGAGTACTACCGCAACAACGCCAACAGCCTCCTCAACGTCATAGAAGGCCTGCGGAATCAAGGGAGTAGTAACCTGGTTTTTTCCAGCTCCTGCTCCGTCTACGGCAATGCGGACGAGCTGCCGGTAACCGAGGCTACGCCCCGCAAAGCGGCCGAGAGCCCCTACGCCCTCACCAAGCAGATGGGCGAAGACATGATCTCGGACTTTTGCAGAGCGGTACCCGATTTCAAGGCAGTACTTCTGCGCTACTTCAACCCCGCCGGAGCGCACGAAAGCGGTAAGATTGGCGAAGACCCCAGCAACCCCGCCACCAGCCTGGTACCAGTTATCACCCAAACCGCCGCCGGGAAACGAGGCGGGATGACCGTCTTCGGCACCGACTACGACACCCGCGACGGTAGTTGCGTCCGCGATTACATCCACGTACAAGACCTCGCCCACGCCCATACCCTCGCCCTTCGCTACGTGATGGCCGGCAAGGGTACAAACAATCCTTCTTTATTCAACCTCGGCATCGGCGAAGGCCTCACCGTGCTGGAAGCCATTAACGCCTTCGAGAAAGTGAGCGGCGTAAAGCTCAACTACGCGCTCGGCCCGCGCCGCGCCGGAGACGTCATCGCCGTCTACGCAGACCGCAGCCTCGCCACTACCGAACTCGGCTGGGAACCTGCCCGGGGGGTGGAGGAGATTATGCGGACGGCTTGGGCCTGGGAGCAGAGTCTTTGATGAGTCGGGAGTTTTGGAGTCGGGAGTCGGGAGTCGAGAGTCTGGAGTCGCTGCCGCAGGTCCCATTCGCGGCGCTACGCTTGCTCACCGAAGAGTTGGGAGTTTTGGAGTCGGGAGTTTGGAGTTTGGAGTCGGGAGTCGAGAGTCTGGAGTCGCTGCCGCAGGTCCCATTCGCGGCGCTACGCTTGCTCACCGAAGAGTTGGGAGTTT
>CAYWMW010000368.1:0-4387 GCA_964458975.1 uncultured Lewinella sp. | reverse complement strand
CGCTGAGCCTGAGGCGAGCACGAAGTACTGCGAAGCAAACCGTGTTGGAGAGGGGCTGGGGTGAGGTTGCCACGGGCTGAACACGACTAATTAGACACCCTAGCAGCCTGCCCCTACAGCACACATCTTTACGTGCGTATATTGCCTGCTAAAACCCCCTCCCTAACCCTCCCCACGGGGGAGGGGATTTGCGAAAACGCAATGCGTTTTTAGAGAAAGGCCATTAGCATGAACAAACATTATCAATAAATGATGACAACCGTAGCCACCACTTATCAAAGCGAAGGCCAAGCCGCAGCGTTTTTACTCCCCTCCCCAGCCGGAGGCGATGTGGGACCGCCGCAGGCAGCTGCGAAGCACACGGGCTGGGGGAGAAGGTTTTACGCGGTTGTAAATATCTAGTAGCCATGCAAAAAACCAAACAAGACTGGCAATACGCCCCCCGCAGCCAGGACATGGAAGAGATCATCAACCGCCCCCCGTCCTGGCTAACGCTCTACGGCACCATCTTCATGGTCGTCTGCGTCCTCGGGTTGGCGCTGATGGCCTATTGGTACGAATATCCGGACACCGTGGGCGGAGACCTGGTGCTGACCACCATTGACCCGCCCCGCCCGCTGGAAGCGCCCGATGATTTCCCCATCGCCCGTTTATTGGTGGCCCACGAAGATTCGGTGAAGTCTGGGGAAGTTTTAATGGTAGCCCGCAGCCTGGCCACCTTCAACGACGTCTTCGAGCTCTCCGAACGGCTGGGCAGTAATTCGGACCAATCGGACGGCGGACTGGCCAACTTCTTCATCCCCCCGGAGTGGAACCTCGGTGAAATCCAGGAAGCCGTCTTCGAGCTCCAGAAAAAGCAGGAGATGTACCGCAACCTCCGTGACCGGCGGCTGGACGGCCTCACCACCCGCGAGCTCGAAACCCGCATCCGCCGCCAGGAGCGCTTCATCCGCGACCAGCGCCAACTGCAAAGCCGCCTCGAAGACCGCCTGGTACGCAACCGCGCCAACCTGGAACGCGAAGAACAGCTCCAGGGCGACGGCGTAGACAACCGCGAGCGCCTCAACACCGCCCGCCGCAACGTAGAACGAACGGAAGATGAGCTCAACGCCAGCCGCAGCGAGGTCCGCGCCGCCAGCTTCGACATCGAACTGATGCGCAACCAGATCGATAGCTACCGGGGCGGGCTGCCCAGCAGCCTCAACCAGGCCGGTGAAGACCTCCGCAACGCCTACGACGGCCTCAAGGCCGCCGTCGCCGGTTGGGAGAACAACTACACCATCACCAGCCCGGTAGACGGCCTGGTGCTCCTGAAGCGAGACATCCGCACCGGCCGCACCCTGCTGCGCGGTACGCCGATCGGGATGGTCCTGCCCGCCAACGCCGGTGGCATCATCGGCCGGATCGACCTGCCGAACAAAGGCTCCGGGGCCGTGGCCGTCGGCCAGCGCGTCCTCGTTCGCTTCGATAGCTACCCCTACCTCGAATACGGCTCGGTGGAGGGCGAAGTGATCAGCATCGGCCGGTTGCCGACCGGCGGCATCACCGCCGTAGAAGTCACCTTCCCCAACGAGCTGAACACCACCACCGGCAACCGGCTGGAGCCCGGTCCGCTAATGGAGGGCGAGGCCAGCATCATCACCGAGTCGCGGTCTTTACTGCAGCGGTTTTTTAAGCGGAGGTGATCGGTTGTCGGTTGTCCTGTACGTGACAACGGACAACCGCCAACCACCAGTTTATCTCTACCTTGCATCCTACCTAGCAGCTATGACCCGAACCCTCCCCCTACTCCTCTGCCTCTACCTTTTAACCGCTTGCAACGAAGCCAGGCCTTTTGACTTGCCCGCAGCTCCGGCAACCACCAATCAGGTCTTACAGCCCTGGGCCGAAGACATCAACCGCTGGAGTTGGGACGGTAAAACACCCGAACTACTCCTCGGTGCCAGTAGCTTTGAAGCGCCGTTCCTGGAAAAGGAGTGGAAGGAGGAACTTAATTATTTGAGTAAGGCTGGGGGGAATTATGTGCGGATCATGCTACCTGCTAAAACAGGGCCGGAAGCCCCCTTCCGTGCCGCACAAGGCAAGCTACAACCTACCGACAAGTACTGGACGCAACTTGAGCAGTACCTCACTTATGCACAAGAAAAAGGCATTGCCGTCGAGATTCAGGTATGGGATTTTCGGCTGCCCGCACGGTGGGACAGTAGCAGCTGGGCTACCGTACTCGCCTTTGGAGACGAGCAGTACCTTGAGGGCGAGCATCCTTTCTTCCGGACCATCCCCGGTTCCATTGGGTACAACGAAGCGTACCGGCCCGCGATCCAACTCCAGGAAGCTTTTGTCGATCAGCTGCTCACCAGTAGCCTTAATTACAACAACGTGATCTACAACGTCCAGGTGCCAGACAACCTCTTGATTCCCTGGATGGTCCACTGGGGCAAGCACATAGAAGCAAGGGCAAAGGAACAGGGCCGGGCCGTCAACGTCAACGCGGGCATCGTGCCCGACCGGCGCATCAACGTTGCCCGGTTCAACGAGCGCATCCTCGGAGGTGCCGCCATTGCCTTCCACCGCCCCAAACCCAACGGCAACGGGATGAACGGTTTGGCGCAGGCAAGCATCCGGGGCATCCGGGTGGTGGAGCGGCACCTGAAGTTCCACGAACTCAAGCCCGCGCCCGAGCTATTGCTCGAAGACGACACCGAAGCCACCGCCGCCACGGACGGCAAAGGCAACTACCTCATCTACCTCCCTTCCGCCGGGCAGGTGAACCTCTCCCCGGATTGGGAAAGCCAGGGCCCGGTTGACGTAACCGTAGTCGGCTACCTCGGCACCCAAAGAACGGAAGTGCTACAGCCGCCCTACGGAGACAGCTTCACCCTTTCCACGAAGGAAGAGAAAGGTGGCTGGATGATCTTAAAACCACAGCAGTAATGATTGAATTTTGGACCAATCTCAGCTATACCACAAAGTTTTCGGTGATCGCTTTTTTTGCCACCGGAGCCCTCGGCATTGTTAGTATGGGGTTCCTTGGGCTGGCGCTCTATTTTCCGGTTTCCTTCCTGTTCAAGAGCTATCCGGGGCATAATAGTTGGCACGGAGACTGGGTCTGGCCAGCAGTCATCGGGGTAGGAATGTTCTGGTCGTTTGGCTTTCTGATTGCGGGCACGGCCTGGCACTACCTGACCGAGCATATTCCTTCGGTAGTCGTACTTCGGATCGTCTACGGGCTCATCCTTTATGCCTGGGCGGCGCTGTTGTGGTGGGGCGTCATCCATAACAACGTTGGTTGATCACTTACCCCAACAGATCGGATAGATTCACAGCAACAACACCACTTTTCGCAATCACCTGCGCACCAGCCTTATTGGAAAGTTTCGCGATTGCTTCCAAAGACATACCGGCGGCCAGCCCACAGGCGGCTACGGAGATCACGGTGTCTCCGGCGCCGCTTACATCCCGGACCTTGCGGGCATCGGTGGGGTAAATGGCGGAGGTATTTTGGGCGCTGACGTAGATGCCATGTTCGCTAAGGGTAATCATCACCGCCGAACATTGTAACCGATCAAAAAGTACGGTAGCGGCCTTATCCAAATCAGCCAGGACCGGCCGAACGGGGAAGTCTACCTGCTGCTGAATTTCGCGGAGGTTGGGCTTAAACAGGCTGCAACCGGTGAAGGCCATAAAATTACGGTCCTTCGGGTCAACAACGGTCGGCACACCGTGCGCACGGGTCAGGGCGATAACGCGCTCGATCACTGCCTCGGAGAGCGTGCCTTTGTTATAGTCTTGAAATAATAGTAGATCGACGGAGCCCTCAACCAACATGGCCTTCACCGCGTCTTGCAAGGCACCTGCGGCCGCGCCCTGAACATCGTGCGTGTCCTCACGGTCTACCCGCATGAGCTGCTGCCCGCCCGCCACCAAACGGGTCTTAACGGTCGTACACCGATCAGTATCCGTAATGATCAGATCGGTAGAAAGGCCGTGGCCAACCATCAATTCCCGAAAAATAGAACCGTTGGCATCATCACCCACCAGGCCCGCCAGCAAGGGCGTTGCGCCCAGCGCTTTCAGGTTGAGCGCCACGTTCGCCGCGCCCCCCAAACGGTTGTCTTCCTCCCCCAAACGCAGCACCGGCACCGGCGCCTCCGGGCTGATGCGCTCAACCTTACCACCGAGGTAACGGTCGATCATTACGTCGCCGAGGACGAGGATTTTGAGGGAAGAAAATTTCATAGAAGCTAGAAGCTAGGGAACTAGAAGCTAGGGAACTAGAAACTAGGAACTAGGAACTAGGAACTAGAAACTAGTCCTCTAGTTCCTAGTTCCCTAGTTCCTAGTTTCTAGTTTATCCAAACATCTCAGTACCAGCAAAGTGGAAGTT
>CAYWMW010000367.1:0-4395 GCA_964458975.1 uncultured Lewinella sp. | reverse complement strand
GCATAAACCTTTTCAACGCCCTCCCGCAAATCAAGCTTATGCTTCCAGCCCATCGCGTGGAGTTTATCGACGTTCATCAGCTTGCGCGGGGTACCATCTGGTTTCGTAAGGTCGTGGGTAATTTCACCTTCGTACCCAACCACGTCTTTGATCGTCCGGGCCAGGTCGATGATGGCCAGGTCTTCACCAGTTCCGATGTTGACGAAGCCGTAATCACTGAAGTTGTGCATCAGATAGACGCAGGCATCGGCCAGATCGTCAGCGTGGAGAAACTCACGCTTCGGAGACCCCGTGCCCCACATCACTACTTCCGGTGTACCGTTCTTTTTTGCTTCGTGAAACTTACGGATCAGCGCGGGGAGTACGTGACTGCTCTTCAGGTCGTAGTTGTCGTTGGGTCCGTAAAGGTTGGTGGGCATCACGGAGATGAAGTCGCAACCGTACTGGTGGCGGTAGGCATCGCAAAGCTTGATGCCGGTAATTTTGGCGATGGCGTAGGGCTCGTTGGTGGGTTCTAACGGCCCCGTTAAGAGCGCATCCTCCACGAGGGGCTGCGCCGCCAGCTTAGGGTAAATACAGCTGGAACCCAAGAACATGAGCTTCTTGACTTCGTGTACCCGGGCGGCTTCAATGATGTTGGCCTCAATCATGAGGTTATCGTAAAGAAATTCGCCCCGGTAAGTATTATTGGCCAGGATGCCGCCTACTTTAGCCGCAGCCAGAAATACGTAGTCTGGTTTTTCACTGGCGAAGAAAGCCTGAACGGCAGCCTGATCGCGCAGGTCCAGTTCGCGGCTGGTGCGCTCAACGATGTTCCCGTAGCCCGCAGCAATCAGGTTTCGCTTGATGGCCGAGCCAACCATGCCACGGTGGCCGGCGATGTAGATTTTACTGTTCTTTTCCATCCTACTCAAATTGGTTACGAACCTCAAAACCGGCGGCTTTCAGAATCTGGTCTTTTTTAAACACCTCAATGTCTGCCCGCACCATTTCGGAGCACATTTCAGCAAGGGTGTATTTGGCCTCCCAGCCGAGTTTTTCTTTTGCTTTAGCTGGGTCTCCGAGCAGCAATTCCACTTCTGTGGGGCGGAAGTAACGCGGATCTACGGACACAACCTTAGTGCCAACGGCCAAAGGAAAGTCAGGGTTACTCACCGAAGCAATGGTTCCTATTTCATCAACACCTTCTCCGCTCCAGGCTAGCTCTACACCAACTTCCCGGAAGCTCATGGTTACGAAGTCACGAACTTTGGTGGTAACGCCGGTGGCCAGTACGAAGTCTTCGGCTTCGTCTTGCTGGAGCATTCGCCACATTCCTTCTACGTAGTCTTTTGCGTGGCCCCAATCACGCTTTGCGTCGAGGTTGCCGAGGTAGAGCGCGTCTTGCAGGCCAAGGCTGATTTTAGCGACGGCGCGGGTAATCTTGCGGGTAACAAAGGTTTCACCACGCAACGGAGATTCGTGGTTGAACAAGATCCCGTTGCAGGCATACATACCGTAGGCTTCGCGGTAGTTCACCGTAATCCAGTAGGCGTACATCTTGGCCACCGCGTAGGGCGAGCGTGGGTAGAAAGGCGTGGTTTCAGACTGCGGCACTTCCTGCACCAGGCCGTAAAGCTCTGAAGTAGAGGCTTGGTAGAAGCGTGTTTTTTTGGTCAGGCCCAATAAACGGATCGCCTCCAGCAACCGGGTGGTACCGATGCCGTCTGCATCCGCTGCGTATTCGGGCATGTCGAAACTCACCTTCACGTGGCTCATGGCTCCGAGGTTGTAAATTTCGTCGGGCTGTACTTCCTGAACGATGCGTACAAGATTGGTAGAATCCGTTAGGTCTCCGTAGTGCAACACGAAGTTACGGTTGTCTACGTGGGGGTCTTGGTAGAGGTGGTCAATCCGGTCCGTGTTGAATAAGGAAGCCCGGCGTTTAATGCCGTGAACCTCGTAGCCTTTTTTTAGCAATAGTTCAGAGAGGTAAGCTCCGTCCTGGCCGGTAATTCCGGTGATTAGGGCACGTTTGGCCATTTATTTTAAATTTTGTGCGAAGGTAATTAATTGTGCTAGTACAGCTCGCTGAGCAAAATATCCCGAATCCGTTCAGCGGCGTGGCCGTCCCACAGCGGAGGGACAACGCCGGTTTTAGCGCGGCCTTCAAGGATGTTGTCTACTTCTCCCATTACGGTGTCCGGGTTGAGGTCTGCCATCAGGATGTTGGTGCCCAGCTCAACGGTGATTGGGCGTTCGGTGGTATCCCGGAAGGTGAGGCAGGGCACCTGGAGGTAGGTGGTTTCTTCCTGGATGCCGCCGGAGTCGGTCACGATCAGGCGGGCATTGTCCATGAGTTGCAGAAACTGCAGGTAGCCCTGGGGTTCCAGAATGTGCAAGTTCTCGATGGCGAGCACATCGTTCAACATGCCGTTCTTTTCCAGGTTATTGCGCGTACGCGGGTGCATAGGAAAGACGACGGGCAGGCGAGCGGCGCTCCTGCGGAGGATGTCAATAATGTCTTTCAGCCCTTCGGCGTTGTCTACGTTGTGCGGCCGGTGCATGGTTGTTAGCATGTACGACTTTGGCTCCAGGCCGAGCTCTTCCAGTATCTTACCCCCAGCAGCTTTTTTGCGGAAGTACACCAACGAATCAATCATCACGTTACCAACGAAGTGTATGCCCTTGCTGATGGCGTTCTCCCGCGCCAGGTTCACCAGCCCGCTGTGCTCCGTGATGAAGTGGTACTGGCAAATGGCGTCGGTGATTACCCGGTTCACTTCCTCGGGCATTTTGCGGTCTCCGCTGCGCAGGCCAGCTTCAACGTGGGCAACGGGAATACCCATCTTTACGGCAACCAGGGTGGTGGCCGTAGTTGCGTTCACATCCCCTACGACCAAGACGAGGTCCGGCTCTTCGGCGAGGAGGATCTCCTCAAACTTCAGCATCACGTTCGCCTTCTGGTAGGTGTGGCTACCTCCACCGATGCCCAAGTGGAAATGCGGCTTGGGCAGACCTAGCTGATTGAAAAAGATGTCGGACATCTTCGCATCGTAATGCTGGCCGGTATGGACGATCTTACTGTCAATCTTACCGCTGGCGGCAAAGGCACGGTGGAGCGGGGCAACCTTCATGAAGTTTGGGCGGGCACCCACTACAGAGATGATTTTTATCATTATTGCTTTATGTTCTACGGCTACTCGGAAGCGCCGTCGTTAATGGTTTGCAGCTCGGTTAGCAGACGATCCGCGAGGGCGTTGCGGTCGTAGTCTGCCGCCAGGCGGGCACAGTTGGCCTGGCACTGAGCGTAGTATTCGGGGTTGGTCGTTAGTTCGTTAAGCTTACTGAGGAAGTCGGCTTTATTTTCGGGTTCGAAGGCACAGCCTGCGCCATATTTTTCGATGATGGCCTGGCTCTCCCCTTCCACCCCGAGCAGGATGGGCTTCTGCATAGCGGCGTTTTCGAAGATCTTAGACGGGATGACCGTTTTGAAAGTATCCGATTTTTTCAGTGGTACCAGGGCCAGGTCGGTAACGGAGATGTAGCGCCCGATTTCTGCTTTGGGTACGGACGGGAGCATACTTACGTTGGGGTAGCCCTCCCGTTTCACCTGTGCTTCCAGGTCTGCCTTGGCGGCACCGCCGCCAATGAAGAGGAAGTGCACGTTGGCGGGTGCCTCCGGCACACAGTCGAGGATGAAGTCCAGCTTGTGCGCCATACCGTGGGTGCCCAGGTAACCGACGACGAATTTGCCGTCTATCCCCAGCTCCTCAACCAACTTTGCATCCCGCGGCCGCGCCGGAAAATTGTCGGTCAGTACACCGTTGGTAACTACCTTGATCTTGGCGGGGTCGATGCCCCGATCGCTCAGGTTTTTCTTAAAAGCATGGGTAACCACGATCACTTTTGCCGCCTTGCGGTAAAGGAAAAGTTCGAGCCGTTCCATGCGGTCCAGCCATTTTTCCTTGCCCGGTGCAGCACCCACCGCACGGATGCTTTCGGGCCAAAGATCCCGGACTTCCATCACCCAGGGCTTGCGCTTGAAAAGGCTGACGGCATAACCGCTAACCGCCGTGAAAAACTGGGGGGAGGTGGCCACGATGAGGTCCGCCCGGACAAATAACGCCGCGAAGAAGGCCATCACCGCGTAGCTGATGTAATCGAGAATACGCTTAGCGAAACCACTATTTGCGGCGATGTAAGACCACACCCTGATGACCCGAATACCGTCTATCTCCTCCGTTTGCCAGAGGCGATTTCGGTAGCCCTCAAAGACTTCTCCTTTCGGAAAATTCGGCGCGCAGGTGATCACCGTTACGTTGACTCCTTTCCTAATCCATTGCTGGCAATGTTCGTAGGTTCGGGTCGCCGGAGCGTTCACCTCGGGAGGGAAGTTGTCGGTGAGGAAGAGTA
>CAYWMW010000366.1:0-4403 GCA_964458975.1 uncultured Lewinella sp. | reverse complement strand
TAAACGTAATGACGGCATCAGTAGTCGCGGCTTTAGCCGCTGACTGAAAGAGAAATTGAAAGCCAGCGGGTAAAGCCGAAGACTATAGCTAAACAAACCTTACTCTCTTTTACCCTCCTTCGCACCTGCGGCCGCGCCCAAATACCAGTTGGCGTTATTATCAGTAAAGCACGTACCTTAGCAAAACTAAACAACCTTATTCGTATGCTACGCAAGCACCTGATTTTGCCCGCCCTGCTCTCTGCCGGCCTGGGCCTGACCCTGTTCTCCTGCGGGAGCGACACTGAAACCGTTGAAGTACCCACGGAAGGCCTCATCACGACCGTGAAGGAGGTGAGCACCGATAACTACAAAATCGAGTCTGAAGTTCCGGTAGATGTGGTGGCCGACAGCCGCATCATCGTGGAAGACCTGGCGGGAGACCGTGATACTTTCACCCTGGAACAAGCGAAACTCATCTCCCAGGTAGCCGACCCGAACAGCTCCGAAGGCCGCTCCATGCACAGCGCCGGAATGGGCTACTGGGGCTTCCTGATGCTGGGCCGTATGGGCGGAACACCGAGCGCCGGAGCGTACGTAAACAGCGGCGCTCACCAAAGCGCGACCAGCAACGCGGGCACCCGAATGTCCAGTTCTGCGAGAACCACGACCCGCTCTAAGTCCGGTTTCGGCGGCGGCAAATCAACCCGCTCCTTCGGTGGATGATCGCCTCACCGATGCCCCCCGCCTGAAGGACCGCTGGTTCAAGAAGCAGGGCCTGAGCTACTACGCCCGGGGCGAAAACGAAGAGTACCTGGCCGACGAAATTCTCAGCCTCAGCCCGCAGGAGGCCACCTCCGCCATGCGTGCCGGAGACGAGGCCTGGGATATTCTGCGCGCCACCGCCCGGCGGAGTGCTTACATGGACGACCGCCTGGAAGGGCTGGGCGTTCCTGATTTTGCGCGGCCGCTGGTGCAATGGTCGGTTGAGAATGAATGGGACAACTTCCTGGTTGGCCGCTTCGACTTTGCCGGGGGGATCAACGATCTGCCCCTCAAGCTGATCGAGTTCAACGCCGATACGGCCAGCCTCCTGCCGGAAACCTCCGTCATTCAGCCGGAAGTAATCCGCAAAGCAGGCCTCAAGCCCGCCCCGAACGACCTGCTCGCCGCTATGGAAAGTAACGCCCGCCGCCTCGGCGGCGGCCGCTCCGATACCGCCATCGCCGCCGCCCACCTGGGCAGCGAAGACGACAGCCACAACGTAGACGTGCTCGCTAAAATATCAACAGCCGCCAAGTGGGGCCGGACGGACAACATCACGCTCCCCTCCCTGGAAATTAACCCGGACGAAGGCGTGTTCTTCGAAGCCAGCCCCGGCAAGTGGATCCACTACGGCACGATGATCAAGTTCTTCCCCTGGGACTTTGCCGCTCTCGAAGAACCCGAACTCTGGGCGTACCTCGCCGAACTGGTGATGGCCAAAAAACTACGCGTCTTCAACCCCGCCTGGACGATGCTGCTGCAATCCAAAGCACTGATGGCCTACGCCTGGGAAGATAACCCCGGCCACCCGCTACTGCTGCCGACGGCGTTCGACCCCGCCCGGCTGCCCCGCCCGCTGGATGGGTACGTCCGCAAGCCCGTCTTCGGCCGCATGGGCGAGAACCTCGAAATTGTGATGAACGGCCGCAACGTCGTCGCCGAAACCAGTGGCGACTACGGCAACGGACCGGTCATCTACCAGGAATATGCCGAGTTTGCCACCGACCGCGATAAGCACCGCTACCAACTCAGTACCTATCAGGCTCCGCAGGCCTGCGCCCTCTGCTGCCGCCGCCAGGACGATATGATCATTGATGACGACGGGGAGTTCGTATCGTTGGCGCTGATGAAAGAGAAAGTTTCTCTTCGGTTTTGACCTGGAGTTGAGCTGACTCCGGCAGCGAAAATTCCGCTGCCGGAGGCAGCTCACTCCAGCTCCGCAACCCCTTACCATGACCAACAAAGCCTACAAAACAACCATCCCTCATTTAGCGGATCTCCACAAATACATTGGTGAAGAACTCGGCCTAACGGACTGGATGACCATCACCCAGGAAGACATTGATGTCTTCGCCAAGCTGACGGGAGACGAGCAGTGGATTCACGTAGATCCCGTGCGTGCGGCCAAAGAGTCCCCTTTCGGAACCACCGTTGCCCACGGCTTCATGATTCTGTCTTACGCCTCGAAGTTTAGCTACGAAACGCTGGAGATTGGAGACGTCGGGATGGGGCTGAACTACGGCTTGGATAAGCTTCGGTTTACCAGCCCGACGCCGGTTGGAAGTAAGGTTCGGGGCCGAATATCCTTATTGGAGGTGGATGAGAAACCGCCCGGTGTGAAGTATAAAATCAGCATTGTCTTCGAGCGGGAAGGGCAGGAGAAACCGGTTTGTGTGGCGGAGTGGCTGGCGATGGCGTATGCTGGCTAATCTGGTCGATGCAGTCGCCTTAAAGCCAAACTTGCCAGTCGTGCACGAAGTACTGCGCAGCAAATTCTTTTTCGCTCTACACATTGATGAGTAAGTTTACAGGAAATGAAGTTAGTAACTCTTACTGAAATTCATTTTCTTGCTGAAGCGAAAAAGTTCGCCTGTCGAGTTTAGTGAAAACGGGCGAAAGCCATTACATCAGGTCATACCAGGGGATGAACTTAACGGTAGTAGAGCCAATGGTGATTGTAGTTCTGAAGGATCGGTTTACAATCCAGCCTTCATTGGGCTGGTAGGCTTGGAGGAAACTTCGGTAGGCACGGGTAACTTTTGGTTTCGTTAGGTTAGTGGCCTTCACTTCTACGGGAAGGAGGTCATAGCCACGGTTTACCACAAAATCTACTTCTGCGCGGGCTTTGGTTTGCCAGAAATGAATTGAGGCAACGCTGCCACGAAACTGCTCTTCAAGTAACCGGAAAACCAGGGTTTGGAAACGCATCCCCCTGTCTATTGGGTCGTCAAAGATTCCTCGGAGATAGTTGCGCATCCCATTGTCCAGGTAGTAAAAGGTAGGAGCTTTCACGATTTCTTTTTCCTTATTGGTGAAATATGGCGTGATGCTTTGCGTAATGAATGTCTTCTCGCTGTACCAAAGGTAGTTTTTAACGGTTGCCGTACTTAGGGCGGTAAAGGAGGATAGGTCTGAATAATTGACCGTATGCCCGGAACGGTTGGCCATGACTTGTAATAGGGTCACGAAAGCACTGGTTTTCTCCAACTGGAGAATCGCCTTAATGTCGCGCTCTATATAGCCTTGGTAGATCTCATCAAGTGTTTGGTATTTTTCGTTATCTGTCGGTTCGGTAACAACTTTGGGGTACCCCCCAAACCTTAAGTAGTTCGCCAGAATGGATTCGGCGAGTGTAGGGTCGGTATGTAGTACGTCGGGCAATCGGGCAGCGTAAGTATAGTCCGTTCGGTAACGAGCGTACTCTCCGAGCGAAACGGTATAGAGATAGAAGTTTCTTTTTCTTCCGACGAGGCTTTCGGCGATTTTTTCTTTCAATTCAAGGCTTCCTGATCCGGTTACAATCAGTTTGTGGTTCCAACCACGGTCGTAAAGCCCCTTTAGGAAAAGACCCGCATTCTCAAGTCGTTGAATCTCATCGATAAAAATATAGTGCTTTTCACCACCAGTGAGGGAACGGATGCGTTCTACGAAAACCTCTTGCCCCGCAAAGAAGTGACGATCCTTCTCAATATCCAAGTTGTAGAACAGAACCTTTTTGCCCTCTGCGCTCAGATTGGCGGAAATCTCCTTAAGCAGCGTTGTTTTACCAGCCTGACGGGGGCCGATTAAGATCGTGATCTCTGGCTTCTCGACGTGGCCTTTAAGTTCTGTGGCTAAAGTTCTTTGTATTTCTAACATCTACTCTTGTTTCTGAGGTGAATATACGAATAGTAAGTGAATTTTATAAATAACCTTACTATTTGAAAGGTAGGGTGTTGTTTTAACCTTACTATTTGTAAAGTAAGGTGCTGCTTACTTATTACTTCAGCCGGATCACTTTCAAAAAAGATACGACAGTAGTGCATCTTTGCTTAAAATCACGAGTAAAAGGAGGAAGGTTTACTTTAGTGAGCATAACTTCTGGCGTAAAACCTACTTACCGAACCCGGAGGGTTCGGCGGCCGCTCGCAGCTAGAGGCTGCGTTGACCAAGTAAAACGAAAACCATGAGCAAACTCCCCGTCTTCGAAGACCAGACGTATGAAAACCAATCCGAGGTCCTACCCGGAGACTACGACGGCTGCACGTTCAGAGGCTGTAACCTGGCGGACGCTGACCTGGCCGGGAGGCTGTTTACCGATTGCTCCTTCGTCGACTGCGACCTAACGAACGCCAAACTCCACGAGACCGCCCTGAAAACGGTCGCCTTTGAGGGGTGCA
>CAYWMW010000365.1:0-4407 GCA_964458975.1 uncultured Lewinella sp. | reverse complement strand
AAAACCTAAATGCTAACCGCTAAAACGGCTACCTAAACCCAAGGTTCCGCGTATAAATACCATCCTGCAAGCTGTCCAGGCTCCCCGGATCAAACTGAATGCCCTCTTTCAGCGTAGAAGTGTTACCGGTTACGAGGCCGAGCCCTCCGATCAGGTTAGAGTAACGCGGTAGCGACTGCGAACTGGTGATGCCAGCATTAGCGTTTTCGAGGTTGCGGCGGTCCAGCACTTCCTGGCCAGCGGCGGATACCCGAATGTCGAAAGATTGAAAACGACGGGTAACACCCTCTTCCTCCTCCAGCGCAGAGCCGATGAACTGGTAAAACAGCTCACTCTGAATACCGAAGGTAACGCGGCTGTTAGAGTTTTGCTCTGGCCCGGGAACAAAACCGCTGATAACCGGCCATTCTAACCTGACGGTGCGGTTGCGGTCAGGGTCGGAGGGGAAAAGCTCACGAATCGTGAAGAAGATCGTGATGTCGTAAATCGCAGCACCGTCTTCTTTAGACCAACTGACGGCTATGGGCCGGGGGTAATCATCTACCCGAACCAACTCCGCAGGGCGAATGATTTCAATTTCCGAAATGAGGCTTGTTTCGGCAACGGCATCCGGTTGGCCGGGGCGCTGTACGATGAGGCGAACCTGGTTTCCACCACGCAGCAGCAACTCCTGGTTCGTCAGGCTGTACGCGATGTTGGGCGACTGGGCAAAGATGCCATCTTCCCGATCGCGGCCAAAATCCCTGGCATCCACCCGTTCCATCTCCCGGCTTTCACCACGGGTAATGTTTTCCAAAACAACGGTCGCGTCTTCGGGGCCGTAGTAGATGGAGTCGGCAATTCCAGCAATTACTTCAGCGTTACCGCCTGATTCGAGGAAGGCCTTTTGCACACGCACGAAGTGGCGGCTATCGTCGGGGTTAAGGAAAGCGTAGGCTACGGGAACATCCTGGAAGTCACCTTCGAGAGAAAAATCGTTGCGGCACCCCAAAAGGGCGAGGGCGGTGAGTACCAGAAGTAAAAAACGTTGTTGCATTCGAAGGGGCTTATAATTAGTAAGGCAAAGATACACGCGTAAAATCGGTAGAACGATGGATTGGCTGGTGGTATTTCTGGTCTTTTGGCGGTTTGGTCCGTTAGCAGGCAACAATTACGAAATATTTTCCCAAATCTCAAGCAAGCGCACCTCCTCCTGCTCCCAGACCAGCTCTTCTGCCGGGCGGGCGGTGGCTGCTTTGAGCTTGGCGTACGCCTCGGGCTGCTGGACCAGACGCTCAATGATGGCCGCAAGGCGCACGGGGTCCAGGCGGTCAATCAGGGCGTAGCAGCCGTATTCGTCCTGCAAGGCGCAATACTCCGGGAAGGCCATTTGTACGGACGGGATTCCGGCCTGCACGTAATCAAACGCCTTATTGGCCAGGCTGTAATAGTAGCTGGGGCTGACCGCATCGAGGAGGTTCAGGCCCAGCCAGGCTTGCTCCGTCAGGGCGGGCAACTCCGCCGGCGGGCGGAAGCCCGCGAACCAGACGCGGTCGGTGATGCCAAAATCTTTGGCGCATTGCTGTAATTTTTCCATTTCCGGTCCGTCGCCGATCAGCCACAGTTGGCAATCTGGCAGGGTAGTCAGGGCAGCCAGGGCGGTGGTCAGGCCGCGGCCGGGGTTTAGCATGCCCTGGTAAATGATTACTGATTCTCGATTCTCGATTTGGCTACCGCTTTTTGGAGGCGCGGCCGCAGGTGCAATGGAAGTTAAGGGCTTTTGTCTCAACGGCAAATTCCGTACCGTTCCGAAGGGAACACCGTACTCTTCCTCAAGCTGTTTGGCCAGCATCGGAGCAACCGTGTAGCGCGCATCAGACTTTGGCACCAGCGCCTTCGCCAGCCCCCGCCAGAGGCCACGGATCAACGGCCGGTTCACCACCTCCGGCGTTTCGCTGAACCACTCGTGCGCATCGAAGACCAGCTTGTGCCGCGCCGAGGAAGTGAGCTGCACGCCCGCCAGCAAGGTATCCAGATCAACGGCACAAACCGCGTCGTATGTCCAGGATTTTAGCTCACGGACCAAACGGTAATTGTACTCCGCGTAGAACAGCTTTCCCTTATGGTAGCGGCAGCGGATGCGGTGCTGGCGGTAGGGTTTGTCGGGCAGGTCCGTACTCGTTGGCAGCAGGCGGCCGACGAGCGCTACCTCGTGCCCCGCTTTTACGAGGGAGGTACAAATACGATCCATCCGCTGATCCTGGGCCAGATCGTTCGTCACGAGGCATATGATCGTCATGGCAGGCGGAGGTTGCGGCCGTCCTGCACGATGAGGCCTTCGTTGATGAGATGCTGGATTACCTCAGCGGTGGTCTTCTGCCGAACGGCCCCATAGGTTTGGCTCGCGTCTTCCAGCGTGAGGTTCTCGTCTTTTTCAAGCCGGGTGAGGATGTCTCCGTACAGTTTCTTGGGCGTTAGCGGCGGATTGCCCGAAGCCTTACGCTTCCGGCAGTTGTCACAAATACCACAGTCCACCAAAGCAGGTTCTCCGAAGTACTTCAGCAGTATCCGGGACCGGCAGAACGCGCCGGAGTGCTCGGCGTAGTTGACCATCGTCTCGATCCGTTCAAAGGCTCGTTCCCGGAGGAAACGGTACTGTTTCTCGTTAATGCGCAGGTGCTCAGGATCGATGCGGGGCTGGAGGAAGACGATCTGGGGTAAATCCTTCTGCGGGAAGTAATCGATGATGCCCTCGCCCGCGAGCTTGCGGAAGGTCCGGTGCAGGGTTTCCAGCTCCATGCCCAAAAAATTGGCGAGTTCCCCCTCTTCTACTTGAACCGGATTCAGGAATGCGCCCTGACTTGTACGGAGGATGGTTTTGATGAGCTTGTCCATCGCCCGGTTCTTGATCTGGTAGTTGTAGAGCTGTTCCTTGGTGGCGATGAACTGTAGGCGTGCGGGCTGGTGGACGGCCTCGGTGAGCAGGATCAGCCCGGCGCGTTCCAACGCCTTCATTCCGCTGTACGCCTGCCGCACGTCGAAGCCAAAGGTGTTGGAGAAAACCACCAGGTCAAAATCATAGCTCTCTCCTTCTCCCCCGCCGATGGCCAGCTGGAGGTAGCTGCCCAGGGCCCGGTACGCCCGCTTCACCTCGCTGATCTCCGGGTAAGAAAGCGCCCAGTGCTTGCGCAGCCGTATGCCGTCGGTGTTGTGGTAAAGCATGATACCGAAGCTCATTTTTCCGTCGCGCCCTCCCCTGCCCGCTTCCTGGAAGTACGCCTCGGGGCTGTCCGGAGGGCCGTAGTGGATTACGCTGCGGACGTCCGGCTTGTCGATGCCCATGCCGAAGGCATTGGTGGCCACGATGACGCGCAGCTCGCCCTTGATCCAGGCTTCCTGGCGGCGGTCTTTCTCCTTCGGCTCCAGCCCGGCGTGGTAGCTGGCCGCTGCGATGCCCCGCCGCTGGAGGTTCAGGGCGATCTTCCGCGTCAGGCCCCGGCTGCGGACGTAGATGATGCTCGTACCCGGTACGCCCTTCAGGATTTCAAGAATCTGCTTATCCTTACTCTCGGGTGAACGGACGACGTAGCCCAGGTTATCCCGGCCAAAGCTCTGCTGAAGCACGAAGCTGTCCGGCTTGAAGTCGAGGCTCTGTTGGATGTCTTCCACCACCTCCGGAGTAGCCGTTGCGGTGACGGCGATGACGGGGACCTCCGGATGAAGTTCGCGGAGCTCCGCAATGCGCATGTAGGGCGGTCGGAAGTCGTACCCCCACTGGCTGATGCAGTGCGCCTCGTCTACGGCGATCAGGGCGAGGTTCATCTTCGCGATCCGAACGCGGGCCAGATCGGTGAGCAGCCGTTCGGGGCTCATGTAGAGCAATTTGGTGTTGCCGTAGACTGCGTTGTCGAAGATGCGGTCAATGTCTTGGCGGCGCATCCCGCTGTACACCGCATCGGCCACCACGCCCCGGTCTTTCAGCTGCCGGACCTGGTCTTTCATCAGCGCGATGAGCGGAGACACCACGATGGTGACCCCTTCCTTCGCCAAAGCAGGCACCTGGAAACAGATGGACTTTCCGCCACCGGTAGGTAACAAGGCCAGGGTGTCTTTGCCCGCCATCACCGCGTCGATGATCTCCGCCTGGCCGGGGCGGAAATCGTCGTAGTTCCAGTATTTTTTTAGGACTTGTTGGGGAGACACTTTTGGGAGAATTGGGGAATGGACGCAAGGTACGGTATATGTGGTTCTTTGTTTAGTCGCGAGGGGCTGATCTCCGCCTGCGGCTTCGATCAACCCCTCGCTAGAGAACGTACCCCTATCGGGGCACTGAAGTAGCCCCCAGGGTGCTTTACTACCTCAAACGGGGGTACTTTTGGTAAAGGCTTGACTTTAGACACGGCTCTTAAAAACCTCCCCCAGCACCTG
>CAYWMW010000364.1:1412-4421 GCA_964458975.1 uncultured Lewinella sp. | reverse complement strand
CGACGATCAGCGCCGCTCCAGCTTCGAGGCCCAGGCCTTCCGGGCGGGCTATTTTGTTTCCGACCGCCTGCTGGTGGGCAGCAGGGTCGAAATGTTTGGTTCTGGCGGAAACGATTTTTCAGACTCCAGTTTCGGCGTCGAGCTGCGTCCGTTTGCCCGCTACTACTTCCCCGGCGGGGACAAGCGAAAAATCAGTTACTTCGGTGAGGTCGGCTTCGGCACCATTTCTGCCTTCAGCGGAAACGGTTCCTTCGAGACCGATTTTCATTTCGGTGGCGGTTTAGAGAAAACCCTACTCCCCGGCGTAGTCGGTACGGCGCTGCTGCGGTACGATGCCAACGCCTCGGGCCTCAACATCACCAACTTCACTTTTGGGTTTAACCTGCTGCTCGGCCAGCTGGAAAAGTCTGATCGTGGGCCGATGCTTACAGCGGGCACCTTCACCACCAAGGGCAGCTTCGGCGGTCTTTTGTATGGTCGGGAGGGGCTGAGTGGGCCGTCTAGCATAATCGGCAGCGCTTTTCTGAACCCCAGCATTGGTTATTTCCTGGCCGACGGGCTGATGGCAGAGGCCCAGGTAGCTGTATCTTACCTGCGGCTCGACAACCTTCAGGACTTCGGACTAGGTGTAACGGAAACGAGAACGAACAATATTTTAAATACGAGTGTGGAGCTCAACCTGCGCTACTACCTCATCAAGTCTGGTAAATTCCTTCCGTACGTAACAGCGGGCGGCGGCTACCAAACGTTTCGCAACAGAAGAAATGACAGTGCCTCCGGCGAAAGGACCACAACTACTGATAATTTATTCTACCAGGCCGGTGCTGGTGCCAGCTGGTTCCTCTCCCCGAACGTGGCGCTGGACGGAACACTGCGCTACCGCTCCGAAAGCTTCGAGGGCAACAACCTCGGCGGGACGGTGGAGCAGAATGCGGTGCAGCTGGATGTCGGTTTTCGGTTTTTCCTGAATAAGTAGGTTTCTCCAAACTCGACATACAACGACCAATAATCTCGGGTCAAAACGATCTGACGCATCCAACAAAAAGTTCGCCTGTCGAGTTTGGCCTTCCTGAAACCAAACCCTGTATCCTGCGGCCGCGCCCACAAAACCACCCCTTCACAAAACTACCCCACCCCAAAAGCGTTAGCGAGATGAGCTTACGGCCCAACTGCCCGTAACAACACGTTTCAACCGACCAACCCACCCCCTTGCGCGAACTAAAGTTTCTCAACCGTTTTTTCTGGAAGTACCGCTGGCGTATGCTGCTGGGGATCATCTTCATCTGTGCCTCCAACTACTTCCGGGTGCTGCAACCGCAAGTGATCCGCGAGGCGCTGGACCTCGTGATCGAACAGGTGAACACCTACCGGATGTACAACGGTTTTGAGCTGGGCAACGACTACTTCGGCATCCTGAGCAACAGCCTGATGATTTTCGGTGCCATTGTTTTGCTGCTGGCTGTTTTGATGGGCATTTTTCTCTACCTCACCCGGCAAACGATCATCGTGATGAGCCGCCTGATTGAGTACGACCTGCGGGAAGTGATCTACGACCACTACCAGGTGCTGAGCCTCGATTTTTATAAGCGCAACAACACCGGTGACCTGATGAACCGCATCACGGAAGACGTGAATAAGGTGCGAATGTACCTCGGCCCCGCCGTGATGTATCTCGCCAACCTGATCTCGACGATCTTGCTGGTGGTGTTCTCCATGATCGCCGTCTCCCCCATCCTTACGCTTTATACCCTTATACCTTTACCATTGCTGGCCATCAGTATTTACTACGTCAGCAACGTGATTCATACGCGGTCTACCTTCATCCAGCAGCAGCTCTCTAAGCTGACCAGCACGGCCCAGGAGGTATTCAGCGGTATCCGGGTGGTGAAGTCTTACGTGCGCGAAAAGCAGCAGGTGAACTACTTCGCCAAAGAAAGCGACCAGTACAAAGATATGAGTATGGACCTGGCGAAGATCGACGCCTGGTTCTTCCCCCTGATGGTGTTCATGGTGGGTGCTTCGACGATCCTGACCGTTTACGTCGGTGGTTTACAGGTCGTGAACGGCAGTATTTCGGCCGGTAACATCGCCGAGTTCGTCATCTACGTCAATATGCTCACCTGGCCGGTGACGGCCATCGGGTGGATCGCCTCCATCGTGCAGCAGGCCGCCGCCAGCCAGAAACGGATCAATGAGTTCCTGGATACGAAGACCAGCATCGTAGACCCGTTGCCGGAAGACCGGCACGACATCAAGGGTGAGATCGCTTTCGAGAACGTCTCCTTCGTCTACCCCGACACCGGTATCAAGGCCATCGACAACGTAAGTTTCCACCTCAAGGCCGGGGAGAAACTGGCCATCATCGGCCGGACCGGATCGGGCAAAACGACCGTCGCCGACCTCCTGCTGCGGATGTACGACGTTACCGACGGGCGGATTCTGGTGGACGGCAAGGACGTCCGCGAACAAGGGCTGGCCAACCTGCGCCGCCAGATCGGTTACGTCCCGCAAGACATCTTCCTCTTCTCCGACAACATCCACAACAACATCGCCTTCGGTTCCAACGAGGACCCGAGCCGCGAGTTGGTCCAGGAATTTGCCAGCCACGCCGCTGTACGCGATGACATCGAGTGCCTCACCCTCGGCTTCGACACCATGGTCGGGGAGCGCGGCGTAACGCTTTCCGGCGGGCAGAAGCAACGCGTCAGCATCGCCCGCGCCCTCATCAAGCAGCCCGACATCATCCTGCTGGACGACTGCCTCAGCGCCGTTGACACCAACACCGAGCAGCAAATCCTGGGTTACTTCAACGAGGCTTTGCAGGACAAAACGGCCATCATCATCACCCACCGCATCTACGGCCACCTCAAGTTCGATAAGATTATCGTGCTCGAAGACGGCGGCATCGCTGAGATGGGTACGCACGAGGAACTGCTCGCCAACGGTGGGTATTATTCTGAGATTGTGGAGCGGCAGACTGAGGAGGGAGTGATGGAGTAAAGGGGGAAG
>CAYWMW010000364.1:0-1312 GCA_964458975.1 uncultured Lewinella sp. | reverse complement strand
TAGCGCCGCGAACGGAACTTGCGGCAGCCCCTTTACCCCTTCCCGCTTTCTTCCCTTATTCAATCAAAATTAGCATACCCAACCTCCCCCCGATCAGTCTTCACCCGGTAAAACCGCCCGGTCACGCCCAGGCCGGTCACCGCTTCGCCGTTCTGAAGTTGCCGGATCACTTCGCCGTCGCGCGCAGGGGTGAAGCGGAGGTAATGGTTCCCCCGCGCAGGCACCTTCATCGCAACAGAACGGCCAGCGAGCTTCAGGGGCGAAGCAGTTGGTAATGCATCTGCTCGTCGCAAAAAGGGATAGGGATCGATAGCCCCGTTGTCGTAGACCCCGAAGTGGAGGTGCGGCGGCGTAGTCCGTGCGTTACCGGTGTTGCCAACGGTACCGACTACGTCTCCCCTCCGAACGCGCTGGCCTTTCCGGACCAGTTGTTCATTCAGATGGGCGTAGTAATAGCGCAGGTCGCGTTCCCGGTCGTAGAGCCAAACGGTTTTTCCGCCGATGCCGGTGTTGGTTAGGCGGGTGATTTCGCCGTCGGTGAGGGCCAGTAGATTGGTACCCTTGGGCGCGAAGATGTCGTTGCCCTCGTGTTTGCGGCGGCCACCGTCGCGCGGAGCACCCCAGAAAGATTGGATGGCTTTCTCGTCTTTGCCCGCTACGGGAAAGAGGAGGACGGGTTCGGTGGTGAGCTGTAGTTCGTAATCGGCGGGTTCGCCGATGGGTATTTGGAGAACGAAGAGGAGGTTTTCGCCGTGCGCCCAGGGTGTTTCGTAGGTGATCTGGTCGGGGCCTTCGGTGGGGAAATACTCAGCGGGGCGTTTGTTCGGGGCGCCGCTTTTGAGGCGGAAGAGTTCCCCGAAGAGCTCGCCGTCTCCCCGGGCATTAATTTTAAGGAGGCGGCCCGCAGGCAGGTGCAGGCGGAAGGATTGGGCGGAGGTTACCAACTCGCCGTCCAGTCTAATTACTTCCCTGTGGGGGATTTTTACCGTGAGGGGCGTGGTTCGGGCTACTTCGTAGGCTTTGTCCCACACTTCAACCTCTAGTTCGGTTGCCCATTTTTCCTTGAGCATCGTTTTTCGGTAGGCGGTGCGTGCGGTATTCGGGCCGAACAGGCGGGCGAGGAAAGACTTGGCATCGCCCACCAAATCCCGCCCGCCACATCCCGCGTAAGCCGTGAGGAGCACGAGGATGAGGAAGATGAAGAGGTTAAAACGGGACTTGGAGGAAAGACGCATGGAGGAAGAGAAGCGTAAGGGCGGACGAAAGTGGCGGTTCGCGAATTTACGGGGTGTGGGGCGAAACCTGTGTGTTG
>CAYWMW010000363.1:0-4453 GCA_964458975.1 uncultured Lewinella sp. | reverse complement strand
CATTACGAAGCATTGGGGGCGGCGCGGACGCAGGTGCGGAGTGGCGGATATGAAGTTTAGGAACGCCCCTTAAATCTTTTCGATTTTAGCGCTGTACATTCGCCCTTCGCAGCCGGAGGCTGCGTCATAAAACACGTACGCGGAGCGTACATCGACCAGGTAAACAATGAAAGACTTCCCGACCAACTTCCTCTGGGGTTCCGCCACCTCCAGTTACCAAATTGAAGGCGCCTGGCTTGAAGGTGGCAAAGGCCTCCACATCTGGGACGTCTTCAGCCACACCCCCGGCCGAACCGCCAAGGCCGACAACGGAGACCTGGCCTGCGACCACTACCACCGCTACAAAGAAGACGTGGCCCTGATGGCAAAGATGGGCCTGAAAGCCTACCGCTTCAGCATCGCCTGGAGCCGCATCCAACCCGACGGAAAAGGGGAAGGCAATAAGGAAGGCATCGCTTTTTACAACCGCCTGATTGATGAGCTACTGGCCCACGGCATCGAGCCCTGGATTACCCTCCACCATTGGGATTTGCCCCTCGCCCTCCAGATCGAAGACGACGGCTGGCTGAACCCGGAAATGGCCGACATCTTCGCCGACTACGCCCGCATCTGCTTCGCCGCCTTCGGCGACCGCGTGAAAAACTGGATCACGATGAACGAGAGCTGGGTGATGGCCATTTTGGGGTACTACGACGGGGTCTTCGCCCCCGGCCGCAAGTCTAACCACGAATGCTACCTCGCCGCCCACCACCTCATTCTGGGCCACGCCAAAGCCGCCAGGGTTTACAACGACGACTTCAAGACAAGCCAGGCCGGACAAATAGGGATGACCAATAACTGCGACTGGCGCGTACCCAAAACCGATAAACCCGAAGACGCCGCCGCCGCCCAGCGCTCGCTTGAGTTCTTCCTCGGCTGGTTTACCGATCCGCTCTACTTCGGCGACTACCCGCAGGTGATGAAAGACCGCGTCGGAGACCGGCTGCCCAGGTTTACGGATGAGGAAAAGGCGCTGATAAAAGGAAGCTCCGACTTCTTCGGCCTCAACCACTACAACACCATGTACGCTGCCGATGTACCCGCAGGCGAAACGGTAGAAAACTACATCTACGCCAACGGCGGCGTATATGAAGACCAGTACGTCGCCCTCACCGCCGACCCCGCCTGGGAGTTAACAGATATGCAGTGGCCCGTTGTACCCTGGGGCCTGCGCGAACTCCTCCTCTGGATCAGCGAACGCTACGACAATCCACCAATCTATATTACCGAAAACGGTTGCGCCATGCCCGACGAAGTGGTGGACGGAAAAGTCGACGATCCCCGCCGCATCGCCTTCCTGGATGGCTACCTCGGTGCCTGCCACGAAGCCATTGAACGCGGTGTAGACCTGCGCGGCTACTTCGTCTGGTCTTTGATGGACAACTTCGAGTGGGCCAGCGGCTACGACAAGCGCTTCGGGATGATCCACGTCAACTTTGACACGCTGGAGCGGACGCCTAAGGCTTCGGCGGAGTGGTACGCGGAGGTCGTGAGAAGGAATGGGTTGGTGTAAAGCTCGACTCGCCAGTCGAATTCTTTTTCGCCAACAGGCCCAAGAACATATTTAGTCTAGGCGAAAGACGCTATCCATTATGAATGATTAGTCTATTTGCTTTGCGAAAAAGTTCGCCTGTCGAGTTTAGCTGTTTACTTTTAGTACACCTCATAGGTAAACCTTCCTTCGCCAGATTGCACCTCCCCGGTCAGTGGGTTCGTAACAACAACTTTAGTTTTCAGCGTATGCTGGCCGCGCTTGCGCTCCGAAGTTTGGAATTTTGCGGTGCCGTCCGGGCCAATGGGATATTCTTTGCCGTCGATGGTGAGGACTACGTTGTTAGGATCAAGTGAGCTGCTGTAGGAGCCAACGGACACCCTGGCGTTTAATGTGTCTCCGACTCGGTAGGCACTGCGATCTGCGTTGAAGACGGGGAAGAAATAGTCACAGATTATAGCCCTCCCGCCACAAACAGACATAACATCCATCAACATATTCTTCACGTAATCAAGTGCAGCAATACGTATCAAATCGTTCTGAGTTTGGGGTTCAAGATTACTGGAGATCATGTAGAGATTAGATAAAACACCTTTTGTGAAGGTATCTATGTTGGTGCACTTTGTGAGTACATCGTCCTCGATTAGGTCGATATTTTGATGGTTTTCGAGCAGCAGTCTTTTATAATCTTCAGTAACAGATTCGACGAAAGTGATGGTCCGCTTCCGGAGCGTGGTCGAATTCTCATCAGCAACCAAGTTTTTATATCCGGCGTGGTGATCTTTAACGAACCGTAGCAGAGATATAAAGCGGGCTTTACTGGCATCCGTCATAAGCTCCTCATAACTCATCACCTGCTGATTGAGCAGTTCTTCCAGGTTAGCGATGGCTAAACCGTTTGTAACCGCCAGGCCAGCATTAATTTCTTTCAATTCAGTGTTCCGCTCATACCGCTGCCAAGCGTAGACGCTACAAAACTGAATAAGTACAACGGCAACCAAGGCAATAGCAAAACGACGAGACATAAGTAATGGGCTTTCCGTAACAAACGGCGGGAAGGTCTTGCTATTGCGGTGTTAACTTTTGGGGCGCGGCCGCAGGATGCAATATCGAGTTTTTCAGAAATGGCGCGCTAGCGAATTCAAACACTCACTACACCGTAAGCTCCAGGCGGTTCCCCTCGGGGTCAAGCACTACCGATTCGTAGTACCCATCTCCGGTGGTACGGGCTTCTCCGACGACGCTGCAGCCAGCGGAGCGCAAGGACTCAGTCAGCTCATCAACGGTGGTTTTGGAGCCGAGGGATACAGCGAAATGGGTGAGCCCCCGGGCTTCAGCGCCGGGCGGAAGGGTTTCCGGCACGTCCGGGCGGTGCATCAGTTCGAGGCGAGGACCGCCACCGGGGAAACTCAGAAAGTAAGAGCGGAAGTTTTTCTTCGGGTTGTGGTATAGTTCGTTGGAGACCGCGCCGAAAACATCAACGTAGAAAGCGCGCATTGCTTCAAGGTCGTTTACCCAGAGGGCCAGGTGTTCAATTCTAATCATCGTGCAATTTACGAATACCCTTACCTTGCGGCTTCATCCCCATGTTTTAGCCTTATGACCTTTCTTTTTCGGATGAGCGTGCTCCTCACCCTGCTCCTAATCCTCTTACCCGGCACCCGCGGCCGCGCCCAAATCGTGAACATCGAAGACCAGCGCAGGGCCATCGACAGCATCGGCTGGTCTGGCCAGCTAGACGTGAACGGCAGCCTGACCCGCAACAATAACACCGTACTCACTGCCGGAGGCTCCCTGCGCCTGGACCGCCGGGGGCGCAAGGCAAATGTACTACTGCTGACCGATTACCAGCTGGTACAGGTAAGTGGCGACAACGCCACCAACGCCGGTTTTTTCCACGCCCGCTACGGCTGGGAGCCGAAAGACGGCTGGCGCTGGGAAAGCTTTTCACAGATTCAATACAACGAACGGCTACGGCTAAATCTTCGCTTTCTGGCCGGCACCGGCGTCCGCCGCAAGCTACTGCGTAAGGGTAAATCGCGCGCCTACCTCGGCGTACTATACATGTACGAATACAGCGAAATGACGGACTCAGAGATCATTTACCGCGATCACCGATTGAGCAACTATTTCACCATCCGTGCGCAGGTCACTCCGGCACTCTCGCTCGCCAGCACTACTTATTATCAGCCTCGGCTACCGGATTTCACCCTACCCCGCATCTCTTCCGTTGCCAACCTCAGCCTGACCGTCACCAAAGCACTGCGCTTTACCACCAATTTCTCCCTCACCTACGATGAACGCGTCAACCGGGATTTCCCGGAGGTGCCCGCTATGGTATTTAAGTGGGTGAACGGGTTGCGGGTTACTTTTTAGTCAGTTGTCCGTTGTCGGTTGTCCGTTATCGGTTGGCAGCTCGGATTCAGAAGCTGGGGCGGTCTTCTTTTTCCCTTCCAGCCTTTCTTCAGCAGCGGCCATCAGTTCGTCGATGCCCGCGTTGGGGTCAGCAGCGGGGCTTTTTTTGCGGCGCTCCATGTTGCGTACCGCGCGGGCGCTGCGCCACTCCTTGCGCGCCAAAAAGAACAGGAAAAAGGCCGGAACGCCGGGGGCGAATGACTTTACCGTCATGTCCTTCCCATCGGTAAAATAGTAGTAAGCCGCTACCCCGAGGAAGGAGGCAAAGGTCAGGCTAAAAAGACTGAAAATTGCAAAGTTGATGTAGTGCTTACGGGATGATCTGGCCATTTAGACGAATTTTAGGAACTAGAAGCTAGAAGCTAGGGAACTAGAAGCTAGGGAACTAGGAACTAGGGAACTAGAAGCTAGGGAACTAGGAACTAGGGAACTAGGAACTAGGGAACTAGAAGCTAGGGAACTAGGAACTAGTGCCGTGCTAGTTTCTAGTTCCCTAGTTCCTAATTT
>CAYWMW010000362.1:0-4457 GCA_964458975.1 uncultured Lewinella sp. | reverse complement strand
TGTCGCGTTCAGCCCGCGGTAACCTCACCCCATCCCCTCTCCAACAAGCCTCGCCTCAGGCTCGGCGGACCACCGGAGGTAGCCGCGTAGCGAAAGGGGCTATTCCGAAGAAAACGCTCTGCGTTTTAATGGTAAAAACCAGTTACGGGTCAAGACCATCAGATTAAGACAGCCTACCTTAAAACCTTACTTTGCACCTGCGGCCGCGCCCCATAAAAGTCTGCTATGTGAACAAATTTATCTGTGCTCAACATCAACTATAATCATTTGTCGTAGGTTTGTGGTTCGGTAATCAAGCCCTGAAGCCTATGATCACAGTTATTTCCGGAACCAACCGCCAAAACAGCCGCACGCTGTTGTTTGCCGCTCACTTCGTAGAGCAGATCAGGGCGTTGGGGGAGGAAGCTCAACTGCTGGACCTGGCCGAACTGAAGCTTGAGGTGTTCGCGCAAGACATGTACAACCCCACCGCCATGACACCTGAGTTGCGGGAACTACAGCAACGTTATTTCCTTGATGTACAGAAGTTTGCCATCTTTGTACCGGAGTACAACGGCAGTTATCCTGGTGTTTTGAAAATGTTTATTGATGGTATTTCGGTGAACGAATACGCCAGCATTTTCAAAGGCAAGCACATTGCGCTGGTCGGCATCTCCTCCGGGCGAGCCGGGAACCTGCGCGGAATGGATCACCTGGGGGCCAGCGTAAGCCACATGGGCGGTTGGGTACTGCCCAACAAACTACCGATCAGCAACCTTGAGCAACTGCTTGAGGACGGAAAACTGACCGATACAGACGCGATAAAGGCCTTTAAAGCCCACGCGGAACAACTTATTGCCACCTGAAACCGTAACCTTATTACTCCCTGATTTAAAATAGTACACACAGTCTCATCCCATGTCTAAGAACTTACTGATCGTCGAGTCGCCGGCAAAAGCGAAAACCATTGAAAAAATTCTCGGTAAAGATTATACCGTAAAGTCCTCTTTTGGCCACGTCCGTGACCTGGACAAGGGGGACGGCGCCGTTGACGTTGAGAAGGGTTTCAAACCGAAGTACGTTGTCTCCCCCGAAAAACGTAAAGTCGTAAAAGACCTAAAAGCCGCGATGAGCAAAGCCGATACCGTCTGGCTCGCGACGGATGAAGACCGCGAAGGAGAAGCCATCAGCTGGCACCTTTGCGAAGTACTCAAGCTGCCCGTAGACAGCACCAAGCGGATCGTTTTCCGTGAAATCACCGCTCCGGCGATTAAGTCTGCCATCAACAACCCACGGTTGGTAGATGTAAACCTTGTGAACGCCCAACAGGCCCGCCGGGTACTGGATCGTTTGGTAGGTTATGAGCTCTCCGGGGTACTGTGGCGTAAGGTGAAGTTCGGTCTTAGTGCAGGCCGTGTACAATCAGTTACGGTAAAGCTGGTGGTAGAGCGTGAGCGTGAAATTATGGCCTTTGAGGCCAAGCCTTTCTTCCGCGTCAACGCCATCTTCAGCGTTCGGAACGAGCAGGGCAAGACGGTTTTACTGAAAGCCGAAAGCCCCGAACGCTTTGACGATAAAGCCGGCGCGGAAGCCTTCCTGAATAAGTGTAACGGTGCCGAGTTCAAGATCAACGAAATTGAGGTGAAGCCAGCAAAGCGCCGGCCAGCAGCCCCCTTCACCACCTCTACCCTTCAGCAGGATGCCAGCCGTAAGCTGTACATGAACGTGGAGCGCACGATGCGCGTTGCCCAACGCCTCTACGAAGCAGGTCTGATCACCTACATGCGTACCGACAGCATCAGCCTGTCCGAGACCGCACTGGCTGCCATTGAGAAGGAAGTAAAGTCTTCCTTCGGCGACAAGTACAGCAAGGTCCGCCGCTTCAAAAGCAAGAAAAAAGATGCTCAGGAGGCGCACGAAGCCATCCGCCCCACCTACATCGATCGCCACAGTATCAACATCGGTGACCGTGATGAGCAACGCCTCTACGAACTGATCTGGAAGCGTACCATCGCCAGCCAGATGGCCGATGCGGAACTGGAAAAAACCACCGTAAACATCGGTATCTCCACCGTTCCGGACGCAAAGTTGCGCGCTACCGGTGAGGTACTCAAGTTCGACGGTTTCCTCAAGGTCTACCTGGAGAGCAAGGATGATGATGACGACGACAGCGGCCAGGACCAGGGCATCCTCCCTCCGCTGAGCAAGGGCCAGGTGCTTCCCCTCAACGAAATGACGGCGACCCAGCGCTTCACCCGTCCGCCAAGCCGCTACACCCAGGCTAGTTTGGTAAAGCAGCTCGAAGAACTCGGCATCGGCCGGCCGTCTACCTACGCCCCGACGGTATCCAAAATCATGGACCCCAAGCGTGGCTACGTAACCTCCGAGACCAGAGAAGGTACGGAGCGTAAGTACGATGTCATTACCCTGAAAGAAGGCAGCGTCACCTCTGAGACGAAAACAGAAATGACCGGCGCGACGAAAAACCGCCTCTTCGCCAGCGACATCGGCCTGGCCGTCTCCGACTTCCTCGACGAGCACTTCGAGGATGTAATGAACTACAACTTCACCGCCGAGGTCGAAGAAAAGTTCGACAAGATCGCCGAAGGGCAGGTTTCCTGGACGCAGATGCTCACCGACTTCTACCTCCCCTTCCACGAAACGGTAGAAGACACCACAGAAAATGCTGAACGCGTCTCCGCCGAGCGTAAACTCGGCATTGACCCCGACACTGGCCGTACGGTACTCGTTCGCCTGAGCCGCAACGGCCCCGTTCTCCAGATCGGTGCCCCAGACGAACTCCTCCCCGACGAAAAGCCCAAGTACGCCAACCTCCCCCGGAATATGAGTATGGAGGAAGTGACCATGGAAGTAGCCATGCCGCTGTTCGCCCTACCCAAAGTACTGGGCGAGATTGAAGGCAGAGAAACCGCCGTTGGTATCGGTCGCTTCGGCCCGTACGTTCGTTGGGGCGAGACCTTCATTAGCCTGGATAAGGGCGAAGACCCGCACGCCGTCAATATGGACCGGGCGAAGGAACTCGTAGCCGCAAAGAAGAAAGCCGACGCACCGGTGATGACCTATAAGGAACTGGACGTTACCCAGGGCAAAGGCCGCTTCGGCCCCTTCCTGAAGTGGAACGGTATGTTCATCAACATCCCCAAGCGTTACGACCCTGAGAACCTGAGCAAGGACGAGATGATCGAACTCATCCAGGCCAAGGAAGAGAAGGAGGCCAACCGCTACATCCAACGCTTCGAGACCGAGAAGATCGACGTCGAACAGGGGCGCTGGGGGCCATTCATCCGCTACAAAAAGAAATCCATCAAGCTGCCCAAAGACAAGGACGGCAAACGGATGACGCGCGAAGAAGCCGCAGAACTCACCGTTGAGCAGTGCATCAAATTCATCCAGGAAGTGATGCCGACGGCCTTTAAGCCTAAGAAGAAAAAGGCGCCAGCTAAGAAGAAGAAAAAAAAGTAGTGTAGTAATGTAGTTGTGTAGTCGCTACCGCACGAGGCAGGTGCAAATGCTCGCTTCGCTCGTGCGGCAGCTACTACGTTACTACAACACTACATTACGATCAAGCGCGGCAGCTACTACATTACTACAACACTACATTACTAAATTACTACCCCCCATGGCAGACGAAACCAAAAAGCCCCAGGCCAATAAACTCAACATCGACCTCCCCGAAGACATCGCGGAAGGCGTATACTCTAACCTCGCCATCATTGCGCACAGCAACAGTGAGTTCGTGGTTGACTTTGTCCGCATTGTACCCAACGCACCGAAGGCCAAGGTGAAAAGCCGGGTCATCCTCACCCCCGAGCACGCTAAGCGTCTTGTCACGGCCCTGGCCGACAATATTCAGAAATACGAGAAGCAGTTTGGGCCAATCGGCAACCCTGGAGGGAACTCTGGAGATAAGGGGCCGAACTTTCCGCCCATGAGCTTCACCCCCACCGCCCAAGCGTGATGTGCATCGTTGGTTTCCTGTTGGAGCGGGGGGGGGGGGGGGGGGGGGGCGCGGGGGCCGCCGCGCGCCCCCCCCCCCCCCCCCCCCCCCCCCCCCCCCCCCCCCCCCCCCCCGCTCCAACAAGAAACCAACGATATGCCCTGAAAAAGAGCAAAGAAAACCGCTGTAGGATTTCCCTAATCCAGCCGGGGTTGTATATTTGCAGCCGCTTAAGGCACTACGCCTCAACCTTAGCAACTTTTCGCGGACGAGCGAACGTTGTTGAGGAGCACAAAAAGCACATCGGGTCGATTAGCTCAGTTGGTTTAGAGCGTTGCATTGACATTGCAGAGGTCACAGGTTCGAGCCCTGTATCGACCACCCCCGATTTACCCCCGGTGGCTCCTTTCGAGGACCATCTTTTTACATCCATTCGGGATGTGGCGCAGCCCGGTAGCGCACACGCCTGGGGGGCGTGGGGCCGCAAGTTCGAATCTTGTCATCCCGACTATGAGTATCA
>CAYWMW010000361.1:0-4465 GCA_964458975.1 uncultured Lewinella sp. | reverse complement strand
GAAAGGGGCCGGGGGTGAGGTTACGAGCGAAGCGAGCATCCATGTTTGTGCATCTTGTTATACAATGGTCCGCTACGCTTTTAGGCCGCTCGCGCCCCAAAGACTTTAAGCTCTGCAATTACTGCTTGCATTTTGGGCGTGTGTGGGTTTATACTACACTTGCCAAATTGCTGTTAGGCCACGTTGAGCGCATGCAGCGCAATTGTTACGCACGCCAACTACGCTATGGGTGGCTCAACCCCTCCAAATCGCGATGGGCTGATCTCAGCCTTCGGCTTTCGATCAACCCATCGCTAGACGACGTACCCTTTCAGGGCACTGAGGTGCTAAACGGCAATACTTAACGGCCCTGAAAGGGTCGGTCCGCTAGCGAGGGGTTAAACGTGTGCCCAACGGGCACCGTTTAGCCCCTCGCGCATAACGGAGCTTGAAACAAAATCAGTTCCTTTCTCAAAACCGTAGCGGACCATTGTTATACACACGTTAGTGTACAATATTTGCACAAATTGTTTATTAGTTTTATATTTGCTAACAAAACAGCAACAAAATGACCCTCAACCTTCTTTCTTGTGACCAAGACCGCCCCGACCGCCGCGCCATCGCCCGTATGATCGGAGACATCGCCGACGGCGTAGACCACAACCTCGCCAACGAACTTACCGACATCCTGATCGAAGGCTCCGCCGTCGAAATCGAGGTGTCCTTCAACGAATCTTCCGCTTACCGCGCCCTGCGGAAGGCTGGGATTGATTATGAGATTGTGGAGTAATTAGGATCACTCCAGAAAGTAATTGTACGTCGCCTCCTGGCTCCGAACCTTCTTACTCCCCTTCGTATAGTAGGCATTACTCTGCTGGTCAGACAACAAACGTGCTTTGGTATTGTCGTGCAGCTGGACATCCATGAAGTGGATGATCTCCGCCTTAATCTTCTCGTCGTAAACCGGAAAGGTCGTCTCAATCCGGTGGTGAAGGTTGCGGGTCATGAAGTCTGCCGAACTGAGGTACAGTTTTTCCTTGCCCGCGTGGTGGAAGTGAAAGACCCTGGCGTGTTCCAGGTACCGATCCACGATGCTGATGCCGTGGATGTTCTCGCTCACGCCCTTGACGCCCGGCACGAGGCAGCAGATACCCCGGATGATCAGCTTGATCTTGACCCCAGCCTTAGAAGCTTTGTAAAGCAGGGCGATCATGTCCGGATCCTGAAGGCTGTTCATCTTCAGGGTCATGGCGGCTTTGCGGCCAGCCTTGGCTTCGGCTATTTCAAATTTGATGAGGCTTTCTAAACCGTCAAGCAGGTTGAACTGGCCTACCAGTAAGTGCTGGAAATCTTCGCCGGGGTGCTCAACTTGCTCAAGGAACCTGAACACGCGGGATACCTCACCCGTAAGCCTTGCATCAGCGGTGAAAATGCCGAAGTCTGAATATATTTTAGCGGTGTCTTCGTGGAAGTTTCCGGTGGCCAGATAGTTGTACATGCGGGGCTCTCCGTCTTCCAACCTGCGGACGGCCGCCAGTTTGCTGTGTACCTTTACTCCGGGGAAACTGTAGTTAACGTGTACGCCAGCTTTCTCCAGCCGTTCGCCCCACTTCAGGTTGGCTTCCTCGTCAAAACGAGCCTTGACTTCAATGAAAACGTGTACCTGTTTGCCCGCCTTCACCGCCGCCATCAGGGCCTTCATGATTCGGCTTTTCCGGGCTACCCGGTACTGGACGATCTTGATGTGCGTCACCTGCGGGTCTTCCGCCGCAACCTCGAAAAACCGGACGACGGATTCGTAGCTCTGGTACGGCACGTGCAGCAGGTGATCCCGCTCACGAATCGCGGCCCAAAAATCCGTCGCCTCCTCCAACGGCTTATACGGCAGCGGCGGTTGCGGCGGATTTTTGAGGTGCTTCATCCCGAAATCCGGGAAACCGAAGAACTCGGAGTTGTTGTGGTAGCGCCCTTCGGCCAAAACATCAAGGTTCTCTAATCCAAAGTTGTCTTTCAGGTAGTCCAGCAGGTCTTCGGGCATGGTCCGGTCGTAGACGAACCTGCTGGCCGGCCCCACGTGCCGCCGCTGAAGGCTGGTTTTGATCTTATCCAGCAGGTCTCCGCTAAACTCATCGTCGATGTATAGTTCGGCATCCCGGGTAAGCTTCACCGAGAAAGTATCCTCAATCTCATAGCCGGGGAACATCCAGGAAATGGAGTGACGTACGATGTCATCCAGCAAGATCAGGTTATTGTTCAGGTCCGTCTTTGGCAATTCGATGAAACGGGGCAGGTGATCGCTCGGTATTTTGACTACGGCGTAGGCCGTCTTCTTGGTTCCCCGCTCTTTCATCAAAATGGTGAGGTACAACTGGGCGTTGTTCAGAAACGGCCGGACCATGTCTTTCTTCAGTAGTACGGGTTGTACGTAAGGCAACATCTTATCGTGAAAATAGCTTTCCACCCATTCTCTTTCTACTTTGGTCAGGTCCAGGCGGCGCTTTAGTACGATGCCGTGTTTGGCCAATTCGGGTGTGATCTTTTTCTCGAAAATCCGGCTAAACTCTTCCTGCTGCCGGTTCACAATCCGCTGGATGGACCGCACGGTTTGCTTCGGCGTAATGTCCAGCTCCTTCTTGGTCTTTTTCCCAACCCGTAGCAAATTGCGGTGGTTGGCCATCCGGACCCTGAAGAACTCGTCGAGATTCGAGCTGTAGATCGCCAAAAACTTGATCCGTTCAAAAAGAGGTAGGGAAGGATCGTTCGCTTCCTGAAGAACGCGGTGGTTGAAGGAAAGCCAGCTAATGTCGCGAAGGATGACCGGTGTTTGCATAGTTAAAGGATAAAAAAATCAAAGGATTAAAAAGAAATTGTAAGGATAGGCTGTTTAATGTAACGGTCTTTACCCGTAACGGGTTCTTAACGGCAAAACGCGGAGCGTTTTCTTCAGAATAGCCCCTTTCGCTACGCGGCTACCTCCGGTGGTCCGCCGAGCCTGGGGCGAGGCTTGTTGGAGAGGGGTTGGGGTGAGGTTGCTACGGGTTGAACGCGACAGATTAGACAGTCTACGCCGTAAGGTGAAATTTAAAAATCAAGCTTCCACTTCAGTAGCAAGTCGGCTTATCGCCACCACCACTTCTGCGGCCTTTTCCATTTCTTCCAGGCTGGCCCATTCGTATTTGGAGTGGAAGGAATGTTCGCCGGCGAAGATGTTGGGGCAGGGCAGGCCCATAAAACTGAGTCGCGAACCGTCCGTTCCGCCCCGGATGCTGTCCGGTTTCGGCTCGATGCCGCAGGCGGAGATGGCGCGGGTGGCCAGGTCCATCACGTGCGGATGGTCGTCCAGCACCTCCTTCATGTTCCGGTACTGTTCGGTGATGGTCATCTCGATCTTGCTGTTGGGGTAGTTGGGGGCAACCTCCGCAATTATGTTGCGCAAGACTTCCGCGTGGGCTGTGAGCTTTGCCGTCTCAAAGTCCCGGAGGATGAAAACGATGCTGGCGGCTTCCGCCTTTGCTTCCATTTCAACAGGGTGGAGGAAGCCTTCTTTGCCTTCCGTGGTTTCGGGCGTCAGCTCGGTTCGGGGCAGGGCGGCGACGATGTCGGCGGCGATCTTGATTCCGTTTTCCAGATGGCCTTTGGCCATGCCGGGGTGGGCGCTCACGCCGGTAATCTTGATGCGGGCGGCGTCGGCGCTGAAGGTCTCATCCTGGAGGCTGCCGAATTCTTCTCCGTCGATGGTGTAGCCGAAGTCCGCGCCGAGTTTTTCCATGTCTACGGCGTTCACGCCGCGGCCGATCTCTTCGTCGGGAGTGAAAAGAATGCGCAGTTTTCCGTGCGGAATTTCCGGGTTGTTGACCAGGGTTTCAACGGCGGTCATGATGGCCGCTACGCCAGATTTATTGTCGGCACCGAGCAGCGTAGTACCGGAGGCGGTGATGATGGTGTGGCCAATACACCGCTCCAGTCCGGCGTGATTGGCCATTTTTATCACCACTTCCTTATCGTCGGGCAAAACCAAATCCTGGCCCTGATAATTGGTGTGTACCAGTGGTTTTACGCCCGCGCCGCTGGCGTCCGGGCTGGTATCCATGTGGCTACAGAAGCAGATCACGGGCGTGTTTTCGTGTCCGGGCGTGGCGGGTAGGGTGGCGTAAACGTAGCCGTGTTCGTCTAGTGCCGCATCCGTAAGCCCCAGTTCCCGTAGCTCATTTGCGAGCACCCGACCGAGGTCTTTTTGCTTCATCGTGCTCGGTTGGGTAGGGGAGTGCGGATCAGATTCCGTATCAATTTGAACGTAGCGCAGAAAACGCTCCAGGAGATTGCTCATTCGTTGGGGCTTTGTTGGCGGCAATATACGTTGTAATCGGACAGTGTTTTTTGGGCGCGGCCGCAGGTGCAATGAAAGTTTTAAAGCTTGGTCTCTCCGCACCTGTGCTGGGGTTACCAACATGTGATAACGGACAACCGACAACCGACAACCGACAAC
>CAYWMW010000360.1:0-4482 GCA_964458975.1 uncultured Lewinella sp. | reverse complement strand
GGAGACGTGGCAGGCGGCAAAACTGTGGCAATCGTGCATCTCGTTATACACACGCCGAGAAGCCTTCACCCTGCAACAGGCGTATTATTCCGTGAATTGATCCGGAGCCACCTTTCTGATAACAAGGTGGCTCCTTTTTCTATGGTGAGGTTTCATGGTGTAAGTCATTGATAACTAAAGTTATACAAATAAACTTACGGAGCACCCGAAATTTGCCTTGTATTCATTCCCTAAAGGCGGCCCGAAGCAACAACACCTTACTATCTGTATTCTGGCAGCACATAAAATCCATACCACACTATGAGCTTAAGAAGAGAAACCTCCCAAAACCTCCGCAACCTGGCCGCTCGTACGGCCTACGCCCGGCCGCACCATCGCCACCAGGAAAATGCAGACGAGCAGCGTTTCCGCCACTGCGCCAGCACCGCCAGTGCGCACGGAGGAAGCGCGGAAGAAGAGCAGGCCAGTTATCTGTCGGCCTTCACCAAGGGGCTGCCCCACAACCCTACCACCGGCTTAGTCAACAACCCCGATCATTTCCAACTACTGGTGCGGGCCATCGACAGTGGCGACTTCCGGGACTTCCGCGATACGCCGCTGGGGCACGACGGTAACTGCAACGGTAACGTTTGTACGCCTCCGGCCTGGCTTTCGGCCAAGGCCCAGAGCTTCCCCGGCCTCACCGTCCGCGCCTGGGAAAGCCAGAGTGCTGGCTTATCGTTCGATCTCCAGGGCCCCGATGCCCAGGCGGTCACCATGCCGCCCGCCCCGACCTTCGGCAGCGATGAGCTTACCGCCGAAATGGCCGAAGTTTACGCCCAGGCATTACTCCGGGATGTACCCTTCCGCAACTTCTCCGTCGGCGTGATGGGGCTCGGAAACAATACCCCGAAAGACAGTATTTCCGCCTCCAACTTCCTCGACATGATGGAGGGGCAATCGGCCAACGTTGAAAAGGTAAGGCTACTGACCGAGGAACTCAACAAACTTCCCTGGTTCGCAGGCACCGATGAAACAGACAGCCCGGCAGAGACCGCGCGTCGGCGTACCAACATGAACCCCGCCACGGCCTTCCGGGGCATCACGCGGGGAGACGATGTTGGCCCCTACCTCTCTCAGTTCCTCCTGGCTGGCGACGCTGGCTTCGGCGGTGAACGAACACCGGCTGACGGCCGCATCAGCTACGGCGCCATCGACATCGACCAGCAAGTACGCATCGCTACCGAAGAACTCGACTACATGACGAGCTGGGAGGAGTACATCGACGTGCAAAACGCCGCCGATCTGCGCCGCAAAGAAACCTATCAGGCCTCTCCGGCCCGCCGCTTCATCTACACCCCGCGCGACCTGGCCACCTACGTTCACTACGATGCCCTGTACGAGGCTTACCTCAACGCCTGTATCCTCCTGCTGAACAACGAGGATGTAGGCTTTGACCCCGGCATCCCGTTCCAGAAGGCCGACAACATCGACCACCAGCAGGGCTTCGCCCACTTTGGCGGGCCGCACATCCTTTCGTTGGTAACGGAGGTGGCCACCAGGGCGCTGAAGGCGGTACGTTTCCAGAAGTACAACGTACACCGCCGTTGCCGTCCGGAGGTAGTCGCCGCCCGGATAGAGAAGGCCGATGTACTCAAAGACCAGGCACCAGTCTTGCTGAGTATGCGGGAACTCCTGAACGCCGGTCCGGATTCCATCCTGGGGCAGATTTTTGCCCACAATGATGGTATGAACGCCAGCAAGCCAATCAACGAAAAAGGCGGCACGCACTTACTGCCGATGGCTTTCTGCGAAGGCTCCCCGATGCACCCTGCTTATGGGGCTGGCCACGCTACCGTTGCCGGGGCTTGCGTCACCATCCTGAAGGCTTTCTTCGACCACAGCGCTCCGCTGGCCATCATTGACCCCGCCAGCACTGCGGCTAATGAAGCCCGGCAAATCACCGGGCTGTCTGAGGCATTGCCCTTCCCGGGCTACCAGCTCAAATCAGCCAACCTGGCCTTCGTGCCGCACAACAACGGGAAGGATCTCGACGTGGTGCCCGTGCTCGATAAAGACTGCAAACTCGCACAACTCACCGTAGAAGGAGAGCTGAACAAACTCGCTTCCAACATCGCCATCGGGCGCAACTGGGCGGGGGTGCACTATTTCACCGACTACTACGAATCCATCCTGATGGGCGAAGAAATCGCCATCGCCATTCTGGAAGAACAGAAGCTCACGTTCGGAGAGAATTTCTCGGTGACGGTACCGAAATTCGACGGTACGGTCGTTCGTATCTAGTGCATAGATTCTCTCATCGACCTGACTTTGAACGCAGTCACCGTACGAAGTAGCAAGTTGAAAGTAGGGAGCATGAGAGAAGCTATGCACTAGCCTATTCCCATATTCTTTGATATCTGTGCCGCCGCTCCTCTCGCTTGAAGGGGCGGCACTTTTGTTTAGGCCTTTTTGGGGCGCGGCCGCAGGATGCAAGGAAAGGTTTTCGAAGCTTTGTTTGTAACCAATTTATCCGTCGCGAACCGAAGCTCGCCGCAGTACCTTTTTGCTTGCCAAACCCGGCATCCTGCGGGTGTGTATAACGAGATGCACAAAACGAAGATAATCTCCCCAACAGAGACATCCTTTCCTTTCCTTCGGAGGTGCCGTTTACCCAACAATTGAAAAATTTTTCCTTTTCAAGAAAAACAGCAAGGCGAAGCCGCAGTGTTATAGGTCTCCCCTCTTCTTTGGAGAGGGGCCGGGGGTGAGGTTACGAGCGAAGCGAGCATCCATGTTTGTGCATCTCGTTATACACACTCCTGCGGCCGCGCCCAAAAAAACACCCGGAATTGCCGACCTTGCCCCGCCGAACCACAAAACTACCAGACCACAATGCCCACCACCCACCTCTTCTTCGATACCGAAACCACCGGCCTGCCCAACAACTGGAATGCCCCCAGCTCCGCCATCAACAACTGGCCCCGGATGGTCCAGATCGCCTGGGTCCTGGCGGACGACGAAGGCAACGCCCTCGAAACCTACTCCGCCATCATCCGCCCCGAAGGCTACACGATCCCCAAGGGCGCTTCAGACATCCACCGCGTCACCCAGCAGCGCGCACTGGCCGAAGGCCTGCCCCTCAGCGAAGTCCTGGAAGCCTTCACCGCCGTCAGCGCCCAAGCCACCCAGCTCGTTGCCCACAACATGGCCTTCGACGAGAAAATCCTCGGCTGCGAATACCACCGCATCACCGGCAAAGACCCCCTGAAACGCAAGCCCAAGGCTTGCACCATGAAAAACGACGACATCATCGAATGGGCCGCCATCCCGCCCCTCCGCTACGGCTCCTACAAATGGCCGACGCTGGAGCAACTCCACCGCAAACTCTTCAAAAAAGGCGTGCCCGATGCGCACGATGCTTTAGTCGATGTGGAGGCTACCGTGCGCTGCTACTTTGGGTTGCGGGCGCAGGGGGTGATTTAGTAGCCCTGGCATCAGCCGGTGGCTTGATTTCACGCCAATAAGTGTAAGGAAAATCTTCAAATGTCAATACCAGACCTGCCTTTACCGGGTTATTCACAATGTACCACCAGATATTCTCCATGCTTTTCGCATCCCGAACGTAATGATCGTAAGAGTCTTTCTGCCAGAAAGGCTGGCCAGTTAAACCTAAATGGAGGTTGATGTATCTTGAGGTAGCACCTTTAATGCGACGCATAATTTCGCACAACGGCTTATAAGAAAGGGCCAGTTCTTCATTGTCGATCAGGCAGTCGTTTTCATCCACGATCTGGTTAGCCAGACTAATGAGGAGGTGCACGTGGTTAGGCATGATGCAGTATGCAATTAGCTGGTATAGCTCGCCGTCAAGTTCATGAAGTTTATCGGTAATAATTTTGATGATTTCTGGATCCGCTAACGGGTAATTTTGCTTGGCTGAAGTGTCCAGAATTTTATCGTATTTTTGAAAATAGCGGTACCTCGCTTTCCTTATTTCAAGGTTGACTAATGCCACGGGTAAATTTTTACGCTTTATCTGTCGTACTTCCTTTACGTAATTAAACCGCAACTTCTGCATCACTCTGGCGGGTACGCTGTCTTTTGTACGGAAAGTTATGAAGAACGTTCCCCCGATTGGGGTAAAATGAGGCATGTTGTTTCTGTAATAGGTTCTTAGGTTGTCTTCCATTTGTATCTATTTTAGATGCAATATAATACTTTTAAACTAAAAGTTTATTTTTGTTGGATTTTTTTAAAAAAATTTGATTTACTAAGCCACCGGCTGAAGCCGGGGCTACGTTATGCGTTATGCGCCCCTACGGTAGCCCCGGCTTCAGCCGGTGGCTTACTAGTTATAAACACGCGGTATAAATAAGATGGGGCGGGTGAACAGTAGGCTTTAAGCCACCGGCTGAAGCCGGGGCTACGTTATGCGTTATGCGCCCCTACGGTAGCCCCGGCTTCAGCCGGTGGCTTACTAGTTATAAACACGCGGTATAA
>CAYWMW010000359.1:0-4488 GCA_964458975.1 uncultured Lewinella sp. | reverse complement strand
CATTTACGGCGTTAGCCATTCGCATAACCCCACGCATTTACGGCTTTAGCCGTTCGCGTATCCCTACTCCTTTACGGCAATAGCCATAAACCCTTATCCGATTCACAATTATCCTGGATGCGGAGACGCCACCTTAGCGGTTGATAACGGTCGGGTCTCCGGGCCGATTGCTGCCGGGGTTACCGGTTTAAGCCTGGTTACGTTCAGGGAACAGTTAGCAGGCTGTATCGGGGAGGAGCTGCTTAATGCCGGACCGTTCAGTAACTTACCGAGTTATGAGGCCGCCGTTCGTCCGAACCCAGCCTCCGAAAGCTTTTTGGTCACGTTTGCTGAAGCGACCCCCGTATTCAACGTTCAGTTATATGATATGACCGGTTGCCTGGTTTCGGAAGATTAAAACGGTGGCGGGGAAATCACGGAGCATCGCGTAAACGTCGCCAACCTGCCGGCGGGTGTATATCAGCTGATCGTTAGAACGGATGGACTTCGGGTAAAAAAGAGGGTAGTGGTATTTTAGGGCGCGATCGCGGGTGCAATGAACGGTTTCCCTCCGGTTGATACCTTCCGGGTGGAGTTCTGGGCTAGGTGCTGGTGCCCAAAAACACAAATAATTGCCCAAATATAAAATTGTAAACATTTCACAGGGTTTTCTTTGGCTTGGCCCCTGTGGGCATCGTATATTCGCCGCCTAAGAAAACAGCACAAATGTCCGATACCGTACCGCAGCGGCCGCCCCATTACCTCGACGAACTGAACGACGTGCAGCGCCAGGCCGCTACCGCAACGGAAGGCCCCGTGCTGGTCATCGCTGGCCCCGGATCGGGCAAAACACGGGTGCTCACCTACCGCATCGCTCACCTGATCGAGAAGGGGACCGCGCCGTGGGAAATCCTGGCCCTGACCTTTACCAATAAGTCCGCCCGCGAAATGAAAGAGCGGATCGGCAAGGTAGTTGGCAACAAAGCGTCAGACATCTGGGCGGGTACCTTTCACAGCCTCTTCGCCCGCATCCTCCGCGTAGAAGCCAAGCACATCGGCTACCCCAGCAACTTCACGATCTACGATACGGACGATACCAAAAGCCTCATCAACTCCATCATCAAGGAGCTGAACCTCGACAAGAAGGTTTACCAGGCCAACGCCATCAAGAACCGGATTTCGAGCGCAAAATCGAGCCTGATTACCCCCAAGCTCTACATGAACAATGCGGAGCTGCTGACGCAAGACAAGCGGGCCAAAATGCCCCTCGTCCATAAAATCTACGCCGCCTACGTCGCCCGCTGCAAAAAAGCGGGCGCGATGGATTTCGACGACCTTCTCTTCCGCCTCTTCGAGCTGCTGCAGAACCATAAAGACGTAGCTAAAAAGTACCGCCGCAAGTTCAAATACGTACTGGTGGATGAGTTTCAGGATACGAACACCCTCCAGTACGCCATCGTGAAAAAGCTGGTGATGTACCCCGAGAGCCCGCGCAACATCTGCGTGGTGGGAGACGATGCCCAGTCGATCTACGCCTTCCGGGGCGCGACGATCCAGAACATCCTCGACTTCGAGCGGGACTTTGCCGACCACGGCATCCAGACCTTCAAGCTGGAGCAAAACTACCGCAGTACGGAGCACATCGTGGAGGCCGCCAACGCCGTCATCAGCCACAACCGCCGCCAGATCCAGAAGAACATCTGGAGCCATAAGGGCGAGGGGCAGAAAATAAAGATCATCCGCGAAATGGACGATACCGGCGAAGGCCGCCGCGTAGCCGATACCATCGTAGAGCAAAAGAGCCGCTACCACCTCAAGAATGAGGACATCGCTATCCTGTACCGGACCAACGCCCAGTCGCGCATCTTCGAGGAGTACCTCCGTAAATTTAACATCCCTTACCGCGTGTACGGTGGCTTGAGCTTTTACCAGCGCAAGGAGGTCAAAGACATGGTCGCCTACCTCCGCCTGGTGGTCAACCCGCAAGACGAGGAGGCTTTTCGGCGAAGCATCAACAACCCCAAGCGCGGCATCGGCAATACCAGCCTTGCCAAAGTCGCCAGCCTGGCTGCGCAAAAAGGAATTACCCAGTTTGAAGCCCTCAAGCACGTCGCCCTCCCGAACCGGACCCGCCACTCCGCCGATGGCTTCATCGACCTCATCAAAAAGGCCCGCGCCAAGGCCGATACCGCCAACGCTTACGAACTGGCCGAAACCGTCGCCCGTAAATCAGGACTGCTGGATAACCTGCGCAAAGACACCTCCATCGAGGGTATGGCCCGGCTGGAGAACTTCCAGTCCTTGCTCGATGGCATCAAGTCTTTCGTAGAAGAGGACACCCTGATCGATACGGATACCTTGCCGGACAAAACCCTGGCGACCTACCTCCAAAACATTGCCCTGCTGACGGACTTCGACAGCAACGAAGAGAAGAACAATACGGACGTTGTTACCCTCATGTCCGTCCACGCAGCGAAGGGGCTGGAGTTCAAATCGGTCTTCGTTGTTGGCTTAGAGAAAGAGCTTTTTCCCAGCTTCATGAGCATGGATACGATGGACGGGATGGATGAAGAGCGTCGCCTTTTCTACGTAGCGATCACCCGCGCCGAGCAGTTCCTGACGCTTAGCTACGCCAACACCCGCTACCGCTACGGTAAGATGAAGATGAACGAGCCGAGCATCTTCCTGACCGAAATCCCCGCTGAGTCGGTAGAAAACACCAGCTACAGCCGCCGCTCGGAAAAGTCCGAGTACGACCCGCTGGAACGGCAGCGGGCGCGGGTGACCGGTATTGTTCCGGTTCGGAAGCGCGGTACGGCCAAGTTCACCCGCCCTAAAATGGACCCCTCAAAGTTCAAGCCCAATGCACCGTCGGAGATTGAAGTCGGCCAGCTGGTGATGCACCTCAAATTCGGAGAAGGCCGCATCACCAAAATAGATGGCGGCGCGGACAACAGAATCGCTACCATTCACTTCAGTGACCTCGCCCAACCGGAGAAGCGGATTATGCTGCGCTTCGCTAAGCTTCAGGTACTGGATTGATTGGTTGCCCGCGCCTTCAGGCCGTGCCGGTTCCTCAGCCTTCAGGCTGAGCTAAGGGCTTGTGCAACAATAACTTGCTCGCCTGATAAACGGCGCTCGCCAACACCACGATCATTCGTTTCCACCAGAACAACTTATTATTGCGCGAACCCTAACGCAACTACACTAACGTTTTCCAGAAGCCGATTCCTTAACCACAGCCGGAATAACGACTACCGGCTTTTTCAACTTTTTCATAAGCTTTTCTCCCTCCTCAGGGCTAACCAGCTGAAGTTTGAACCGACTAATTAACCAGCCAAAAGCTACCCGCTGTCTAACGTAGTAAGTCTTTCCGGGCAGAAAAGGGATGGTGATGCGCTCGCGGTTCTCAGTTTTACTGACTATTTCGCTGAGGTTCCCGTCGGCCGGAGCGGACCAGGCGAGGTAACCGCGTGGTCCGGTTTTACCCATCAGTTTGCCGTCTTGCAACACATTTGCCTTGATCGCTGTTCCGAGCGGGCTTTTGCGCAGGATGACGATTCGCGTTGAGTCTGCGGCCACTTCGTTGCTCGCGGAAAGAGGAACGTATTGGGTAGTAGTTACGCAGGAGCAGAGTATAAAAGAGAGGAGAAAAATAGGGAGGGTTTTCATACGAGTATTTTGGAGAGTAACCTTCTTTATCACGGTGTCGATGTAGAAGTATTCAGTTTTAACGTTACTTATCTGGGGCAACTCGGCCCTTAAAACCTCCCATTGCACCCGCGTGCCGTCGCCCCAATGAACACCCAGCATTTGTGTTTATCCGTCAGGAGACGATAAAAAGCGTGCATCTTAAAAAAATTAAAGCAACATAATCGACCTTTTAGCCGTAAAATTGTTCCACTGTAAAACCAAGATACCAGACATGTTGAAAAACGCTATGCTTTTCGCCGCCGCCCTGTTGCTCTTCGCCGGCTGTAACGACACCAATACTGCTACCGATACGGCAGAAACCCCAGTGATGGACGCTCCACAGCCAGCCGTACCTCAGGCGGACAAACCCGCCGAAATGCCTACCGAAGGCTATAAGCTGAACATCGTAGACGGCACCATCAAAAGCCCCCGCAAAGAGCTTGTCGGAACCATCGGTGAGGTTCCCGTCGTCATCAATTACGGCAGCCCTGCCGTCAACGACCGGGTGATTTACGGAGACCTCGTTCCCTACAACAAAGTTTGGCGCACCGGTGCTAACGAAGCGACCCGCATCACCTTCCAGCGCGACGTGATGGTGGGCAAAAGCAACACCAAACTCACCGCCGGCACGTACGCCCTCTTCAGCCTGCCCAGCAGCAAGGAGGACTGGACCATCATCTTCAATAAAATAGCCGACCAGTGGGGAGCCTATGATTACGAAGAATCAGAAGACGCAGCACGTGTAAAAGCCGATGCAATGCCCATGGACGAAAGGGCCGAGCGTATGGATTTTGCCGTCGATGGTAACGATATCCA
>CAYWMW010000358.1:0-4492 GCA_964458975.1 uncultured Lewinella sp. | reverse complement strand
AAGTGGTTCTGATTCCAATGGGCAACCAACGGGAAGGGCGCATTCAGCAAACACGGAGCATCTGAACCTCCCGCAAAGGGGATTTTAACCGCCATACTCCGCAGCCCCGTGCGCTCCGCCGCCTTGCCGATCCCTTTCAAGCTCACCCCCTCCCGGCTGATGAACGAAATAGAGCGCAGCCACGGTAGCGGAAAGTAGCGACCGTGGTGCTGAAGGACCATCTGCAGGCAGGCGGGACCACAGTCCATACTGTCCATTTGCGGGTAGAAAGGAAATTTTCCCATTTGTAATTAGGTGGTTAATACGTTGTTAAACAAGTGCTCGGGAATGCCAACTCAACAGCCCCGGATCAGGGTTCAAAGACTTCAATGTGTCTTGAATAAATGCAATTTAAGGCCTCCATCTGCATATCTCAGGGTCAGAAAATAGCTTTCATAACGGATAAAAACGCTCATTTTTTTTGCTTAAAAAAACACAAATACTTAAAATTCAACACTTTACGATATTTGAATTTTGGCAAAACACCCCTATTTTTAAGAACTTTCAGGCTAAAAAACCTATAAAATCTCAGTATTTTCGGGTAAGTGCCACAGGGCGCAAACCAAATTGTCGCTTTTCTTCCCCCAACTGGGGGCTAGGGGGCCTAAAAAGCGACAATTTGGTTTGCGCCCGTCTAGCACCACTTAAGGCTTATTTGGGCGCAGAACGCAGGTGCGGGGTAAGTTTTCAGGAGCGTGGACGCTTCGTTAGTGAACCGTACGGCGCTGCTCAGGGTACAACCGTTGAGTACACCGCTTTAAAAGTGGAGGTTGTTTTTTTCAGTGTCCCTTACCAACCCAATACAAAGCCGCCGCCCTTACGCACAACCTTAAGCCCCATAAAATCAGGTCGAAAATCAGCCACCTCCAGGCCAGCAAACTCCGGCGCATCGTGCGTAGTAGTGAGCACCACCACCGGACAACCGGCGTTGTTGGCCGCCTTCGCTCCGGTGACGGAGTCTTCAAAGATGACACAGTCCGTCAGGTCAACGCCCAGGGCATCCGCGCCCTGCTGAAACACTTCCGGGTCGGGCTTGCCCTTACTCACCATCCCGGAGTGGACGAGGTGCCCCATCAGGTGCCCAATACCGAGGTTTTCGACGACAAACTCAGCGTTCTCCTTCGGCCCGGCCGTACCGATGGCCATGGGGATGCCAACGGTGTGCGCTTGCCGGATAAAATCTAAGGCTCCGGGTACGATGTTGGCGGTAAAGTCGGCGGCGAAGATCTCCCGGTAGGCGGCTTCTTTGTCCCAGGCGATTTGTTTGTATTCGTCGAGGGTGTACTTATCTCCGAAGAGGTTTTGCAAAATTTCCAGGTTTACGCCGTGGATTTCCGCTTTGACGCGGTCGAGGCTGTAGTCCAACCCAAGCTCTTTGAGCTTTTTTTGCCAGGCATGGTGGTGGACCATCATGTTGTTTACGAGGGTGCCGTCCAGATCGAAGAGGAGGGCTTGGGTGGGTAACTGCATAAACTTGATAATTTTTCACGCAAGGTACTGTTTGCAACCTCCGGTTGCTACATGGTAAGCGGCCCGGTGTGTATAACGAGATGCACGAATCCCCCTCTCCCCCGGTCCCTCTCCTCGGGAGCTACTCTCCCTAACAAGTCTACACACCCTAAAACCCTCTCCCCCAACCCCTCCCCAAATCGCCTTCGGCTGGGGAGGGGAGCTGTTCACGCTGCGGCTCCGCCTTGCTGGATGGTTAGCATCTACTATCGTCTTCGTTTAATGACAATATTTGCTATGATACTGGACAATTTAACTAAAAACGCATTGCGTTTTCACAATCTCCCTCCCCCGTGGGGAGGGCCGGGGAGGGGGTTTCCTAACCATGCGGACTTGTGTAGGGAGAGTAGCTCCTCGGGAGAGGGGAGACGTAGCAGGCGGCAAAACCGTGGCAATCGTGCACCTCGTTATACACACAGCGGCCCAAGACCGCGAAGCAGTTACTCCCGCCGTGCTAAAATATGCTTCGTAAGCCGGTGGGCTAACTCCTCTAAATCTATATTGAGCACCTCACGATTGACCCTGACGACCAACGCCCGTTGATCTCGGGGTAAGGCATCAGCTCCGTGGTAAGCCCCCAGAATAGACCCGACGAAGGCGGCCGAAGTATCGTTGTCGCGGCCGTAATTAACGATAAACTCGATGGTCTGCTGAAAATCCAGGTCATGCAACAACATGGCGGTGAGGGAGACCAGGTAGATTTCGCCGGCGTGAAAGGGGACATCCTGAACGTTCTCGTCGAGCATACGATAGGCCTCCTGGGTGCGGGCGTAGGCTAACGGAGTATCGTCAAAGTCCGGCGGGGCGGTTGGTAAATCCCGTTTGGTCATCCAGGTTGAATCGATCTTGTTGACCGCCCGCACGATCCGCTCGGCCCGCTGAAACTGCTGGTAGGCCAGGCGGCTGAGCAGGCGGGAATCAAAGTAGCCCTCTGGGTCAACGGTGATTAGGCATTGTCTGAGGCTATCGGCCGTCATGTTACCCCGAAAGGCCAGGGCGGTCAGGGCCGCGCCAAGCGCGCTGATGTCGCGGGCGTACCCGAGGTCGAAGAGGGCCAAGTCGTGCATGGCGGCATAGGCTGCTGCCGGTTGACCGGGGAAGTAGGCGCCAATGGTTGGCGCGTAAAGCATACCCGCGCAAGACATCTCCCCGCCGTAGAAGCGGTTGAGCGCGTCGCGGTAACCATCGATACTTCCCGAGGAATACGCACGGGTAACGCGGGCCCATTCCTGTAACCACTCAAAGCGCCGGATGGCAGCTGTGTAGGGTTCGGGCTCCAGCCCGGCCGTTTCTTTAAGGTCGGCTAGCTGGGTGGCATATTGATCGTTGACGAAGTCGGAAAAGGCTTTCGTGCTGAGCGGGTAGCGCTCTTGGGTAATCAGGTAATCAATTGTCAGCTCCTTCCAGCGGGTATCGTCGGTGCCCGCCCCTGGAGGCAGGTTACGCCCCCAGGGGCCTTCGGCACTGGGCTCACGCAGAACGATGTCGAAACTATCGACGTAGCCGTATTCTTCTTCGATTTGCCCGCGCCACCACATTTCGGTTGGGGCGCCGAGCGCGTCGCCGATGGCAGACCCCACCAGTGAGCCAAGTACCTTATCGTAGAGTACGGTTTCGGTCAGGCTGGTGTCTTGATAATGCCAGTAAGGCCGCGCCTCGCCTTTTTCGGAGATGGCCTTATCCGGCGCGTCAGGGCTTGGCGGGGGGAGTTCGCAAGCCCCAAGCAACAAGAGAGAGGACAGGGCAATTAAGTATTTCATCGCTGGAGTGGTTTGCTGTGATTAAGAGCTTATTGGGACAATAGGTACCGCCGCCCGAGCACCAGCCAGGCTTTTCGTTGGGCCAGGTCAGCGCTAAGGGGGAGCTGCGCCAGGCCGATGAGGCGGCGGATGAGTTCCAGGCCAGCGAAGTTATCCACCAAACGGGGTTCAAAGTCAGTGGGGGCTTGGTACCGCGCCCGCAACCGGTGTATTTGCTCGTCCGCTACGCCGGCAAAGTGCAGGTGGGCAACCATCACCCCGAGGTCGTATTCGGGCCGACCGGGGTGGGCGAATTCAGCGTCGATTACGTAGATAGCTCCGTTCACTTCCAGCCAGGAGCCGGGGTAAAAGTCGCCGTGCAGCAGGCACGGGCCTGGGGCAAGGTAAGCCCGTCCGGTCGCCTCGGCGGCGGCGCACAGCGCGGTATCGGCCCTGATCTCCCGGGCAACGTCCGCCAGCCCGGGCACCACATTGTCGGGGTCGAAGCCGGTGGCGGCAGCGTCGAGGTAGGGAAATACCGCCAGGTGTTCGTGGTTGAGCCGGCGCAGGGGGAGGTTGGCGGGGAAGTCCGCTGCGGGTAGTCCGTGCAAGACGGAAAGGTAATCGACCAGTAGCTCCATGGTGGCGGGGTTAAGCTCCTGCCCCGTTTGGTAAGCGGTAGTCAGGTCACCACCGTCGCCGAGGTCCTGCATAAAGAGAGTGAAATTCTTCTTGTCCAGGTGGAGTAAGCGGGGGGTAAAATCAGCGAGTGCGGTCACCTGGCCGGCCCTCCGCAAGAAAGCCGCTTCCGTCAGGCTACGCTCTACCGGAGCTGCTACCTGGGGGTACTTCTCCACGTAGGTACGCGACTGCTTGAGAATGTAACTTCCCTGGTTGGTGGTCAGGCGGAGGGTTAGGTTCATATTTCCCTCCCCCGCTGAACGAACGCTAAGCAATTCTTCACCGGCACCGAGCAAGCCCTGAGCAGCCAGGTACCTGGCGATACCGGCGCGATCGTTGAGGGTAAGAAAAAAATTTGCCCCCGTGGCGGCGTAGAAAGTTTCTGCTGGTGACATGTACGTTTGACTTGAGTGGTTAGGTTTCTGTTTCGGTGGGCAAGATAACTGATCGGGGTCACGCCAGCGCATTAAAGGTAGGCTGTTAAACCTGACGATGACCTCCCGTAGCCACCTCTCCCCAACCCC
>CAYWMW010000357.1:0-4497 GCA_964458975.1 uncultured Lewinella sp. | reverse complement strand
CTACGGCTATGCTTGCGCCGTCTCGAACTCCATCAGGACCACGATCACTCATTTTAACTTCGCTGCTACTGCGTGGTCACCAGAATAACTTATTATTCCGCAACCCCTAATTCTACCGCTCGTTAACTGGGTTTGATCTTTCGCTACGAATACATCAACCAACGATTCAGTCGGCCGACGAGCCAAGCTAGCGCAAGGCTCGGCGGACGACTTAAAACTTTCCCATGACCCCCGTAACCGCTATCTTCGACATCGGCCGCACCAACAAAAAGTTCTTCCTCTTCGACGACGACTTTCGCGAAGTACACCGGGAGTACGTCTCCTTCCCGATGATCGAGGACGAAGACGGCTTCCCGACCGAAGACATCGCTGCCCTGACGACCTGGCTGCGGGAAGTCTTCAACCGCATCCTGGAAGCGGAGGAGTTCGACGTCCAGGCGATCAATTTCTCCAGTTACGGGGCCAGCTTCGTCCACCTGGATGCGGACGGGAAGGTGCTCACACCGCTGTACAACTACAATAAACCCCTGCCGAAACGATTGGTGGAGGGCTTTTACACCCGCTTCGGTCCTGAAGCCGAGTTTACCACTAATACCGGCTCTAACAACGCCGGGATGCTCAACTCCGGAATGCAACTCTACTGGCTTAAGCACACCAAGCCGGAAGTCTTTGCCAAAATTAAGTATTCCCTCCACCTGCCGCAGTTTTTGAGCTACGTGTTTACGGGTATCCCGATCAGTGAGTACACCAGCATCGGTTGCCACACCGCCCTGTGGGATTACCGCAAGCAAGACTACCACAACTGGGTGTATCACGAAGAACTGCACCGCATCCTACCGCCGATCGTCTCAACGGAGACGAGCATCAATATGAACTACAACGGTAAACGGATCAAGATTGGGGTAGGGATTCACGACAGTTCTGCCGCTCTGCTACCCTACATCCGTAGCCAGAAGAAACCCTTCTTGCTGGTCTCCACCGGAACGTGGAGTGTTTCCCTGAACGCCTTTACCGAAGGTGCGCTCACGGCCGCAGACCAGGAAGCGCAGTGTATCAATTACATGCGCATCGACGGGAAGCCGGTGAAAGCCGCCCGCTTGTTCCTGGGGGAAGAGTATAAAGTACAGACACGAAAGCTGGCGGATCACTTCAAGGTTGAACCCGGACGGCATAAGTCTGTGAAATTCAATCTGAAAACCTACCGGAGGATCCTTGAAGACTTCAAGCCCTGGTTCCACTTAGAAACAATTGCTGGAGCAGGCCCGGAAAAGACAACTATCCCCGAAGGTATAAGCTACGAATACGCCTATCACCACCTGATGGTGGAACTGACCCGCCTGCAGGTCGCCAACGTTCGCGCGGCCCTGGGCGATCTCAAGGCCAGCAAACTCTTCGTGGACGGAGGCTTTAGCGATAACGAAGTTTACCTTAGCTTGCTGACCCATCACTTTCGGGAGCTTAAGGTGCGTACGACGGACTCTTCCCTGGGCTCCGCTCTGGGCGCGGCCATTTGTATCTCAGACAAGGAGCTGAACTCTAAGTTCTTGAAGGAGAACTATGGCTTGCGGAAGCACCAGCCTTTTATCCTTGCTTTGGAGTGAGTTGCCTCCGGCAACGAAATAGACATTAAGAAGTGGATATTGAGCACAGAGAACACGGAGAGCACAGAGATCACAGAGAACACAAAGGGCACCGAACCACAAAACCACCGAACCACAAAACCACCGAACCACAAAACCACAATTCATGACTAACGACTTCAACGGTGATTACCCTTCAGTAGAAGACCTCCGGGCCAAGGCCAGAAAGCGCATTCCCCGCTTCGCCTTTGAGTACCTCGACGGGGGGTGTAATGAGGATGTGAACCTGCACAAGAATACTGCGGAACTGCGGGAAGTAGAGCTACTGCCGCATTACCTGCGCGATTTCAATGGCTCCTCAACTAAAACCGAGTTGTTTGGGGTGGAGTACGACGCCCCCGTTGGCGTTGCACCGGTAGGCCTGCAAGGCTTGATGTGGCCCAAGGCTCCGGAAATTTTGGCCAAAGCAGCCATGAAGCACAACATCCCGTTCTGCCTGAGTACGGTAACCACCAGCAGCATCGAGAAGATCGGTAAAATTACTGACGGAAAGGCCTGGTTCCAACTTTACCACCCAACGGAGAACAGTTTACGCGACGATATTTTGAAGCGCTGCCAAAACTCCGGCTACGAAACCCTGGTCATTCTGTGTGACGTACCCACCTTCGGGTACCGGCCACGGGATATTCGTAACGGACTAGCCATGCCGCCGAAGATGTCGGTCGCCAACTTCATCCAGATCTTTGGCCGGCCGAATTGGGCGTTGCGTACGCTCTTCAACGGGCAGCCAGAGTTTGAAACCCTAAAGCCGTACATCCCGAAGGGTTTGGACATGGCCCAGCTGGGTAAGTTCATGGACCAAACCTTCAGCGGCCGCCTCAACGCCGAGAAGATTAAGCCGATCCGCGATATGTGGAAAGGGAAGATCGTACTCAAGGGCGTTGCCAACGAAGCGGATGCAGCGGAAGCCATCCGCCTCGGCCTCGACGGCATCATCGTGAGTAACCACGGTGGCCGCCAGCTGGATGCCGGAGAATCGAGCATTAAGCCTCTGACGCGCATCGCAAAGCAGTACGGTGATCAGATCACCGTGATGCAGGACAGTGGCCTGCGGTCCGGTCCCGACATCGCCCGCGCCATGGCCTCCGGAGCTAAGTTCACCTGGATGGGCCGCTCTTTCATGTACGGAGCAGCCGCCCTCGGAGCAAAAGGCGGCAACCACACCATCGCTATGCTCAAGATGCAACTTCAACAGATCATGGAACAGCTCTGCTGTGAACGGGTGGAAGACTTGCCTTCTCACCTGATTAGCTAGCTCGTCCGCCGAGGGTTGGGAGGTACGACCTTCCCTCGTCGGCCGAGCGGCAGGTTAAGACCTGCTACCGGGTTTGTACCGGCTAAGGCTTCCCCTCGTCGGCCGACGAGCCAAGGTCGTACCTCCCAAGGCTCGGCGGACGACTTAACCTTGCATCCTGCGGCCCCGCCCCTTTATTCTTTTTTCCTTTACTCACTCAATCATGCTACCAAACACACAATCAGAAGAACACATCGAAGACATCGCCGGCGGCGAATACGAACGCGAACCCGTGCCCCAATCCAAATGGAAAGGGTGGGGGAGTTTTCTGGGGATGTATGCCGGGGAGCACGCGGCGGGTACGGAATTTATGATCGGGCCGTTGTTCCTAACGGCTGGCGTAAGTGCCTTTGACCTGATCGTGGGCTTGCTGATCGGAAACCTGCTGGCGGTACTGAGTTGGCGTTTCCTCACAGCGGAGATCGCGGTGAAGAACCGGCTTACGCTCTATTTTCAGTTGGAGAAAATCAGCGGTAAAACCCTGGTTAAATTTTACAACGTCGCCAACGGTATTCTCTTCTGCTTTCTGGCGGGCTCGATGATCACGGTTTCGGCTACGGCGGTGGGTATTCCCTTCGGTATGGAGATGCCCGCTCTGGAGGATACCGGCCCCAACGGACTGACTTATATTCTGATCGTGCTGGCGGTCGGGGCGGTGATCACCGTCATCGCCGCGCGCGGTTATGATACGGTCTCGAAGGCGGCCAACTGGATGTCTCCCTTCATCGTTATGGCATTTTTGGTCTGCGGTATCGTTGCCCTGGGTCAGCTGGGGGTTACCAATTTTGATGAGTTCTGGGCCATCTGGGGCGAAGGGACCGAGCCCTTTCCCGGACAGATCAAGTACACCTTCTGGCACGTAGTGATCTGGAGTTGGTTTGCCAATGCTGCCATGCACATCGGTATGTCGGACCTTTCCGTTTTCCGCTTTGCCAAGAAGGCCAGCTCGGGTTGGACAACGGCGGCCGGTATGTACGTTGGTCATTACATGGCCTGGATCGCCGCCGCGTTGCTCTTCGCGGCCTACCTCAAGACGCCGGCCGGTGTAGAAATGCTTGGCTCCGGTGGCCCAATCTCCGTTGCACCCGGCCCCCTTGCCTACAACGCCATTGGCTGGTTCGGCATCCTGGCCGTTGTGCTGGCGGGCTGGACTACGGCCAACCCTACGATCTACCGCGCCGGTCTGGCCTTCCAAACGCTGATCCCCAAGTCTCCGGCCGCCTGGGGAACCATTATTGCGGGCATCATCGCCACCATTGCTGGCCTTTTCCCTGCCTTCGCCATGCAACTGTTGGGCTTCGTAGCACTTTACGGCTTCGTATTAGCACCCTTCGGAGCCGTGATCGTTTTCGAGCACTTCTTTCATAAGCAGGTGGGCATTCGGAAAAATTACGCCGAAATTGCAGGTGTGCGTTTCAACCCGGCCGTGTTTTGGGCCTGGGCCATCAGCTTCGGCCTGTTCTATTACCTCTCCTGGCAGTTCGATATTTTCCTCAGCTTCGTCACGCTTCCGGCGTGGTTGTTGTGCGGGGTGCTGTTCCTGGTGCTCAGCAAGCGCTGGCA
>CAYWMW010000356.1:0-4555 GCA_964458975.1 uncultured Lewinella sp. | reverse complement strand
GCCTTCCCCTTTCTTCCCTTATTCCTTTCCCCCTTTACTACCTTAGCCCCATGCCCAACCGCAAGTACTCCACCATCCACTACCACAACTACCTGGAGATCGACAAGCTCCTGTCCATCCAGAACACCCGCAGCGCCGCCCTGGGCGAGGCTGCACATGATGAGACGCTCTTCATCATCATGCACCAGGTCTACGAGTTGTGGTTCAAGCAGATTATGACTGAGCTGGACTCCGTCTGCGTCCTCTTCCGCGAGGAACGGGTCAACGAAGACAACATGAATACCGTCCTGCTGCGCCTCAAGCGTATTTCCTCCATCATCAGCCTGATGGTGGAGCAGATCCACGTCATGGAAACCCTAACGCCGCTGGACTTTCTCGACTTCCGCGACTACCTCTTCCCCGCCTCCGGTTTCCAGAGTATGCAGTTCCGGATGATCGAATCTACCCTCGGCCTCCGGGAAGAAGACCGGATGACCTACCACGGCAAATCCTACAAAATAGTCTTCAACGAAGAGCAGAAAGCACGCCTGGAGGCCATTGAAACCGGAGGGAGCTTGTTCGAACTCGTTGAGCGGTGGCTGGAGCGCACCCCGTTCCTGCGTTTCGAGGGCTTTGATTTTCTCAGCTCCTACAAAGCCGCCGTAGACCGGATGTTGCAAAAGGAGCAAGCCTCCATTACCCAAAGCGAATACCTCGACGAGCGCATGAAAGCAATGCGCCTGAAAATGCTGGGGGATAGCAACAGCTACTTCAAGCACGTCCTGAGTAAGGAAGAGCACGAGCGCATGGTGGCGGAGGGCGAATGCCGGCTGTCTTATGAGGCCACCATCGCCGCCCTGCTCATCAACCTTTACCGGGATAAACCCATCCTGAACATCCCCTTCAACCTCCTTACGGAGTTGATGAACATCGACGAGCTGCTCACCACCTGGCGCTACCGCCACGCCCAGATGGTGATGCGGATGATCGGGAATAAAATTGGTACGGGAGGCTCCTCCGGGCACGACTACCTCGCCGCCACCGCCGAAAAGCACAAGATTTTCAAGGACCTCCACAACATCAGCTCACTACTGATTCCCCGCTCACAACTCCCCGATTTACCCGGAGCAATAGAGCAAAATCTCGGTTTTTTCTTTGGTGCGGAGAACGACTAAAAAAAATGAGTGACTTCCGCTAAAAACGGAGTCACTCAGAAAATACTCGAAAAGTAGTGTGTATGAACTACAAAGATATGCTTTGTTTACTAAATAAACATTGTTTGCGTTGTTTTGTACGCCAGTTTTCAGACAAGCGCGAAATTAACGTAACTGCTTAAGGGCCAATTCGGCAGCGTTGACGGGCAACTGGCAAACCTTATCGAGGCAGACGTAAATAGTCGTTTCTCCCGGTACGAGCTTATTGGTCAGTAGTTCAAGGTTGCCTTCTTTGCTTCCGCCGAGGAAAAGAGCGTTGGGGTGGTAACTTTTGCTCATTAGTCCTCTCATTGCACCTGCGTCCGCGCCCAAAATAGCGACCTCAAAGGTAGGCTCCGTAAGCTCTAAACCAAGCCGGGCCCAGTTGGCTAAAAAGCGCGGCCCGTTGCTGAGCAAGCTGGCTTGCATGAGCGCCAACATCTTGCGGGAACGTCCTTTCAGCGCATCGTTGGCCGTAAGGATGCCGAGCTGGTGCAGGGCCCGGGCCATGGCGGAATTTCCGCTGGGAATCACCCGGTCGCTGACCGGCACATTGCCACTTATGAGCGCCGGGTCGAGGCCCGAAGTATAGTTGTACAGGCCAGCGGCGGCGTCAAAAAAGTGTGCGTCAGCGTAATCGGTCAGCTGCTTCGCAGTACCGAGCCAGGTTTCATCAAAGGTGATTTGGTAGAGGTCGATGCAGGCCTGGGCCATCAGGGCGTAGTCGTCCAAAAAGGCGTTGATGGCCGAGTTTCCGTCCTTGAAATTGCGGTCCAGCCGTCCGTCTTCCGCCATCATTTTCTTGCGAAGAAACTGACCTGCTTTAACGGCCCGCTCCCGGTAAACTTCTTCGCCCAGGGCGCGGAAGGCATCCGTATAGCCGGAGATCATCAGGCTGTTCCAGGCCGTCAGGGCTTTGTCGTCCAGTCCGGGTTGGGGGCGCTTGGCCCGGGCGGCGAGTAGTTTATTTGCGGCGGCGTTCATCGCTTCCCGCAGCGCTGTTTCGTTTTCATAACCATGTGTTTTCACCAGGGCTGCGGCGCTTTTGCTGCGGTACAAGATGTTGTGGCCTTCCCAGTTTCCGTTTTTGGTGACGGAGTAGTAATCGGTGAAGGCATCCGCCAATTTTTCATCGGCCAGTACTTCGTTAATTTCCTGCTGCGTCCAGACGTAAGTGAGCCCCTCCTCGCCTTCCGTATCGGCATCGAGGGAGGCGTAGAAGGCACCGTTTTTGTCCGAGAGGGAGCTTTCGGCGAACGCGATCGTCTGGCGAACCACTTCTGCGTAGCGTTCTTTGCCGGTGACCTGGTAGGCGTGGGCGTAGAGGCTCACGAGTTGGCCGTTGTCGTAGAGCATTTTCTCGAAGTGGGGCACCTTCCACTCCGCATCGGTGCTGTAGCGGGCGAAGCCACCGGCCAGGTGGTCGTAGATGCCGCCGCCGGCCATTTTATCAAGGGTGAGGGTGATGGCCTCTAACGTTGCTGCTTCGGGGGAGTAAAAATGCTGCGCCAAAAGGAACTCGTAGAGCACGGGCATGGGGAACTTCGGGGCGCCCGAGATGCCTCCATCTTTTGGGTCGATTTTGGTGAGTAGCTCCGTCGTGAAAGCATTTATTTCCGCACGGCTCAGGGTCAGGCCGGCGGCATCGTTGGCGGAAAAGGCATTGTGTTTGGTTACTTCACTGGTTAGTCCGCTGGCGTATTCCTCCATTTTGGCCGGGTCTTCGGCCCGGAGTTGTTGGAACTGCGTGAGGATTTTCAGCCACTGCTTTTTGGGGAAATAGGTGCCCGCAAAAACGGGCCGCCCGTCGGGCAGGGCAATCACGTTGAGGGGCCAGCCGCAGCCGCGCTCGTTCGTAAGCTGGCAGGCGGTCATGTACACATCGTCGATATCGGGGCGTTCCTCGCGGTCCACTTTGATGCTCACAAAGTGCTCGTTCATCACGGCTGCTACCGTGCTGTCTTCAAAAGATTCGTGCTCCATCACGTGGCACCAGTGGCAGGCGGCGTAGCCGACGCTGATCACGATGAGCTTGTTTTCGTTGGCGGCTTTGGCCAGCGCTTCGTCTCCCCACGGGTACCAATCTACCGGGTTGCGGGCGTGCTGGAGCAGGTAAGGAGATTTTTGCCCGGCCAGGTGGTTCAGCGCGGTTACGTCCTTTTTCCCTTGCTCCCTTCCCCCCTTTCCTCCATTATTTCGGGCGGGGCCGCAGGTGCAGAGTAGGGTTAGGAGGAGTAGGGCTGCTAGCGCTGTTGGGGGGCTTTTCATGGGGGTAAAGGTAGGGTGGTTGAGGGTTTTGTGATTGGCAAGGCTTTGAAGGAATAGGTCCGCCGAAGTAAAGTCGGCCCCGCAAAAGAGTAATCAATGAGTGCAAAATGAAGCTATTTTTCATTAATTTGGCTTTTCATAAACGCACAAAGCGTCAGATCATGGATAAATACGAAGGGCCAAAAGACCTGAAATCTCTCTACCGAATCTTCAACCTCATCAAACTTCTCAGCGCGCCACCGTACTATAAGGCAGTTGAGCTGGCCGACCGGCTTGGCGTATCTAAAAAGACAGTCTATAACTACCTCAAGCTTTTGGAAGCCATCGGTTACGAGCCGGACACCAATAAGCACCACCAGCACTTTTTACCGGTAGACCGCGACCGGAAAGCCCTCGACGGCCTGGAAGTAGACGGTGCCAAATACCTTCAGGAAGTGCTCTGGCAAATGCCGGACAGCGATCACCGCCGCAACCAACTTCTGTTGTGGCTCAACCGCCAGTACGCCATCGGCCCGGTGATCGAGAACCTGACCCGCTACACCCCGGCGGAACACCGCCGGCGGCTGACCGAAGCACTGGAGAAAAATCGTAGAATCCGCATTATCAACTACCGCGATGCGAAGGGCTTATTATCTGCCTCCCGCTACCTGGAGCCCGTCGCCTTTCAGCAAGATTATACTTACATCTACGCCTACGACCTGGACAAAGAAGGTTACCGCCAGTTTCATGTTGGTCGCATCGGCTACGTAGAAGTCCTGGAGGAAAACCGGGAAGGCTCCCACATCCAGGCACTGCCCGACCTTTTTGGTTGGACCGGGCCGGTGTGGCTGAACGTCCGGTTGGAACTGACCGCCCGTGCCCAACAACTACTGATTGAAGAATATCCACAGGCAAGACAGTACCTCGCTCAAATGACGGGCGGGCAGTGGCTGGCGGATTTGCCCATCAAGGGGTTTCCTGGGGTAGGAAGGTGGGTTTTGGGCCTCTGCGCTGAGGTTGGCGTGCTGGAGGGAGGGGATGGAGTGGCGTTTCGGGGGTATTTGAATGGGAAGTGGGGGGAGGGGTTTTGAGAGATGGATTAGGAAAGTTGAACAAAAAACCTTAAGTTGTGGTAA
>CAYWMW010000355.1:903-4557 GCA_964458975.1 uncultured Lewinella sp. | reverse complement strand
TTACCCTTGATGTTTCGGATAGTAAAGTTGTCACCCGGCTTAGCCAGGTTTACCAGTTTCTTAGAGCTTGCGGTGAAGTTACCACCTACGTTGGTGCTGGTTACAGCATCCGCACGCTTGGGAATGTAGAGTATTTCGAAGCCGGTGATGCCACACTTGGCCTTAAAGTCAAAGTTCTCAAGTTCGGCGTAGAGCCCTTTTTGGCTTTTGAAGATGTTGGAACGAAGGCGACCACCGGTACTGCCACCAATCTTGGCTTTCGGATCGGGGATACGCTTCACGCGAAAGTCAAAGGAGCCGAGGTTCTGGCCCTTAGCCGTCACGTTTACTTTGGCTGTACCTACGCTTTTACCCGTAACGACCAGATTCGTGTTATTACCAGACTTCTTGGACGCAGCACCGGATACGTTCACCCGAACATCACCGGAAGCAACACCAGCGGCGGCTACGGTGACGGGGTTATCCACACCGATGTAGAATACGTTCATCTTGTCGGCGGAAACGGAGACGGAGCGTTGGCCTACTTCGTAGGTGAACTTGCCTTCGCCTTTCTTAACCTCGCCCGTAAGCGGATTGGTTACGGCAACGGAGGTATTGAGTGTCTTCTGACCTGTACCGGAACCTGTGATGGTAAAATCAGCTTTTCCGTTGGGCTTGATCTTTAGTCGTTGACCATTAACTCGTAAGTCTACATTAGATGGATCCAGGCTAGAACTGTAACTACCAACCAAAACCTCAGCTGTGATTTTTTCCCCACCAATTACATAGCTACGATCTGCATTGAACACAGGGAAAAACTCGTCAATATCAAGAGTCTTACCACCTGCAATCTGTACCATATCGTTAACCATATTAGCCTCTGTCGATTTAAGATCGGACTTCAATTGACTCAACAATGGCAGTACAGCAGCAACGGGCATATGGCCGAAGCGGTAATCACGCCAGCTAGGGCGTCCTGCTTCTTGCCAAGCTTCGTCATCGATATCAAATGGGATATTGGCTTTTACGTTGGCTATCTTTTTTTGGATATCCTCTTCGTTCAGGTCCATTTTGGTACCGTGCTCCGTTAGTAGCGTTTCGTAGGCGGCAAGAATGCGGTCACGTGTATCGATAATCTTGGCTTTGAGCTCAGCACCTACAGGTTCTTTACCTTCATCGCCAAGAACCAGCACACGAGTAGTTACGTCTTTATTTTTCTTGCCACGAGGAGCAAGAATACCGTGAGTTTCTTTGAAGTCACCTTCATCTTCTTCTCCGTTATTGTTGCCTGAGCGATCAATCAGTACGGACTGAATGTCGTCAATGTAAGTGCTAAATTCAGCTGTAATTGACTGAACTTCACCGATTGCACCTTCAATAGGCCGGAAACGTGCTTTTGTATCATCTGAAAGTAGGTCCTTCACGGAGCCAACGGTTTCAGAAAGCTGCTTATCGACGGTTGCGATACTGGCCTCATTACCCTCATCGAGGGTTTGGAAGGCGTTCATTACCTCAGCGGAGACGTTCAGGGCCAACAGGGCCATCAGTACGAGGTACATGATGTTGATCATCAACTGCCGGGGTTCCTTTGGAATTGACATTGATATATATTTTTAAAAAACCGACGCGGAGGCAGCTTGGCCGCCGCGTCGGTTTGCTTATGAAAAGGGGGATTGTGTAACGCTAAGCTTTGTGTGGCTTAGGCGTTGGGGCCGCGCATGGCGCTGATCATGTTACCGTACACGGAGTTGAGCGTGTTGAGGTTGCCGTTGAGCGACTGCATGTTGGATTTGTAGGCCTTCGTTTCGTCGGCCGTAGCGGCGAGGTCAGCCATGGCTTCGTTGAGCTTGGCGTAGAAGTTGCCCATCTGGCGCACCTGCTCTCCGGTGCCGCTGAAGTCAGCGTCCTGAAGGGCTTTGAGGCTGCTCATGCTTTTAGACATGGTCTGGAGTTCGGTCAGCATACCACCGAGCTGCTGCTCTACGACTTCGCCGTTGAGCTGGGGAGCGGCTGCGCCTACACCACCAGAAGTGAGCGGCTGAACGTCTCCGTTGTAGCTGCTGAGGCCGGGGTAGAGTTTGTCCCAGTAATAATCCGGCTCAGGGCCGAGGATACCAATCAAAGCAAACAGTGCGGCTTCAACGCCAAGACCAATAGTAATAAGGTCGAACTTGATGCCGCCGATGGTGGGCATCTCCCAAGATTGGAGCTTGTATAGGGCACCAAGCATAACGATCGCGGCACCGACGCCGATGATGAAATTCTTGAGGTACTTGAAAGTGGGCGATTTAGTAAATGCCATTGTACGGAATGTGTGTTTTGGGGAAGATGATGAAAAGAAAGCTTAGTGCTTGTTTTGATTTCCCGATTTGAAAGAAATTTGGATAGTGTTGTGTTACGGCCTAGACCGTATTAACGCCCCTTTAACCGAAGTTAAGGGAAGCATATTGTTTTAGCGACCGCGAAAATACGGAGAAAAACAGACAAAATCAAAAAATCATGATTTGAGAAAGGTGGCCGACAATGATTTCACCCCACCCGCTGATTGCGCTTACTCTCAAAGATAAGCCGCTGGCCCATGTTTTCCAGCGAGCGGGCGGAGCGGCCGAAGATTCCTGCCAGGCGTTTCAGGTCGTTGGAATAGCACATTGCTTCGATGAGCAGCGCCTGCTCGTCTCGTACCCAGGGCTCAAAGGCGCGGGGGAAGTTTTCCCGTGCAGTAATCATGTATTCGGGTAAACGATTCGCTTCCTTCCGTAGGCCCAGGGAATTGACGGCTTTTTTCAACTCTTCCTCTTTCGCTCCCCCCATTTTGTCAAAAGCTGTGGCGCGGAAGAAATCGATGTCTTTCCAGGGCTCGTCCGCAGTACGTTTGTTTTGTACGGGCTGCTCAGGCAGCACCTCCGGGAAGCGGCGGTGAAAGCCCATCAGGTGGGTGTGGATGAGATCCCGGGTATAGACGCCCCGGTACTTATTGTAGGCCACCAAGCCCTTTAGGGAGTGATCGGCGATGGAGCGGCTGCCGATGAACACCTTAGCCAACTGAGATACACAGGGTGCATAGCCCAACTCACGCAGGGCCGCACAGGTCTCCGTGATGAGCTTATCAGGAATGTCAACAGTAGTAGGGTCTGGTGGAGCAGCCAACGTTTTTATCAGGCTGTTGAGGGCGCGCCGAACTGGCGGCTCGCCCAGGCAGCTTTCGGACTTGCGGAATACCTCTCCGGTACGGGGGTCTATGCAGTTGCGTAAGTCGTTGAGCATTGCGAGTAAAGAATCGGTAGTCATGGCGGTTCAGTTTTGTTTTGGTGGATGATGCGGATGAACGCTGGCAAAACTGAGGCCGCTGCCGGGGGCTAGTCGTCTTTTATACGTATACTTACGTTTATATGCGTATATAAACGTTTTAAAACGGATAATTTTGTTGATTTCAGGGCCTGAACCCCTTGTGTTTACTGGGGTTGAGGGCTATTTGTGTTTGTTCGCGATTTTCGAGAGGTGCGCGGTATGTGCGATGTGCGCGATGCGCTGACCTTGGCCTGCGGCCTCGGTCAACACATCGCTAGAGGACGTACCCTTTCAGGGCACAGCAGCTAATTCATCGCCACCAATGGTGCAGGGCGCGATGCGCTGACCTTGGCCTGCGGCCTCGGTCAACACATCGCTAGAGGACGT
>CAYWMW010000355.1:252-803 GCA_964458975.1 uncultured Lewinella sp. | reverse complement strand
ACCCTTTCAGGGCACTTTGACCGACCAATCATTTATTTGCAGAGCGGACAAGGCCTTTACCCCGCCTTGCATCCTGCGGCCGCGCCAAAAATGAGTGAATAGAAAAAATTCTGCTTCCGCTGCAACTAATCGATCCTTCCGTACCATTATCCCCCCGTCCATCAATACGGACGTTTAAATATTTCCACCAATGCAACTACTAACACAACGACAGCGAGGTCTTCAAGGGCAAAATGCCCTACCTACGCTACGCCTACGCCTTTGCCGGTAAGCACCCTTCAACGGATCGGTGCCCGTGGAAAGGCGCTCCTCCAATATTACTGTTCGAGATTCTTCATGTTTTTACCACCTGTGTTCGCTTCACGAGCACAAGTGGTAAAAACGGGAAGAATTCCGAACACTCCCTGCCACTTCGTTCAACCGGAAGGACACCAGGCTACGAACCTGGAGATTGAGGTTCGACCCCTCAAGTGGCGACGATGTAGTTGTTGATTCCTGTTGTTTTTCAGCGCGGTCTGTTGGGGTTTGGGGAAGAGCGCCCGGGAAAAAAA
>CAYWMW010000355.1:0-242 GCA_964458975.1 uncultured Lewinella sp. | reverse complement strand
TTGTTCACCCGTTTTGTTTCGCCCGCGGGGGGGGCGGGATCTCCACCCCCCCGCGCTTAAAAACAACAGTAATCAACAACTCACCTAAGCGGATATAGCTCAATGGTAGAGTTACAGGCTTCCACCCTGAAGATGCCGGTTCGATCCCGGCTATCCGCTCGAGATGTCGGTTGTTTCTTGTTTTTTGCGCGCCCCCCCGGGTGGGGGGGGGCCGCGCCCGGGGGGCGGAAAAAACACAAACA
>CAYWMW010000354.1:0-4557 GCA_964458975.1 uncultured Lewinella sp. | reverse complement strand
CTTACTTCACCACCTTCAGACTCAAATCCAGACTAGTAGCTGAGTGCGTAAGCGCACCTACGGAAATGAAGTTCACGCCAGTCTGCGCAATCTTCCGAATACTCTTGAGCGTGATGCCACCGCTGGCTTCCGTCTCGAAGCGGTCTCCGATGTGGGCTACGGCTTCTTTCATGATCGGGACTTCGAAGTTGTCGAGCATGATGCGGTTCACCTGGCCTACTTTAAGGACTTCCATCAGCTCCACCAGGTTGCGGACCTCGACGGTGATGGGCAGGGTCATGTTGTTCTCCTTGAAGAAAGCCTGGACACCTTCGATGGCGGCGGTGATGGAGCCCGCTGCGTCGATGTGGTTGTCTTTGATCATGATGCGGTCGTAGAGCCCATCGCGGTAGTTGCTGCAACCGCCGAGGCGGACGGCCCACTTTTCCAGAAAGCGGAGGTTCGGGGTCGTCTTGCGGGTGTCGAGCACGGTAACGGGCAGGTCTTCCACCTCGAAAGCGTAGCGGTTGGAGAGGGTGGCGATGCCGCTCATCCGTTGCATGGTGTTGAGCACGAGGCGTTCGGACTGGAGCAGGGCACGGGAGTTGCAGGTAACGAAGAAGGCTTCGTCTCCCGGGTGCATCAGGTCTCCGTCTTCCATCTTCTGGTCAAACTCAGCGGTGGGGTCAACGGCCAGGAAAATCATCTTGGCTACTTCGACTCCGGCCAGAATACCGACATCTTTTACCAACAGGCGGGCCGTATCGCGGTTGCTGGCCGGGATGGTGGACTCGCTGGTGTAGTCGCCCGGGCCTACGTCTTCGGCCAGTGCCTCGTTGATGAACTGGAGGATGCGCTGGCGGAGGGATTCGGTCATTGGAGTCGCTGACATATTTTCTTATTTTGAGGCGCAAAGTTAGTGGTTTTGGAGGACATCATTTGAGCGGCCACTCTGATTGAAATGCCGAGATTTTAGTCTTGGTCGAGCAAGCGATGTAGCTTTTAGCTCAAAGCATTCAGCATTTATGCTACCGCGCATTACAGCCTAAACGCTATATGCTGGAAGCTTTGAAATTAAACAAAATATAAACGCCCCAATTAGTACACTTGAAAACATGAAACCAGCAGATTATCATAAAGCCTGTATAGAAGCCCTGAACCCGAACCTCCCTTCAGATTGGGAGGCTATTGCCAAGGCTTACCAAGGCCGGGCCTACCACAACCTTAATCACCTGGAGGAGATGCTGGGGCATTTACCGCGCCTTTCAACCTTCTTTGCACCGGCGGCCGCGCCCATATTCGGCATCGCCCTGATCTACCACGACATCGTCTACCGCGCCGGCAGGAAAGACAACGAAGCCCGCAGCGCCGATCAAGCCGTAGCGTTCCTGCAAAAAGCAGGCGCAGGCGAAGCCGACCAAACCCGCTGCCGCCAGCTGATCATGGCCACCAAAACGCACGAAGCCGCAACGGAAGAAGAAGCCGTTTTGGTCGATCTAGACCTGGCGGTGCTGGCCCGAGAGGCTACTGGCTACGACCAATACGCGAGAAACGTGCGCAAAGAGTTTCGCCTTTTCCCAGACTTCCTCTACCGCCCAGGGCGCAAAAAAGCCCTGCGTCACTTCCTGGAGAAGCCGTACATCTACCACGGGGAAATTGCGCGCGAACTGTGGGAAGTCGCTGCCCGGAAAAACCTGAAAAGAGAACTGAATACGCTGTAAAACAGGCGCGTTACTACATCCCCGGATCATCCAGCAGCAAACGAATATCCTTCATCAGGAAGTCAACCTCCTCCGGCTTGAGTCCGCTGGCGTAGGAACGGACGAAGCCTTTGCGGTCCACCAAAACGATGTAGCCGCTGTGGTCAAACCCGCCAGGTGCGTCGGAATTTTCCTCGGCGATGCTGAGGTAGTCGGCATCGAGGTCATAAATCTCAAATTTGTCTCCGTAGATGTAGCGCCAGCGGTCCATGTCTTTGGTGCCCAGCTTTTCGGCGTATGCTTTCATCTTCTCCGGCGTATCCCGTTTGGGGTCTACGGTGAAGGAAACCAACCGGAAGTCTGACTCGTCCGCAAACTCTTCTTCCAGCCGCAGCATCTGGCCTTTCACCTTGGGGCATATTGTTGGGCACGAAGTAAAGAAAAACTCAGCGGCGTAGACCTTGCCGCGCAGGCTGTCGGAGCCGAAGGGGCGTCTAAGTTGGTCGATGTAATTCCAGTCGCGGACTGGCTCCGGAGCAAGCTCTCCCGTTACCGGATCGGTCGGTTGGTTGCCAGGGTAGCCGAGTTGGTCTTCCAGGTACTTGCCGGTCTCCGGGTCTTTCGGGTGGCGGGCGTAGAAGGGGTGCTGGTCGGAAGATTCGATCTTGGCCAGGCCACCGGTACCTTCGGTGTCGGAAAGCAAAAAGTATCCACCTGCGGCACTGAGCAAGACGAAAGCGAGGAGGTAGAGGAGGAAACGGTTATTCATGGCGGCAAAGATGGGGTAAATGAGGGGCAAATGTTGACAGCAATCAAAACGGCTGGTGGGCCAGGAGGTTGTCAGTGCATGGTCAGTTAGCAGGAAATAGCCGGTTTGCCGGGGCAGTGAACGTGTGCCCTCCCTTTTTGCCTTCGGTAAGAAATTCCAGGCAGGCTCTCGTTTTTTGCTCAAAAGATCACCCGACGCTGCGTCCACTCATCGCTCTTCGCCACCAATTCATACTTGGCTAATGGCAAAGCGATCGGTGGTCAGGCGGAGTTGTTCCTGTACTGTCCAGCAGCAGCACATCCCCACTTTGCACCTGCGTGCCCTATTTCATCAGCAGATGGCTTGGAGATACGCTGCCCCTTCGCTATAACTACCCTAAAGAGAAAACAACCGATAATCCTACCCCGCCGCCACCTCCATCAAATAAGCACAAACCAGCGCCCCATAAGTACCCAGCGCATACCCGATCACCGCCATAATCGCTCCTACCGGCGCTAAGGCTGGACTAAAAGCCGACGCCACCACCGGCGCCGACGCCGCCCCGCCAACGTTCGCCTGCGATCCCACCGCCACGTAAAAGAACGGTGCCTTGATCAGCCAGGCTACAAACAGTAAGATAAGGACGTGGATGATCATCCAGATCAAGCCAATGGCAAACAGGCCAAGGTTGCTGAAGATGTCCCCAATGTTCATCTGCATCCCGATGGTAGCTACCAGGATGTAGATGCAAACCGAACCCCAGCGGCTAGCCCCAACGCCTTCCAGTTTGCGGGCGGGCGTAAAGCTGAACAGGAAGCCGACCGTTGTAGCAATCACCACTAACCAGAAGAACCCACTCTTGAGCGTAGTCAATCGCCATGCTTCGAGCGTCTCGGTGAACTGGGCGAAGAAGGGCGCTAAAAGATCAGACCCCCAATGCGCCAGCGCGACGCCCCCGAAGGCAACGCCGATCATCTGGAAGGAGGAGAGCGAAGTCGGCTCCCGTTTTACTTCCGCGGCGTAGTGCTCTACCTTTTCCGTTAACTCGGTGATGGCCGAGTTGTCCGCTTTCAGCAGCCGGTCAATCTTTTCCGCCCGGCCAGCACCGAAGAGGAGGAAGCCGAGCCAGATGTTGGCCACCAGTACGTCAACCACGATCATCTGGCCGAAGATCCCGGTCGGCACCTCGAAAATTTCCTTCATCGCCGCCTGGTTTGCGCCGCCACCGATCCAGGAACCGGCAATCGTGCTCAAGCCCCGCCAGAGTTCGTCCGGGTTCAAGCCGATCAGATCGGGGAACAGGTAGGTGATGATGAGCAGGGCTATCGGCCCGCCAATCACAATTGAAAACGTAGCGGCCAGGAACATGATGATCGCCTTCGGCCCGAGGTTAATGATGCCTTTGATGTCTATATTAAGGCACAGCAGAATCAAACTCGCGGGCAAGAGATAGCGGCTGGCCATGAAGTAGAGGTTGCTGTGGCCTTTGAACTCAGCGTAGTCTCCTGGTTTGTACCCGGCATTCTCGATGATCTTATTGATTTCGCCGAAGGAGGCGCCGTCGGGAACCGAAACATTCACCTGCGCCAGCGCCTCAAAAAGCTCCGGCGTGTACCAGTCGTAAGCAATCAACCCCAGCGGCCAGTGCAGGAGCGCTGGCACAAAGTAGCACAGCAGCAACGTAGGTACGTAGGTATAAAACTTCTTCCAGAAAGAGGCTCCGCTGTTGGCGGTGGTGAAGATCACGGCGAGCGTTACCATGAGCAGGCCGAAGACGATGGCATCGTTGGTGAAAATGGGTTCCATGCCGCAAAGTAAGAAACGGTTGGCGGTTATCAGTTGTCGGTTGTCCCGCGTGCAAACTGACAACCAAATAACTGACCTCTGACACCCGACACCCCCTATTTTTGCTAAACCCCTGTAAAATGGTACTTTTGCACCGAATTTCGGGTCAACGACCTTTTGAAGCGTACGGGATCAAACACTCATTACTGATACAACCTGCATCCCTGCGGCCATCTAGATCGCTTGTACTTCGAGGACTAACAATCTTCTTAAACAAGTAAATCTCTTTTTATTTATGGTTTCTACTATTCTATTGGCGGTCCCTGCACTGGGTATCCTCGCCTT
>CAYWMW010000353.1:1460-4568 GCA_964458975.1 uncultured Lewinella sp. | reverse complement strand
ATTCCACAGCTTAGAAAACCTCGAACGAGAAAGAGTTGCTAATTTGCAGTCCTAACCCTTCCACCATGCGCCCTACCCTGCTCCTTACCCTGCTCTTTACCCTTCTCGGCACCTGCGGCCGCGCCCAACAAGAATACTTCCAGCAGGAGGTGAACTATGAGATCGATGCTCGGCTAGACGACGTGCGGCACGAACTCCACGCCCACCTGAAGCTGACCTACACCAATAATTCGCCGAGTGCCGTGTCCGTTATTCCGTTTCACCTCTGGCCCAGCGCTTACAGCTCGAACGCCACAGCTTTTGCCCAACAACAACTCCGCAACGGCAGTACCCGCTTCCACTTTTCCGAACGGCGTAAGCGCGGTATGCTCGATAGTCTCAACTTTACGGTAAACGGTACTGTGGCCAACTTTCTGATTCGGGAAGAAGCCCCCGACATTGGCGACTTGAGCTTACCGACTCCGCTGCCAGCCGGCGGCACGGCCGTCATCGAAACGCCCTTCCGCGTAAAAATTCCCGCCAGCTTTTCCCGCCTGGGCCACGTTGGTGACTCTTACCAGATGACCCAGTGGTACCCCAAACCGGCCGTGTACGACCGCGACGGCTGGCACCCGATGCCCTACCTGGACCAGGGTGAATTCTACAGCGAGTTCGGTAGCTTCACCGTAAGACTGACCCTGCCGGAGAACTACGTGGTCGGTGCCACCGGCCTAATTCAGGAAGCTCAAGAGCGGGAATGGCTCCTCGAAAAAGCGCGGGAAGACCGCTCGGCCCTGACGCGGGACGACGCGGGAGGGCTACTCAACGACGGCTACGTGGCCGAGCCCTTCCCCACCTCCGCAACGAAGATGAAAACCATCAGCTGGACCGCCGAGCGCGTACACGATTTCGCCTGGTTTGCCGACAAACGGTTCCGGGTGCTGCACGATACCCTCCAACTTCCGGGCAACGCCAACGCCGTCGACGTTTGGGCGATGTTCACCAAAACGGAGGCCGACCTCTGGGTGAAGGCGACCGATTACCTTAAGCAATCCACCCGTTTCTACTCCGAGCAGGTCGGTACCTACCCCTACCCGCAGGTGACGGGCGTGCAGTCCGCGCTCAGCGCGGGCGGCGGCATGGAGTACCCGATGATCACCGTCATCGGCCTCAGCGGCACGGCCGCAAGCCTGGACGAAGTGCTCGCGCACGAGGTCGGCCACAACTGGTTCTACGGCATCCTGGCCAGCAACGAACGCGACCATCCGTGGATGGACGAGGGCCTCAACTCCTTCTACGAGCAACGCTACATGGCCAAGTTCTGGCCCAACCGCCCCCGGGGCATCAAACTTTTAGGCCGCCAGATTGACTACGACCACCTCGGCTACCGCTACCTCGCCCGCCAGGGAAAAGACCAGGCACCAGACACCCGCTCCGACAGCCTCAGCCGAATGAATTACTGGATCGGTGCCTACAGCAAACCCGCCCTCGCCCTGGAAGAACTCGAAGCACTGGCCGGAACGGACGCTTTTGACCGGGCGATGAAAACCTATTTCGAAACCTGGAAATTCCGTCATCCACAGCCAGAAGACTTCTTCCAGATCATCAACAAAAACCTTGAACTGGAAACGGAACCCTGGTTTCGGGAAGGGCTAACGACGGCGAAGACATCCGACTGGAAAACAAGCCCCAAGCCCAGCTTTGTACCCTATCACCGTGGAGAAAGAGAAGTCCCCCTGCCCCAGGCCGGTGAAAATAATACGCTGGATCTTTACCCCGATAGTGAAACGGGAAAACGAAAAATAACGCTCGGTTTTTTCACCGATCAGGAAAAGACCGACGAGCGGCAGTTGTTTGCCGTTCCGCTGCTGGGCTTTAACGAGCACGACGGTCCGCTGCTGGGCCTGGCCCTGCACAACCGCACCCTGGAGCCCCGCCGCCTGGAGTGGACGCTGGCCCCGATGTTCGGCCTTGAGAGTACACAGCTGAACGGCTTTGCGGGCTTAAAATTCCGCACTCCGCGCAGCAGCGGGCGCATTCGGCAGAGCGTCATCAGCGCGGGCGTTCAGCGGTTCAGCGACTTTACGCTGCGGCGGACGGGCGCGCCCTACGCCTACCGCCGGTTTGGGCTGCGGGGGCAGACGTTTTTCCGCCACGCGCCGATCTCCGAGACGGAAAGTGGGCTAGACTTTCGGGTAACCCTCCTCCAGAAAGACCGCCCGAGTTTCGCCAACGACGGCACCATCACCGGTCGCGATACGGAGGGCGAATACTTCTGGCGGCTGGGCTACCACCGGGCCAAAACACGCGAGCTCAACCCCGTGGCCTTCAACGTCAACCTGGAGGCGAAGGTGGTGGACGAGGCTACGCCCTTCCGCGCCGGCCACCTCAAGCTGGAGGGCCAACTCAACGGCGGCTACCAGTACGAGCAGGGGCGTTTCCTGCGCTACCGTTTTTATGGCGGTGTATTTTTGGCTAACGAACTGCGGGAAAGCTCGGTCCGCAGCAACTCGGGTTTTTCACTCGTAGACAACGCCTTCTCCGATTACCGTTACGACGACCTCTACCTCGGCCGCAACCTCGGCAGCCTCTACGAACAACAGCTGGAACGGCGGCAGGGCGGCTTCCGGGCACCGATTGGCCCCGCCTTTGCCTTCGGACTTAGCAACAGCTACATGACGGCCATCAACATTGATGCCGACCTTCCGGCGCTGCCAGAATATGTTCCTATCGGCTTATTCCTCGACGCGGGCTACTACGGGTTCAAGAGCCTTAGTGCCGACCCGCTCCGTGGAACGTTCAGCTGGGTCGGGGGTGTTTCGCTATCAGCCATGCAGGGTAGGATCGGGCTTTACCTGCCCCTCGCCGCGGACCCCGACACCAGGTTACTGCTGGAGCAACGTGGGGATTTGCTGGACCGGGTGACCTTCCGGCTCAACCTGGCGGGGTGGATGCCCTGGAAGCTCGTAGATGACCTTTTTTAGTCGTAGATCCTCAGTTTCTTGTTTACAATTTAAAACGCGCTGCTGGCCTTTGGCCAGCAGCGGGTTTTAAATTGTAAACAAGAAACTGAGGATGCCTCTTGTACGACCAGAGGGCGTGCTCGGAGTTGATGATGTCGTGCTTTAT
>CAYWMW010000353.1:0-1450 GCA_964458975.1 uncultured Lewinella sp. | reverse complement strand
TTCTGATACACCATATTTTAAAATTGATTTTAATGAAGATATAAAAAATGCTGATGTTACCGATTTTGAACTTAATGGCACCTTATCTAATGATTATTCTATTGCATCTTTAGTATCTATTTTACCAAATCAGTTTAGATTAAATATTGATAAATCTACAACTAGTTTAGGAAGTTTATTTTTAAAAATAAAACCCGCGCGGCGGCCCTTGGCCCTCACGCGGTTTTAAATTTTAAAAAAATAAACTGAGGATGCCTCTAGTACGACCAGAGGTCGTGCTCGAAGTTGAAGATGTCCATCTTAATCCGCTGGGCCTCCATGAGGCGTTCGCGGCCATCGGTCTTATAATCCTGGATACGGCGGTCGGTTACGTTGCTCTGCTTAACGATGTAGCTGTTGAAGAAGCGGCTTTCGAACACGTCTTCCCAGCTGCGGTTGGCGGCATCGTTAGCGGTGGCGAAGGCATTCTCGTTGGCCAGTATCTGACGGGCACCGGGGTAGTAGACCCAGAACATTGGGCGCTCGGTGATTACGTTACCGTTCTCATCCAGTTCATCGATCATCGGGGCGATACCGAGGATACGGACCTTCATGGTGGAGCTCTCCTTATCGAAGAACCAAACCTCCTGGAGGCGGTAGCGGCGGACATCGTCCGGGTTGAGTTCGCGGGGAACGAGGGAGTACGTTACCTCATAAGTTTCGGGGTCTACGACGGGTACCGTATCGATACCACCGGCGATTGAGCCACGCTCCGCTTCGGTGAGGGGGGTCGTGAACTTATCATCAAGCACACTGTAGAGTTCGATCTTCCGGTCGTTAGCGGCTTCCATCAGGATGTTGATGAGGGGGCGCTCCGGGTTGGAGAAGGGGAGGTTGATTTTCTCGCGGACGTCCAGCACGCGCCAGATGCGCTTCTGCCAGAGGATGTCGGCCTCACGGATGTTCTCGTAGGCCAGGATGCGGCGTTCGGTTTTGGTCCGCTTCTCCACAATGTCATTGACGGGCGTGATGAAGATGTCGTTCGCCGGGTTGGCGGGGTCACCAGTGCCGGGGAGTGTAATGTTGCCAGAATTCTGCGGATTGCCGGGGCGCTGGGCGACCAGGACCGAGGTAGTACCGAGCAGAAGCAGGAGGGCCAGTTTAAGAGCTGCCTTCATGGGAGGGGAGTGATTAGATAGTAGAGGGAAAATGACTTATACCCTGTACGAACGCCGGGTGCAACGGGCGTAGTGTAATAGTCATGAAAAAAAACGAGCCTTCCGGGACATTTCCCTGAAGGCTCGCAAAAATCCGTTTTTATTTTGGCTTAAACAAACGTCAGGCCGGCCTTAACGGATTTACTGAATCTGGAAGCTCATGGTACCGAGGTCACGGGAGACGTTGTCACCCGGGCATTTACCCTTGATGTTTCGGATAGTAAAGTTGTCACCCGGCTTAGCCAGGTTTACCA
>CAYWMW010000352.1:3241-4617 GCA_964458975.1 uncultured Lewinella sp. | reverse complement strand
GGCTACCGCCAAAGCAAAGAACTATCCCCATAACTCAAAAACCGAAAGTCATGCTCCAGGGCATAGTCGTAAATCTTGCGCCAGTCATCCCCGACGATGGCGGCGACGAGGAGCAGGAGGGTAGAGCGCGGCTGGTGGAAGTTGGTGATCAGCCCATCCGCGAGTTGGAGTTGGGCGAAGGGGGTGAGCAGGAGCTGGGTGTAGCCGGACAGCTCCGTCAGTCCGTTAGCCTGCATTAGGTCGGTGAGGCTTTGGATGGCGGTGAGCGGCGAGATGGCCTTGAGCTGAGCGTCTTCTGCTACCCACTGGCTGATTTCTACCATTCCGTTCAGCTTCAGGGCTTTGTTGGTGGCGGTTTCTGCGCCGAGGTAAAATAAGCTCTCCAAACACCGCAAACTGGTGGTACCCACACTGACCACGGGAAGACCACGCTCCAACTGCGCCAGTAACCGATCAACGAAGGCTTTGGTAACCGTAAAGAACTCCCGGTGCATGGTGTGCCCGCCGAGGGTTTCGGCATCAACGGGTTTAAAGGTGCCCGCGCCAACGTGGAGGGTGACTTCGGCCCAGTCGATGTCGTTGGCTTGCAGGCCAGCCATCACCTCGGGGGTGAAGTGGAGGCCGGCGGTGGGTGCAGCCACGGAGCCTTCAGTTTTGGCAAAAACGGTCTGGTAGCGGTTAGCGTCGTCCGGCTCAGATGCCCGGCCGAGGTAGGGGGGCAGGGGGATGGTACCGGCGGCGGTCAGGATTTCCCCGAAGGTGAGGGGCTCACCTTCGGTAACCCAGCTGAAGGTGAGGGCGAAGGTGTTGTCCATCCGTTCCCCGCGCTCCGCCGTCAGGGTGGTTTGTTGGCCGGAGACCTCCAGCTCCAGGTGCAGGGGGCCACGCTTCCAGCGGCGGTTCCCGCCAATTAAAACCTTCCATTGCACCTGCGTGCGCGCCCCCAAATTCTGTGCGTAATCTACCGGAAGCAAGGGATCCAGACAGAAGACCTCGATGGGCCGCTTACCTTCCGCCAACGGGAAAAACAGCCGCGCATGGATGACCCGCGTTTTGTTGCCAATCAGTAGGCTCCCGGCCGGAAGCCGCTCCGGTAAATCCCGGAAAATACCGTGCGTGATCTTACCGTTTTGGTAGATCAGCTGCTTCGCCCCCGCCCGCTCTTCAGCAGGGTAGCGGGCGATGCGCTCGTCGGGCAAATCGTAGTTAAAAACATCGATGGAGAGGTCGCGGGCGTTGGTGGCCATTGGGTGGGGTTGGGTTGGCTGCAAAGATAATGGGAAGAAGAACACGGAGAACACAGAGAGGGTACAGAGAACACAAAGAACACAGAGAACACAAAGAACACAGAGGGCACAAAGAACACAGAGGGCACA
>CAYWMW010000352.1:0-3141 GCA_964458975.1 uncultured Lewinella sp. | reverse complement strand
ACAAAGAACACAGAGGGCACAAAGAGCACAGAGGAGGTATGAGAAGAAAGGGGTGCCGTAGTTTTTTTCATGGTGGGCAAGCGCAGCGCCGCAAACAGTACTTACGGTAGCCCCTTTCCCTTTCTTCCCTTCCTCCTTTACTACTTGCTCGTCCAAAAAATAAGAACGTTCATCGAAAACGCCCCCCGGATAGCTTTCCATGAGCGTTCTTTGCGTTCGTACGTAACTTATGAACATATGTCTAACTTTCTGAAAATCCTCTTCGGTTCCTGCTTAGGAACACTCCTTGCGCTCGGCGCATTAGTTTTCATCGGTATTTCTGCCGTCGCGGGCCTGGCCAGCGCCGGAGACCAAAAACCTAAGGTGGAGAACAACACGATCCTTAAACTCGACCTGACTCAGGTACCGGAACTAACGGACAATATCCCCACCGGGGGCTTCACTTCTTTTGAATTGGAAACCGACCCCGTCCTCGGTGTTCACGATGTGGTTCGGGCAATCGAAAAGGCCAAGAATGACGACGACATCAAGGGCATCTACATGAACAGCATGGTGCAGGGCGGTGGGCTGGCTAAGCTTACCCAGATTCGGGAAGCCATCCTGGACTTTAAGGCCTCCGGTAAATTCGTCGTCACCTACGCGCCGGTGCTTGACCAAACGGCCTACTACCTCGCCACTGCGGGCGACGAAATTCACCTCGGCCCCCTCGGCGTGGTCGATTTCCGTGGCCTCGGCGCGGAGGTGATGTTCTACAAAAAGATGATGGATAAGGTGGGTGTAGACGTAGATGTCTTCTACGCCGGTAAGTACAAAAGCGCGACCGAGCCTTTCCGCCGTACCGACATGAGCCCCGAAAACAAAGAGCAGGTGCGGGAGTTCCTGACCGGGCTTTCCGACATCATGCTCGCCAACATCGCCGAAGACCGTGAGCTCAGTGAAGACGTGGTACGCAGCCACATGAACAGTATCGCCGGTTGGAAGGGCGAAGCAGCCGTGAAGGGTGGCCTGATTGATGCCATCAGCACCCGTACCGAAGTAGACAACCGCCTCCGCGAGCTGGTCGGCTTCGATGCCGGAGACAAACTTAAAACCATCGAACTGGACAAGTATTTCTCCGCCCGCCTCAAGAAAATGAAGGCGCGGGGCAACAGCGAAGTCGCCGTGCTCATCGCCGAAGGCACCATCGTGGACGGTAAGTCCGAAAACGGCGGCATCGGCGACAAAAAATACGTCGCCGAACTCGAACGCCTCACCGAAGATGACGACGTGAAGGCCGTAGTTCTCCGCGTCAACAGTGGCGGCGGTAGCGCGAGTTCTTCCGAGAACATCTGGTACGCAGCCGAGCAGCTCAAAGCCGCCGGTAAGCCCTTCGTAGTCAGCATGGGAGCCGTTGCGGCCAGTGGAGGTTACTACATCGCCGCCGGAGCAGACAGCATCTTCGCCGAGCCGATGACCATCACCGGTTCCATCGGGGTGTTCACCATCTTCCCGCAGGATAAAGGCCTCATGGAAGACAAACTCGGCCTAACCCTCGATACCGTAAACATCGGTAAGCACGCCAACGGCTTCTCCCCCTTCCGCCCCCTCGATGCCGAAGAACAGGCCGTGATGAAGATGCGGACCGAAGCCATCTACGCCACCTTCCTCCAGCGCGTAGCAGACGGCCGTGGCCTTCCGCTGGAAACCGTTCAGGAAATCGCCCAGGGCCGCGTCTACGCCGGTAACCGCGCCCTGGAGCTCGGCCTCGTTGACCGCATCGCCGGCCTCGACGAAGCCATCGACGCGGCCGCCAGCCTCGCCAACCTCGACGCTGAAGACGTGAGCGTAGGCCACTACCCCCGCATCAAGCCGCCACTGGAACAGCTCATCGAAGACCTCCTCGGAGAAGACGCCGCCAAAGGCTTCAGCACGGCCATCGCTAAAGACCAACTCGGCCCCGAGAACTACCGCTACTTCCAGATGATGAAGGAAGCTACCCAGAGCCAGGGTGCGCAGGCGCGTATGCCGGTATTGGTGAATTTCTAGCGTAGCCCCGGCTTTAGCCGGTTGGCTTAGAAAAACCGCCCTCCGTGTCACCAGTGATGCGGAGGGCGGTCTTGTTTGGTTGAGCGCCTCTGGCGCGATCCGTAACCGTACCAGAGGTGCTCAACATCAAAAGATTTACCCCAAGATGCAACCCCGACAACTTTGGGTGGTTTCCACCACAAGACCACAAGACCACAAGACCACAAGACCACAAGACCACCGGACCACAAAACCACCGGACCACAAAACCACAAAACCAATGAAGCAAGTATCCGAACTATTAGCCCTCCTGAACCTCGAACGCATCGAGATGAACCTCTTCCGCGGCGAATCCCGTTCGGTGGGCTCACCCCGCGTATTCGGTGGCCAGGTGATGGCGCAGGCGCTCAGCGCGGCGATGCGGACGGTGCCGGAAGACCGCTTCGTGCACAGCTTCCACGGGTACTTCGTTTTGCCGGGGGATCTGGACATCCCGATCATCTTCCAGGTGGACCGGATTCGGGACGGCGGCTCGTTCACTACCCGCGCGGTGAAGGCTGTCCAAAACGGTAAGGCGATCTTCCACCTCACGGCCAGTTTTCAGCTCGACCAAGAAGGCTTCGACCACCAGGTAGAGATGCCCAAAGTGCTCGGCTACGACGAATTGGTGAGCTACGACGGGATGGCGAAGCAGTTCGGCGATCAACTGCCGGAAAACATCCGCCGCATCCTCAACATCGAGCGGCCCATCGAGTTCCGGCCGGTAGAGTTTTTGAACCCTTTTGCCAGTGAGGTCTACGAACCGGTCCGCAACGTCTGGCTAAAAACCAAGGGCGCAATGACGGATGATCGCCGCCAAAACGCCCTCGTGCTTGCCTACGCTTCAGATTATAACCTGCTGACCACCGCCCTCTTCCCCCACGGCAAGGCGATCGACCACCGCAACCTCCAGATCGCCAGCCTCGATCATGCGATGTGGTTCCACCGCCCCTTCCGGGCGGATGAGTGGCTGCTGTACAGTATCGACTCGCCTTCGGCGAGCGGCGCGCGCGGCTTCACCCGGGGGAACATCTTCGACGTGGAAGGGAAGCTGGTGGCCAGTGTGGTGCAGGAGGGGTTGATGCGGAAGGCGCGGTA
>CAYWMW010000351.1:0-4637 GCA_964458975.1 uncultured Lewinella sp. | reverse complement strand
CTAATTCCATTAAAACCGATGTTTATTCATCCACATAAAAATGATGCCAACAGCCGCAAGGCTCGCCGCAATCAGCGTACCCGCCAGGTTACCGTACAGGTAGAAACCGGTGGCGAAGAGGACGGCGTAGATGGCCATCGCACCCACCAGCATAGCCAGGATGCCGAAAGCTAAATTGCCGGTGCCAGTCACCTGGGCATCAGCCGGGATGGCGGCGGCTACCGGAGTCCAGCCGGGGCCTCCGGGCTTGATTTTTCTATAGAAAGACTGCAGGGTCGCGTCGTCCGTCGGGCGGGTCATGAAGGTAACGATAACCCAGCCGATGGTGGTGATTACGATGCCGAGCAGTAGTACTTGCCACGATGCCAATTCGGGCAGGCCGAGGTGCGGATAGACGAAATTCATGAACAGTGCTACGGCAAAGGAGATGAACATGCCCGCGATCTCGGTGTAGGCATTGATGCGCCACCAAAACCAGCGGAGGATGAAAATCAGACCGGTGCCCGCACCGATTTGCAGGAGGATATTGAAGGCTTCCAGGGCATTGTTGAGCACCAGGGCGAAGAGGGCGGCCAGAATCATGAGGCCTACGGTAGTGATGCGGCCTACCATCACGAGGTCTTTTTCGGTAGCTTCCGGCTTAAAGAAGCGTTGGTACCAATCATTTACGACGTAGGACGCACCCCAGTTGAGGTGGGTGGAGAGAGTAGACATCAAGGCCGCGATGAGCGAGGCGACAACCAGCCCTTTTAGCCCGGGAGACAGGTAAGACAGCATGGCGGAGTAGGCCAGGTCGTCGTCAATTTTGTCTGCTTCGGGGAACGCGGCTTCGATACTGGCCAGATCGGGGAAAACGATCAGTGAGGCCAGGGCGATCAAAATCCAGGGCCAGGGGCGGAGGGCGTAGTGGAAGGCGTTGTAAAGGAAGGTGGCCCCCACGGCGTGGCGTTCGTTCTTAGCGGCCAGCATCCGTTGGGCAATGTAGCCCCCGCCGCCGGGCTCGGAGCCGGGGTACCAGACATTCCACCACTGTACGGCAATGGGGATGATGAAGAGCGGAACGTACATCTCCGGGTCGTTCATGTCCGGCATGAAGTCGAGTTTTCCGACTACGTTAGGGTGGGTAAACAACGCATCCAAACCACCAACTTCCGGCATGCCGACGATGTAAATAGCCGCCCAGAAAGCACCGACCATCGCCAGACCGAACTGAACAAAATCAGTGATGACGATACCCCGCAAACCACCGAGGGCTGAGTAAGCAACGGTGATAATGCCTACGAGGATTACGGTAGTCTCCGCAGGAATCCCGAGCATCACACTACCAATCTTGATGCCCGCAAGGCAGACCGTAGCCATGATCATGATGTTGAAGAAAACACCAAGGTAAATGGCCCTGAAGCCACGTAAAAAGCGGGCTGGAGCACCGCTGTACCGCATTTCGTAGAACTCAAGGTCTGTCATCACCCCCGAGCGCCGCCAGAGCCGGGCGTAGACAAAAACCGTCAGCATTCCTGTCAGTAGAAAAGCCCACCAGGCCCAGTTGCCGGCGACCCCTTGCTTGCGTACAATGTCCGTCACCAGGTTAGGCGTATCGGCCGAGAAAGTGGTAGCGACCATGGAAACCCCGAGCAACCACCAGGGCATATTACGGCCGGAGAGGAAGAACTCTTTGGAGGACTCGCCCGATTTTCTGCTGGTCCACAAACCAATGGCTAAAGAGACGATGAAAAAGGCGGCGATGATACCCCAGTCGAGTGTACTTAGTTGCATGAAAATATCAATAAGATGTGTGTGTATTGGGGTTAAGGTAGCAAATATTCCTCCCATTATCAGGAACTCTCGTAAGCTTGTTAGCTTTGTCGCGGCGGAGCACGGTAACGGAGCGTGCCTACTTTCTACTTTTCATTTCATCAAGACAACCGATTCATGAAACTATTCGCCTGGCTGGTCCACCTCTTCACCGCCTCCGGATTGCTGGCGGGCTTCATGGGTCTCCTGGCGGCCATCGCAGGCGATTTCCGGGCGGCGATGGCCTGGATGTTGGCAACTTTGGTCATCGATGGCATCGACGGCACCTTCGCCCGCATGGCGCGCGTGAAGGAGGTATTGCCCCACGTAGACGGCAAAACGATCGACTACGTCATCGACTTTTTCACCTACGCAATTCTACCGGCCTACCTTTTCTTCGTGGCCGTGGATGCTCCCGTTTGGGCGCTCTACGCTGGCAGTTTCATGATGTTACTGTCGGGGGCAATTTACTACGGTCTCGAAGGGATGGTCAGCGAAGATGGCAACCATTTTATCGGCTTCCCGGTGATGTGGAACATGGTGGTGTACGTCTTCATTTTCGTTACGCCCGGGCTGTCCTGGCCCTGGTTGCTGGCCATCACGGCGGTGCTGGCCATCCTCCATTTTGTACCCATCCTGGTGCCTTACCCCAGCCGGGGTGGCCGTTGGTGGGGGCTCACGATTGCAATGGTGGTGGTCTTCATCGCTACGGCGTTGCTCAACGTTTGGGCCTATCCCGAGGTGTCGGCCATCGGGCGCTGGGGCTGTTTGCTCAGCGTTGGTTACCTGACCTTGGTTACCGTGCTGGATACTTTTCAGGCGCGGCCGCAGGTGCAAGGGGAAGGATAAGGGCAGAGGTTGTCCTCTGAAAAAACGATGGGCTGATCAGATACTTACGCCCGACTCGATGGGGTGATTCCTCCGGACAATCCAGGTGGTAGAATCGTCACTGGTGAAGTCTACTACGGGGGCCGGGGGAAAAGGGAATTCGTGGGTCTCATTATACATGCGGAGGCGTAGGTTTCGCTGGTTTGTCGGAATAAATGGCTTACTTACCGGAGTTATTATGAACAGTCCGTGAACAGGTAAACCCGTTTCCGGTATTAATGAGAAAACCAAACTATGTCAACCCACCCACTCGCAGGAAAAACGGCTACTAAGGACCAAAGGATAAACGTACCTCAACTTATCACGGACTACTTTACCCAGAGCCCGGACCCGTCCCGGCGTGAAGAGCGGGTATCCTTCGGTACGTCGGGGCACCGGGGTTCGTCTTTGAATAGCTCCTTCAACGAAGCGCACATCCTGGCTACTACGCAGGCGATCTGTGATTACCGGGTAAAACAGGGCATCACCGGGCCGGTCTTTGTGGGCATAGACTCGCACGCCCTCTCCACCCCGGCGCAGGCAACGGCGCTGGAAGTACTGGCGGCCAACGAGGTGGTAACCATGATCGCCACTAACGATGAGTATACACCGACCCCGGCCGTCAGCCACGCCATCCTGGTTTATAATAAGGATAGAAGTAAAGACCTTGCCGACGGCATCATCATCACACCTTCGCATAACCCGCCTACGGACGGGGGCTTCAAGTACAATATGACGAACGGCGGGCCGGCGGAAGGTTCGGTTACGTCCTGGATCGAATCCCGGGCCAACGAAATCCTGGAAAACAAACTGCGGAACGTGAAACGGGTCACGCTGGCCAAAGCACTGGCTGCTTCCACCACCCAGCGGTACGATTATCTGGAGGCGTACACGGCGGACCTGGGCCTCGTGCTCGATATGGACCTGCTGAAGGAATCGGGCGTCAGCATGGGCGTTGATCCCCTTGGGGGCGCGGGCGTCCACTACTGGCAGCGGATCGCCGACCGCTACGGCCTCAACCTCACCGTGGTGGACGATGCCGTAGACCATACCTTCAGCTTCATGTCTTTAGACTGGGACGGTAAGATCAGAATGGACCCCTCCTCCAGCTACGCCATGCAGCGCCTCATCGGGCTAAAGGATAAGTACCCGGTCGCCTTCGCCTGCGATACGGACCACGACCGCCACGGCATCGTGACCCGCAGCGCAGGGCTGATGCAGCCCAACCACTACCTGGCCGTTGCCATCGACTATCTCTTCCAGAACCGGCCCGGATGGGCCGCCAAGACGGGCATCGGGAAAACACTGGTGAGCAGCCAGATGATCGACCGGGTGGCCAAAAAGCTGGGCCGGAAACTGGTGGAAGTGCCCGTCGGTTTCAAGTGGTTCGTTGATGGTTTATACGACGGAAGCCTGGGGTTCGGCGGCGAGGAAAGCGCCGGAGCCTCCTTCCTGGATCGGAGTGGCAACGTCTGGTCAACGGATAAAGACGGCATCATCGCCGCCCTGCTCTCCGGAGAGATCACCGCGCGAACCGGCAAGGACCCCGCCGAAATTTACCGTGGCTTCACCCAGGAGTTCGGCGAACCCGTCTACGACCGTATCGACGCGCCCGCAACGCCCGAGCAGAAAGACAAGCTGAAAAAACTATCTCCGGATCAGATCACCTCCGCCGAACTCGCGGGCGAGAAGATCACCAACATCCTGACCAACGCGCCGGGCAACGGGGCCGCCATTGGCGGCCTGAAGGTGGAAACGGCCAACGGCTGGTTCGCCGCCCGCCCGTCTGGCACCGAGAACATCTACAAGATCTACGCCGAGAGCTTTAAGGGGGAAGAGCACCTACGTCAACTCCAGGAGGAGGCTAAGAAGGTGGTGAATGATGCGATTGGGTAAAGAATACTTGCTTGATCTTGTGTGGCGCTTATTGATTTAGCACAAACCAAATTGTCGCTTTTTGTTCCCCCTTTGGGGGTAGG
>CAYWMW010000350.1:0-4638 GCA_964458975.1 uncultured Lewinella sp. | reverse complement strand
TCCGTAGACAACGACAACGTCTGTTTTGGTGATGAGGTAACTTTTACCGTCATCGACGGCGGCGAAACTTTTGAATGGTTTGACCCCGCCGGCACTTCATTGCCTGAAGCTGGCCCGGAATTGACGTATACCGCCGATGCCGAAGGTTTAGTAACCGTCACCGTTACCACGACGGACGTAAACAATTGCCCGGTTACCCTGACCCAGGAAATCTTCATCGCAAATGAAATCGTAATCGACATCCAGGCCGATCCAGGTTTTGTAACCTGTCAATCTCCGGATGGCGTAGACCCGGACATCACCTTCTTCGCGGTGCAAGCTAGCGGAGATGCCTTCCCACCGGGGTGGACTTTTGACTGGGACAACGGTGCGGGCGCCGGGCCGTCTTACGCCATTTTTGGTACCGCTCCGGGAGACTATTTACTTGAGCTTACGGTAATGAACCCCGAAGGTTGTATTCAGGTGGTTACCCCGGTTGAGTACTCTATTTTTGAGTTGCCAACCGTTAGTGTTAGCCCCATCGAACCGGTAATCTGTAGTGATGAAAGCGTAGAGCTTACCTCAACGGTTACCGGCGGAGAACCGGGTTTTGACTACGAGTGGTTCGTGAATGGATCAGTAGTAAGCACCGATCAGACCCTGACGGTGGACATCAACAACCCAGCAACCGATGTTTACGTTCAGGTAACCGACAACTTCGGCTGCGTTAGCCTCTCGGAACCCAACTTCGTTGAAATCTTACCCGATCTGCCAGCGGTAACCTTTGCTGACTGTAATTTCCCTAATCCCGACGAGATGTTCTTCGACTGGGACGACGTGGGCCAGCAGTTTTTCAACGTTGTCGTTACCATTGGCGGCGTTGAACAGCCGGTGCAGGAAGTTTTCGATTCCGAACTTCTGATCACCGGAGTCACTCCGGGCACTTCCGTTACCGTTAGCGTAACGCCGGTAGCTAATGCCAATCTGAAGGCCTGCCCCGGAACGGAAAACTCCATTACTTGTGTTAACGAAACCTGCCCGGACCTGACCCCAACCATCACTACCCCCGAAGGCTCGTTCTGCTCCGATGGTACCGCTGCCCTGGTGGATCTGACGGCCACCGTGGCAGGTGCCGGAACACTCGAATGGTCTGGGCCCGGAGTGACCGGAAGCCAGTTTGATGCCGCCGCCGCTGGCCCTGGCGTGCACACCATCCGGCTCGTTTATACTGAAGACAACTGCTCCGATGAAGCAACCATCGTGCTTACGGTTACAGACCCTCCCTCCTCCAACTTCACCGTAGATCCGGCCGCTATCTGCGCCGGAGGCATGGCCACCTTTACCTACGACGGCGATGCTACCGGGCTCACTTTTGCGTGGGACTTCGGTGCTGGCGCAACGCCCGCCACCGCCACTGGCCCTGGCCCGCACATGGTTACTTTTAATGATGCAGGTACCCCGTCGGTTAGTCTTGTTGCCTCCAACGCTGAATGTACCGGGCCTACCGCTACGGAAACACTCGAGGTTGATGAAAACCCGGTAGCGCCAGCGGTTAACTGTGAAAATGTTGACTTTGATCAAGTTGGCTTCTCCTGGAGCCATCCTACGATTACTAATTTTGACGTGACCGTTACTGACCAGCCAGCTGGTTCAACGGTCAACCAAACGGGAAACACCATGCTCGTTACTGGCCTCGCCGAAGGGGAATCGGTCACCATCAGGGTAGTTGCCCAAAACACCGGCGCTTGCGGAAACTCCCAGCCAACGGAGCTTACCTGTACTACCCAGTCCTGTGCTGACCTGACCCCAACCATCACTACCCCCGAAGGCTCGTTCTGCTCCGATGGTGCCGCAGCTCTGGTAGACCTGACGGCCACCGTGGCCGGTACCGGAACCCTTGAATGGTCCGGGCCCGGTGTGACCGGCAACCAGTTTGACCCCGCCGCCGCCGGCCCTGGCGTGCACACTATCCGGCTCGTTTATACCGAAGGAAACTGTACGGGCGAGGCAAGCTTCATGCTTACCGCCGTTGCCCCGCCTTCCTCAGACTTCACCATCGCCCCCGACACTATTTGCGTCAACGGTATGGCAACCATGACCTACGACGGAGACCCCACGGGGGTAACCTTTGCGTGGGACTTCGGTGCCGGAGCAACGCCCGCTACCGCCACCGGTGCGGGCCCTCACCAGGTTATTTTTGCCAACGTCGGAACCCAGTCGGTCTCCCTCGTCGCTTCCAACGCCCAGTGCGACGGCCCGACCGTTACGGAAGCATTGGTAGTGGTTGGTGAGCCTGCCGCCCCCGTGGTGACCTGCGAAAACGTAAACTTTGACCAGGTAGGTTTTAGTTGGAGCCATCCGAATACCAACGATTTTAATGTAACCATTGTTAACATACCCACAGGAGCGACGGTCAATGAAACGGGGAATACCATGCTCGTAACTGGGTTGGCCGAGGGAGAGTCCGTAACCATAAGTGTAACGGCTCAAAATACCGGCCCTTGTGGTGATTCTCAAGCGATGGAACATACCTGTACTACCCGAAACTGCCCTCCAATCACCGTGGCTATTGACCCGATCGGCCCGTTCTGTGAAGGAGACGATACCGACTTCACGTTGACTGCCTCAGCCATCAATTCGACCGGAAGCGGGGCGTTTGTCTGGCAACAACAGGATGGTTCTAACTCGACAACTTTCAATGCATCTACGGCCGCGCCCGGAACGTATTCCGTAATTGCCATTTTCTCGGAGATGGATTGCACTTTCCGTGATACTTTTGATATTGTAATTAACGCACGCCCCTCTTCAGACTTTGATCTGCCCGCAGGGCCAATTTGTACAGGTACAGAAGTTCTGGGCGCGGCCGCAGGTGCAATGCAAGCCGGTTTTACGTACGATTTCGCTGCGCCGGGCGCAACCGTTACTCCTGGAAACGACGCTGCCTCGCGCAACTTTAGCTGGGGTGCTCCGGGGCGTCACTTCGTCTCCCTGACCGTCACTTCAGACGACGGCTGTACGGGAGAGACCTTCACCGACAGCATTGACGTAGTAGCACCGCTGCTAGTGCCTGCTGTAACCTGTGATACGGTTACTATGGAGTCCGTCACCTTCACCTGGCCAACTCAGACCGGGGCGGACAGCTTCGGTATTTCCGTGGACAACGGCCCGATCTTCTTTCAGGACTCTACCACGCTGTTTGTCGGTGGCCTCTCGGTAGACCAGACGGTGAACATCAGCGTTACGGCCATTGGTGGTGCGCCCTGCCCGAATTCAGCACCCGGTACCCGAAGCTGTACTTCTGCGGCCTGCCCGTCATTAATCGTTGCCTTGCCACCAGACACTACCTTCTGTAGTGGTGATGCTCCGCTCCAATTTCCACTTACCACCACGGTGATGGGAGATATGGGAGGAGGCATGCTCTCCTTCAGTGGCCAGGGCGTGATGCAGGTTGGCCCCGACTACTTCTTCGACGTTGCCGCCGCTGGCGTTGGCGCCCACGTTCTTACCGTCCTGTTCGAGGAGGGGATGTGCCGTAGGAACCAAACCTTTACCTACACGGTAGACGAAACGCCTACGAGTACCTTCACGGTCAACGGGCAGACGGGCACTGTCGACGTTTGTGTCGGAGAGCCCTTCAGCCTCAGTTATACCGGTAACGTGACGGCGGCCGACAGCGGTGTATTTACCTACCTGTACGACCCGATGGCTCCCTCCAACACGGATACGCTTGGCTTTCAGGAATACAGCTGTAGTTACGATGCTGCCGGTTTGTACGAAATCTGCCTGGTTGTTCAGCGAGGTGCCTGTATCAGTGATACTACCTGCATTACCATCAACTGTGTAGCTCCGCCGGAGCCACCGATTGTGAGTTGTACGGCGCTAGACCGCAACAGCGTAAGGTTCTCCTGGGGAGCGGTACCCGGTGCAGATTTCTACAACCTGATCTTTGAAGACGGTTCTACCGAAACAACAACTGACCTGGAATACATCTTCACCGGCCTCGAACCCGGCGAAGAAGTTACCCTTGCGGTGACCGCCGAATCCGCCGCAGGTCTTTGTGGAGATAGCGGAGTCTTCCTGCCGGAGACCTGTTCCTCGGTTCCTTGTCCTGCTTTTACGGCCAACCTTACCACCGTGCCTGAGCAAGTTTGTATACTGGAAGGGGATGAGTTTATTAGCCTCACCGAAATTACGGTGGATGGCTCAGACGATTCCGGTGCGTTTGCCTTCAGCGGTACCGGCGTGATGCGGGATACTTTCTTCGCCAGCGCCGTAAACTTCGATGAAGCGGGCACGACCTACACCATAATGATGTCTTACACCGAACCGGGAACCTGTTCCGTTGATACAACCTTCGACATTACGGTCTTCGCCCGCCCAACGGCCTTCTTTACTCAATCCGGAGTGCAGTGCCTGGGCGATACCACCTTCATCCGCGTCGGGAGTACCAACTTTGTATCTGGTAACGACGTCGTAACTGACTTCGCCGACGGTGTGGTAATCCCTGATGGCAACCCGGACGATACGGATTACCTCGTTGTTTTCCCTTCCGCAGGAACCAGAACCATAACCGCTACGGTCACCAGTAACATCAGCGGTTGCCCTTCTGAGCCAGCAACGCTGGACGTTGAAGTGGTGGCCCCACTACCCGCACCCAAC
>CAYWMW010000349.1:0-4656 GCA_964458975.1 uncultured Lewinella sp. | reverse complement strand
CCGATGGTGTTGATCGTCTCGCCCAGGTTGACCGGTTCGCCGTAGCGGCCATCTCCCTTATAGGGGGCGTAGTAAATATCTCGGCCACCGTAGCCGCCGTCCATATCGGAGACGAAGAAGAGTACCTCCTGGCCAAAGAGTTCGCCGGGGGCGGGTTGTAGTACCAAACGTCCATCCGCGTTGATACCAGAGACGGGGTTGCCGCTCTTCCAGCCGTTGTCTTCTACGTCAGAAACATAAATTTTGGACGCAACAATTCGGTTGCTCTCCATTTCCATGCGGTTGTAGTAGAGCCTACGGCCGTCCGCACTTAGCGCCGGATTGGCGGAGTGTACACCGGGGCGGTTCACTTCTTTACCGAGCACTTCGGCTTTGTTCCAGCCCTTATCGCCTTTGGTGGACATCAGGATGCGGCTGAAGCTTTTTTCGTCGTTAGCATCCGTTTGCGGAACAGCGGCCGTTGCTTGCCAGGTAGAGAAGTATAAGGTATTCCCGTCGGCAGAAAGCACCGGAGAGTATTCGCTGAAGGAACTGTTCACCTTCCGGTCCAGGCCCTCCAGGGCAACTTCGCTGGTTTCCTTCGGCATATCCCGGTAAAGCTTGATGCCTTCGAGTTCCATTTTGGCGAAATACTCCAACTCCTCGTCGGTATTGTGGAGCAGGAAGTCTTCAAAATAAGTCCGTGCATCGTCGTACTGCCCGGCCATTTTCAGGGCACGGCCGTAGTGGTAGCGGTGGATGTTGTTGGTGGTATCGCTGGCTTCTACGCGGCGGAAAACCTGGGTGTAGTTCCGTACGGCGGCTTTGATGTCGCGCAGCTTAAGGTTCATCAGCGCGATTTCCGGGCGCAGCGGCAGGTCATCGTTCTGGTCGTAAGCGGTCTCGTAGTTTTCCAGGGCAATGAACCAGTTGTTGGTCCGGCGGGCACTGTCCGCAGCGGCCAGTACTTTCTCCTCGTTAGAAGCCCCGGCCAGTGGCTGGGCTTTTAGTAAAGAGGGAAGAAAGGCTAAAGAGAAAAGGAGGAGTGCTGAAAATATATGCTTCATCGGTTGGATGCTGATATTTACGGGAATGGGCCGCTTGGCCACTAAGAATAACGCCGGACGGGGGCTTCGGAGTTTAAACGATCCGTTAAAGCCTTGGGCAAAGAATGGTCGGCGTCACCTCCGGTTTCTTGTAGATGTTGAAGATGTACGCCAGGCCGAGCTCAAAGGCACCCTGGAAGCTGGTCACGTCCCGGGCCTGGCTCAGGGTGATGTCGTAGGCCAGCGCGGTGCGCAGGCGGTCGGTATCGAAACCGACCATCACTTTGGCGGCATCACCGGTGCGGTAGCCAAGGCCGAGGCGGAGATCCAGGTTTTTCTTCAGTTGGCGTGCCCCCCAGGTTTGAAGGGATACGGAGCTGGTGCCCGCGCTGCTCTGGTAGAAAACGGTGGGTTGGAAACGCCATTTTTCACTCATCTCCATGTCTAGCCGGGCGTGGGCGTGGAGGGTGCCCCGGCGGCGGCGGCTGTCTTGGCCGACGATGACCGGAGGGTTAGGATTAGGGCCAGGGTTCATGGTATCGATCACCATATCCTGGCGCTCCACCAAGCTCTGACGGTTGGGGCGATTTAAGTGAAGTAAGGAAACACCCGCCTCAAAGAGGTTACCAGTTTTTTTGTCCAACAGCATTTTCAGCTTCACCCCAGCGTTGAGGCTGTTGAAATTAGGGTTGTTCTCGTTTTGGTTCATGTTGCCACTCATCATTTGTGGCAATTCGATCATCGCACCGGAGCCAGAGCCTTCTAAGCCACCAAGACTTTGAGAAATGGTTGCTTCTTGAGAAAAAAGCCGATCTGATTCTACACTATAAGTTGTACTTCCGTACTGAACACCCAGCGTTAAAATATTCGTTCGCTTTTTATCGAGGGAGAGGTGGTAAGCGCCGCTAAACCCAAAGAAATTTTCCGTTATGTCAGCAGCCCCAGCATCATCAGTAATAAAGTTAAACCCTACCCCAATCCAGTCTTGCTTCCGGAAGCCAAAGGCCAGAGGGGCATCGGCGTAAATATTAGATGTCTGGATACCGTTAAGGCCAAACCACTGCCCCCGGTGAATACCTCCGGCACGAATAGAGCCAGAGAAAGCACCAGTATTAGCGGGGTTTACCCAGAGGGGAGCGTAGTTGTGTAGCGTGAAGTGCGTGTCTTGCGCGCCGAGCGAAAGGGTGCTCAGGGCGAAAGCGAAGAAAAAGAGTAAGCGGCTGAAGCGCATGGGCGGGCGGTTAACGGTACGTCAGGGTTAGCCGAAGGGTGAGCACCTTCGGTAGTAGTAATGGCCCAAGATAAGCACATTTCCTACTTCCGCGTCATCGGTCGCTTAAAGACGGGTACCGTACTGCACGGTTCACCGTACATGATGGAGCGAACGACCGGCCGTAATTTGGCCGTCACGTCGAGATAAGCGGAGGCTGGCACGTCTTTTTCACCGCAGCCTTTAACGACTACGCGCTGGTCCGCAAAAGCCTCCAGGTCAAGCCCGGCAACGGTTTGGCGGTAGTGGGCGCTGAGGTATTCGGCCGCTGTTCCGTTGTAAATGTCGGCCGCGAAGGGAGAGGCCGCTGCGGCCACCAGCATGTACGCCCAGGCGGGAATGATGGCGTCTGCGGAGCAAAACACTAACAGGGTTTTGTCCTGATACTGACTAAAATCATGGGCCTTGATGGCCTCCCGGAAGTCTTTTTCCTTCAGGATGAGCTCCATGAAGAGGTAATCCTTCAGGTCAAAAGTTGCCAGCGGGGCGGCGGGCCAGTAGTCTTCCAGCTTTAAGGTAATGAGCTTAGAGTTGGCTACTTTATTGATTAGGGGAGCTGCCATTTTGTTTTTATTTGGAGAACGCTTCGTGGGGCTTCGGGTTTAAATGGTTTGGGGTTTGTAGCGTGGTTTAGGGTTTTGCGCGGGCATTATGGTTCTTGTTGAGCCGCCCCTGGCGGCGCTCCGCGCCGCGAAAAATAAATCATGGCTTCGTTAGGTTGCCTTGGACTGCGCTGCGCTCCGTCCAAGGCTAATAATGTTAAATCCCTACAGGATTTAATAAGTTTGGGGATAAATACCCTTAGCGGTGCTTGTCGCGTAGCGACTACACTATTTTAACCCCGGACGCAGCGGAGCGGAGTCCGGAGGGGGGGGGACCGCCCCCCCAGGTAGTGTATCAAGCGGCACTGAGCGCCGCCACCAACCGGTCCACATCAGCTTTGGTGCAGTAAATAGCCAGCGAAATCCGCACCCCGTTGATGCCGAAGGTCGTCATCGGGCGGCAATCAATTCCGTGATCGTCGGTGAGGCGGTTGCGGACGTCGATTACGTTTTGGCCGACGACCTCGACGGTTTGGATGCCAGCGGAGAGGCCGTCGTCAGCAGGGGTTTTGAGGGCGAAGCGGTCGTCTTTGACGAGCTGGTCGCGGAAGTAATGTTTTAGCTCGAAGATGCGCTTTTCGATACGTTCCTGGCCGATGAGGGCGCGGAAGTCGAGGGCGGCTCCGAGGCCGAGCAGCTCGGGTAGGTTACGGGTGTTGTAGTTTTCGAGGCGGCGAATGGTTTCGTCTTCCCACCCCCGGCAAACGACCAAGGGCTTCAACAATTTTTGCACCTGCGGCCGCGCATAAAAAACACCCATCCCTTTAGGCGAGAACAACCATTTGTGGCTGCTGGAAGTGAAAAAATCACAGCCCAGGTCCTCCAGATCGATGCGGAACATCCCCATCGACTGCGCCCCGTCCACCGCCACCAAAACACCCCGCTCGTGGGCCATAGCAGAAATCTCCTTCACCGGCAACCGCATCCCGTTCGTGTTGGTGACGTGGACGATGGAAATGGCCTTTGTCTTCGGCGTAATGGCCCGGCGAAAGCGGTCCACAATCTCCTCCGGGCTCTCCGGCAACAGCGGAAGGTCTACGTCTTTCAGCACCACGCCCTTGCTTTCTTGCCAGTATTTCCACGGCACGCGGGCGCTGGTGTGTTCGTGGCTACTGAGCAGTACTTCGTCACCCGCAGCGAAGTCCATACTAGACGCAATGAGGTTCATCCCCTCCGTAGTATTGTGGATGAGGGCGATGGTTTCCGGAGATACGTTGAAGGTCTTTGCCACTTTCTCCCGCACGGCCTCTTGCTCATCGTCCCAGCCCCCCCACATGTATTTGGAAGGGAAGCCATCGAGCGTACGCCGAAATTCGTTGGTGGCCTTAACGACGTGGTCCGGGCAGGCACCGAGCGAGCCGTTGTTGAAGTAGGTCAGGCCGGGCGCGAAAGTGAACTGGCTTTTCACCATTTCCCAGTAGGCTTCGTCGTTTCCAGGGGCGGCGAGTTGATCCAACAGGTTCCCTTGGTGGTCAGATAACGCGCTTAAATCCGTAGGCGCCAGCAGCGCAGCACCAGCGGTAGTGAGGATGGATTGGCGGAGCCAGTTGCGGCGGTTGAGCATGGTGGGATGGGGTTTGGTGGCTTGCAATTTAATGCGTTTTGCGGGGACTGAGAAATGAGGAACTATACCCAAAGGCGGCGCTCCGCGCCGCGAAAAAATAAATCATGGCTTCGTTAGGTCGCCCCGGAATGCCCCGGACTGCCCCGGACTGCGCTTCGCTCCGTCCGGGGCTACCGGGGTTAAATCCCTACAGGA
>CAYWMW010000348.1:0-4662 GCA_964458975.1 uncultured Lewinella sp. | reverse complement strand
CTCGTATGCTTCAGGCGCTTGTGGAATTCGCTGACGACGTAGTTCTCCCAGAGGAGACCGTGGTCTTGTCGTGAATCAAGCGGATCAAAGTTATTAATGATTGAGTTCAATGTTCTGGGCTATTGTCCGCTCGATCATAGTGCAGAGATGCCAAAACCTCATTATTCACAAGTATACTTGTGAAAAAGCCGCATTATTTTCAAGTATGGTTTATGATTGCACCCACTCGTCGGACAAGTCAGGGCTAACGCCGCCTCGGCCGACGAGCTCTGCTGTTCGAGGGTTTCGCTACACTGCACCTGCGTCTGCGCCCCCTAAAACTACGGCAACCGGACGGTTCGCTGAAAGGTATTTGATGCCGCAAAAATGCCGACTCCTCCGTTTAAGTTGGTGAACGTATCTGCTGGTTCAACGATCCAGCCTCTGTCGTCGTCAAGGTTCTGAAAATTTTCCAAATACTTAAAATAATCTTCTGTGATACCTCTCAGTTGAACCTCTACACTGGTTATTGGATCATCATCTCCTAGGATTGTACCTGTTTGTAAGGTTAGCCTGAACTGTGCTGATGCATTGAAAAAACAATCGTCGGAAAAGTATATACCGTAGGGATCGTGATAATCAAAGTAGCTACAGATATCCAGGCCAATACTCGTCTCCGCAATAAGAGATACTCTGGTATTATTCTCATTATTTGCGTTCACGTCAATTTTATAAAACTTAAGTTGCTCATTGTCATTGAGCAAAAAGCGCACACTAGGGACCGTGAAGCCCAGGTCATTGTCCATTACTTCTTCTACCTGAAAACTGTCTACCTCAACGGCGGCAGGAATGCAAACTTCGGTCGAGGTAACGGTCGGATACTCAGCATGCTCAACTTGTAGGGTAAAACAAGTGCCCACGACAAATAGATCGGCATCTTGAAGTGTATACCGCCCGCGCTGGCTTGCGCCCGGAATATTGATGGCCGTATCCGAGGTAAACAACGTCACTAAGGCATCATCGAGTACTAAGTCTTCAATTGATACTTCTGAGCCAAAAGCCGACGAGAGTGTTCTTCCCACAGTTGCTTCAAAACCAAATGCAGGATCAACAAGCGCGGATACCGCAAGCGCATTCTGCGCAAACCCTCTGGGGACAAAAGGCTCTTCCTGTTCACAGCTAAACAATCCTCCCACGATGGTACTGCATACGGTGAGTAAAAGTAATGTTCTTTTAAAAACTGAATCCATAGCTAATGTGAGGGATGAAACGAAACAAGGTAAACCTTCGCGCACTGGAAGATATCCCGAGTAATTCAGGTGAAGAAGTTGACCCGCTAAGGTCGAATATGGTATCTGTTTCGTGTAGGATGAAAGTAGCATTTTTACGTGCGTAAGCATTGTATACGCCAAGCGTTAGTCTTCGGTAGTGACCATTGGCTTTTCGGACTTCCCTGATGAAGTTTGCATCTAACCGGTGGTAGGCGGGAGATTTCGCATCAAACCTGCCCTGGTAAAAGGGGACAGGCGTGTTAAATAGTCCGTCCAGGTAGACAGTTTGTGGTAATGTTAGGCGGAAGCCGTCGTTAAAAATGAAATTGGCCGATACCGACCAATTGTCACTCAACTCGTACAGCCCGATGATCGCCAGGTCATGACGGCGGTCAAACTGCTGAAAATACCACTGCCCTGCATTGATCTCATCGTAACGAATTTGATTCCAGCTTAAGGTATAGTTTACAGTGAGATTCCAACGTTCTTTGTTCATCGTCCAGCTTCCTTCGAGGCCATAAATCCGAGCTTCTCCGGCGGTGGAGACTTCATTTAACCAATCAAGGGTAGAGGTTTGAAACAGGTTGCGGCCGGGGAGCGGGTCAATTAAGTCTTTCATTCGCTTCAGGAAGAACTCAACGTTTAATGCTGCGTTTTTCATTTTCAGGGAGGAACCAACGGTATATATATCAGACTGGCTCGGAGGCGCAAGTGGTCTGCTGCTTACCCATAAATTATTAGGAATACCGATAAAGTTACTGGTGATCCGGTGTACGCCCTGGCTCATGCGTGCGTACGAGCTGCTTAGCTGAATGTTGCCCGACAGCTTTGAATTCACCGAAAGCCGGGGTTCGAAAAACAGCTTACGCTCTTCCCCGAAGGGAAGTGTGTATTCCTGAACACGAAGGCCCAGCCTTGCGCTGGTTTTAGGTGAAAAACGAATGATCGGTTCAAGGTACAAACCAAGCTCTCGGGTGTCTTCTACGGGGAAGCTGTTGTTCCTCCCCGTCAAACCATCTTCGATATCGCGGGGTGCAATGGAACGACTATTGTACTCTATCCCAGCAGATACTTTGATGAAATTCGTTGGTCGGCCACGCAATTCCAGCCTACCCGCAGTTTCTCTTATTGTCGAGTTTAAAGAGACATTCCCGATAATTCCGTCGTTGTCGTCCAATGATGACTGCTCGGTTCCAAACTGGTACTGATTAAAGTTCAACTCGCTCAGAAGGTCAAATTTACCCGTCAGGTTGTACAACCAGCGACCGGACAGTGTATTATTACCGTATCGGATATTTCCGTTTACTGGAGCCTGGGCAAAATCATCATTAATTTGTGTAATGTCATGATTCCGAAACGCACTGATAGAAAGGTGCGTACGGTCTGTTCTTAAGGTTGCCTTGGCGTTGATGTCATAAAAAGCATACGTCTGAACGTTGCTGTTTTGCTGAAATAGTAGATTGAGTACCGATAAATAGGCCGACCGGCCTCCTACGGCTAACGACCATTTGTCATTAATGGGGCCGCTGGCGTTTGCCTGGGCGTTGATCAGCCCCAGACTTGCTTCTCCCCGCCAGTCTTCTTGCCGCCCTTCAATACTAGTGACGTTGACGACGGAGCTTAGTCGCCCCCCGTACCTGGCCGGGAAACCACCTTTGAATACTTCGATGGCTTTTACCAAGCCCGGCTGAAAAGGGGAAATCAGCCCAAAAAAATGGTTAGAATTATAAACTTTGGCCCCGTCCAATAAGATGAGGTTTTGGTCAGCGCTACCTCCCCGCACCAGTAAATCTGCCGTTCCTTCTGCTCCTGCACTAATGCCTGGTGTAAGCTGCAAGGACTTAAGTATATCAACTTCTCCACCTAACGAAGGCGTGACCTTAAGCGATGCGATTGATGGTGCGATGCGATTTAGTTCACTATGGACATCCTCCGTGTAATCATTAACGGAAATATTCACCACTGGAAGGGTGGCACTGCTTTTTAGCCTGATAGAAATATATACATCATCGAGCGTATTGATGCTAATGATTGTATCAAGCGGCTGATACCCGATGTAGGTCGCTACCAGGTCAATTTTTTTTGGCACAGTATTTATGGGTATGGAGACCCGGCCATACTCGTTTGTAACGTACTGCCTCTCCGTAATCGTGATGTAACTGCCCACAAGGCCTTCCTGAGATTCACTGTCTACCAGGGTTACGAATAAGGTTTGGCTGTACAGGTAGCCGCATAGAAGTTGTGCGCAAACGCTAAGTAGTATTTTTAGTAAAAGGCGTTGTTGCATTGTAATTAATTAATATAACAAAACACCAAATTTATGTGTTTCCCAACACATAAACTTGGTGAACATTGTACCAGTATTTGACAGTAAAATAAAGGATTAATTATTTATGATACAAGTTCGTGTCACACCGCCATCTTCGGTTGTATTAGTTGTATTTCCACTAATGATCCAGTCTGTCCTGTCTTTTTCGGCATCTGTTGTAGGCATGAGACCTATAATTTCTTCCAGCTTACTGCAATTTGTACAGGTTTCATTCACATCAGTAAATTCTGCTGGCAAGCCTGCACCTGTAAAAAGATTCCAGGTTCCAGACATCCTAATTCGGTCTTCACTGTTGGCGAACCAGACACCCCATCTTTTCTTTTGATGTTTGGCCTCAATCCAGGTTTCTCCAACTTTTTCGCCACCTATTTTAACGAAATCAGAATACCACCTTGGCTTTAACCTATGGTCTCTTCGGTTAGTTCTGTAATTGATATTACATATACCTTCAAGGTTTCTCTTCAATTCGGTTTCGGCACTAGAACTCCCAATATATGTCTCGAACTTAGCATCAGGGTTGCTAAAAAGGTCGGTAAAGTCAGTGACTTTAGCAGAAGGCACTTTAGCTACTACTTCACCATCATATTGGTATAGTATTTCGCCAATTTGGATCACACCATGTTTATTGACAATACTACGGAGGACGAAAGAGTTCACAGTAGGTAGTATTTCAAAGCCATCGTCGCTGTTTTGGACATCAACATTGAACCTATTCTGCAGATCCATAGGATTTTCAAACGGCTTAGTATCATTACTTTCTGCTGAAGCAAGACTTTCTTCCACACCCGCGAAGTAGTCTTCGTATGATTCAAACCCAGGATTTTCGCTTAGCTTTTGAGCTACGTTTTCTTCAAACAAATCTATGCTTGAAGTTAGCTCCGTAATATCCTGTTCTGTTAATATTAAGAAGTCAGAAACAACTGCTTCTTGGTCCTGTAAGGAGGGTGTTTCGGTTTCGCATCCAAAGGAGGCAAACGCTATAAAGGCAAAAACACCTGCGAACAGGAGTTTAGGTAGGGGGGGGGGGGGTTATAATTTATATTTTTTAACCATGTTTTAAAATAAAAAAAAAAGGGCAGTAAA
>CAYWMW010000347.1:0-4689 GCA_964458975.1 uncultured Lewinella sp. | reverse complement strand
CCTGGTTGCACTTCGTGGCTGCTGCGCGGTTGGAGACCAGTGCTCTGCTCTACCAAACGGCTGCGAAAGTACACAATTCCTAAGAAAGTGAAAGTTAAGTACCCAAAAGAGGGCACCTAACTTTCACTATTGGTAGGGAATCAAGAAGTCTGAAGACTTCAGGATTTTACTCGATGATTTCAGTCACCTGACCAGCACCTACGGTACGGCCACCTTCGCGGATGGCGAAGCGGAGACCTTTCTCCATTGCGATTTCAGCGAGGAGGGTTACTTCCAGCGTTACGTTATCGCCGGGCATTACCATCTCTACGTTTTCAGGCAGCTTCACGTCACCAGTTACGTCCGTGGTACGGAAGTAGAACTGAGGGCGGTAGCCGTTGAAGAATGGCGTGTGACGGCCACCTTCGTCCTTAGAGAGAACGTATACCTCACACTTGAACTTGGTGTGTGGCTTTACGGAACCTGGCTTACAGATAACCATACCGCGCTTGATAACGGTTTTCTCAATACCACGGAGAAGCATACCGGCGTTGTCACCAGCTTCACCACGGTCGAGGAGCTTGCGGAACATTTCTACACCAGTGATGGTGGAGGTCAGTTTCTGACCGGGCTCCTGCATGCCGATGATTTCGACGGGGTCACCTACGTTAACGATACCACGCTCGATACGGCCCGTAGCTACGGTACCACGACCAGTGATAGAGAACACGTCCTCTACTGGCATCAGGAATGGAAGGTCAACCAGACGTTCTGGCTCGGGGATTTCAGCGTCAACTGCGGCCATGAGGTCGAGGATCTGCTTTTCGCCTTCTGCGTCACCTTCGAGGCCCTTGAGGGCAGAACCGATGATGATGCTGGCGTTGTCGCCGTCGTACTCGTAAGAAGAGAGAAGTTCGCGAACTTCCATTTCCACCAGCTCGAGCATTTCTTCGTCATCAACAAGGTCAGCCTTGTTCATGAATACTACGATGTTAGGTACACCTACCTGGCGAGCCAGGAGGATGTGCTCACGGGTCTGTGGCATAGGGCCATCAGTTGCAGCTACTACAAGGATAGCGCCGTCCATCTGGGCAGCACCAGTTACCATGTTCTTTACGTAGTCAGCGTGGCCGGGGCAGTCAACGTGTGCGTAGTGACGGTTCTCGGTTTCGTACTCAACGTGAGCGGTGTTGATCGTGATACCACGCTCTTTTTCTTCCGGAGCGGAGTCGATGGATGAGTAATCCTTCACTTCGCCACCGCTGGTCTTTGCGAGTACAGTGGAGATCGCAGCGGTCAACGTAGTCTTACCGTGGTCAACGTGACCGATGGTACCGATGTTAACGTGCGGCTTTGTTCTTTGGAATGTTTCCTTAGCCATTACAGGTAAGTATTTAGGGGATTAAAAAACTAGTTAGGACATGGGTGCGAACCGCACCCCGGCCGCCCCTTCTCCGGTGGAAGCCCGAAGAGTTTGAATCGTTGGCGATGCAGTACGGGCAAAACAAGAAATGACCGTGTTGAAAAAACACAGCCATACTGAACGCCAACACAAGTTCATCACGAACTTGAGCCAACGGTGAGATTTGAACTCACGACCCCTTCCTTACCATGGAAGTGCTCTACCCCTGAGCTACGTCGGCAAATGGTGATTTCAAATTAAGAAAAACCACCGTTGTGGATTTTCATTTGGAGCAGAAGACGAGGCTCGAACCCGCGACCCTCAGCTTGGAAGGCTGATGCTCTACCAACTGAGCTACTTCTGCATGTTTAGAAACTAGAAACTAGTGAACTAGAATCGTCACGTATACGTGAAAATCTAGTTTCTAGTTCTCTAGCTCCTAATGGTGTGGGGGTGGTAGGATTCGAACCTACTCAGCCGAAACATTGGATTTACAGTCCAACCTACCTCTCCAACTGTAGCGCACCCCCGGTGAAATTCTTTCAAGATTACCCCTTATGTAAACGACTTGGTCATCGTTAAAAGAGAGCCGATAGACGGATTCGAACCGCCGACCAGCTGATTACAAATCAGCTGCTCTACCAGACTGAGCTATATCGGCTTAAAACTGGTAATCTTGACCTGTTTTTCAATGCAACTTCAGGACATTTTCCTTAAGCGATTGCAAAGGTAAGCTCTTTCCCATCAATTCACAAACTGTCTGCAAGAATTTTCTTTGGAAATATTTCTTCGCTAAGCTGCGTACAGGATCATACGTAGTCTCAATGCCTTTGCGAACCGTTAACACAGCCCCCGGACGCTAAAGTTGCAAGGCACTCATCTGTTTCTATGGACAATTACTTACGCTTAATATCCTCCCCCTCTGGATGCGCCTGTCGATATACCTCCTGTAGGCGCTTAATGTTGTTGTGGGTATAAAGCTGGGTCGCCGCCAGGTTGGCGTGGCCCAGCAGTTCCTTTACCGCATTGAGGTCCGCTCCCTCACTGAGCAGGTGGGTAGCGAAAGTATGGCGTAGCACGTGCGGGCTCTTTTTCTCCTCCGTACTAAAAGCGCCCAGGTACTCGGTCACCTTATTATAGGTGTACTTAGGGTAAAGACGTTTCCCCCGGTCCGTGAGCAAGAGGGCGGGGCTCTCGCCTTCCGGGAAAGTGGAGGTCCGAACTTCTCCGTAGCGCTCCACCAATTCGGCCAGTTTTGGGCCGAAGGGAACCAGGCGTTGCTTTTTCCCTTTCCCGATGACGGAGACACGACGGTGATCGAGGTCTACATCCAGCTGGTTCAGGGCAATCAATTCGGCGCGGCGCAGCCCACACTGGTAAAGCAGGGCCAGCAGCAGGTGATCCCGCAAGAGGGAGAAATCGGTATTGGTGAGCGGATCGGGGAAGGAGCCGAAGAGCCGTTTGATGTCTTTCTCCGCTACGGAGGTCGGTAGGCGGCGAGACAGTTTCGGCGTAGGAATGCGCAGGGTCGGGTTCTCCCGCTGTAGTCCCCTACTCTGCTGGTAAGCGTAGAAGGCTTTCAGGGAAGACAGTTTCCGGCGGATGCTGGAAGGTGCGAGCTCATTGGCCATCAGGCTGGCCATCCATGCTTTGACGTGGTCGCGGGTGACCTCACCGGTGCCCACCAAGCCGTGCTGCTCCTTACACCAGGCGGCAAACTGCTTCAGGTCGTTGGCGTAGGCGGCAACGGTGTGCTCGCTCAGGCGGCGCTGGTGGGTTAGGTGGTTTAGGAATTGGTGGTGCATGGGCGGTTATCGGTTGTCGGATTCAGTTTAAACCTGTCCTTCTCTGAGTATTACTCCATCTTGATTTATCTCTTCAAAAATTAATCCGTCCCTTTAATCCGTTTAGATTCTTCTTCGCCAAGCTTCCAACTCTTTGCAGTTGAGCGACTAAGGTTCCTGGATGAACTTTATATTTATCAGCGTATGCAAGTACTTCTTGTTTACTCCATCGTTTGTCACGTCCATCAGCAAACCTCTCCAAAGGAAAGCCATTAAGTAACATCTTAAGTGCAAAATCATTAGCTTCTATCTCCTGTTTTTCGGGTTGCCCCAGCCCTTGTACACCTTCCAAAAAAACAGCAGTTTTTCCGTGTTTCAGAACATGCAAGGCTTCATGGTAAAAGGCGAACCAAAAATGATCTGCGCTATGATAGCGGTCACTAATTTGAATCAGGGGGGTATTCCGTCCGTTTATCCAACGGGTTGCACCACTAACCATTGCCCGACTAAAAGTAGGCGTATAAACCAAAGCTACACCTGCTTGAGAACATAAATTTTGAAGCTTCGTTAGAAAGTTTTCTGGCTGTTGACAGGATAAAGCCTTACTGCTTGACAAAGCACGCTTGAAGCTCTCCGCAGAGTATTCCGCTAGTGCAATTTTTCCTGCCTGAAGCTCTCCATACCGCAACCAAACAGAAAGCGGCTTAGGGTCTGGCGCTTTTGCAAGGCTGATTTTAAAAGCAACAGATACTTCTTCATCTACATAAATACGTTGCCATTCACGTGGCGAAGCAACTCTGAAAAAAGTTAGTAACTCTCCAACGCGATGGGCCTTATTTCCGCCAGTTAAGAGGCCAAGGTCTTCCATTTTTTTCAATGGAAATCCCTTTAGCCAGTCAGTCACACTTTCCAAGCGTTCTGCATCTTCAATCGCAAGCTTCTCTTCCTGATAGCGTGCTTCCAGGTTCAGCCAAGTCCGGGACGGTATACCCAGAACTCTTTCCAGCTTACCAGCGGTATCCCTGGTTAACGACACTTCTCCCTTGATTAACTGATTCAGCTTATTAGAAGGATAGCCCATACGCTCCGCAAGTTCACGCTGGGGCATCCCCAAAACGTCGAGCTCTTCCTGGATGGTATCACCCGGACAGACAAGTAAGGCTTTGTTCAGTTCGTTATTAGACATGGTGTTGCAATGAGATACTAAAGATGGCTAGTGATAATCGCCAACGAATACAATTTCTACATCCGTAATCTGGGTTAGGTTGATGCCTCCATCGGGTAAAAGTGGTATCGGGTCGCAGATTAAAATAAAACACATTCGCTCGTTTCCGCTTACGTCCACGGCCCACTGACCAGCCCGGTCTCCGGACAAAGAATGCAGACGCGCGGCGCGGATAGTCTTCATGTCAGCCAAGGTTTCATTTGCGAGCAGCTGCTCATAACGAAGCTTGACCTTCTTAGCCAACGCTTTCCCGTAAGTCTTCATCAGACCGGAGTTGGTCGTGATCGACTTTTCGAGTT
>CAYWMW010000346.1:0-4697 GCA_964458975.1 uncultured Lewinella sp. | reverse complement strand
GGGCTGATCCAGTTGCCGTCAGCGTCGAGGCCTCCGGTGGGGACGATGGCGTGGAGGCAGGGGAGCGGGTGCTTACGCAGCGTTTGATGGTTAGGTGAAAACCCTCCAATAGGTAATGCTAGCGTTCCTTACCCTTTTTTTACCTCACTCCCTTTATTTTCCCTACTTTTGCCAACAAGCGAATTCCCGATTCCCGACTTACTGTATGGCAAAAAGAAAAGCGAAAAACCCGAAACAGCTCGGCCTCAAGATGGGGTTGAACGACGAGCGCATCCCGAAACTCTTCGGTTTGCTCTTGCTTTTTATTGCCGTTTACCTCTTTGTGGCCTTTACTTCTTACCTCTTTACGTGGAAGGTGGACCAGGACCGGGTCCTGCGCTTCAGCTGGAAATTACTGCTGAACGACGGGCCTACGGTAGACAACTGGCTGGGCCGCTTAGGGGCCTTCCTCTCCAATTTTTACATGTACTTTCTGTTCGGTTTGCCGAGCTTTGGCGTTGTCTATTTGCTGTGGCAGCTGGGTATGAACCGCTTGCGCCGGCAAGACATCAAGCCTATGGGCGCACTGTTCGTGAAGGTGATGCTGGCGATTATCGGCTTTGCGGTTCTGCTGGAGTTTACGATTGGCAAGGTGTGGCAGTTTCCCGTTGGCGGTGCGATTGGGCAGTACCTGGTGAGCCACCTGACCGGTGTGCTGGGTAGCTTTGGGGTGATCCTGCTGCTGCTCGCATTGTTTGGTCTGTACCTGGTGTTTGAGGCACGGATTGATTTTAACGGGTCTCCCCGGCAGATTGGGAACGACATCCGGGACCACTTCTCCGAACGGATTCGGTTCCGGGGCAAGAAGCGGCCAGAACGCTTCGAGCCCAAGACGGCGGCTACGTTCAATAGCCCAAAAGAACCTGCCCTTGCACCTGCGTCCGCGCCCAAAAGAAAGTCTAGCATATCCTTAAGCCCCGGCGATGGTTCGGCCTTTGAAATTGACGGGCCACCGACGCTCTCCGACAAAGGAATTGAGCAGGTTCCGGGCGAGCAGACCGAACTCCCGCTGGAGTCCGTGGGCGACCTGACGCTGGTAAGTAAAGACCCGCTGGCCGTTGGCGATGCCAACCTCACCATCGCGGACGGCGACGAAGGCATCGACACCAGCCTGGCCGTAACCGAAGAAAACAAAGACCACTCCGAACCCTACGACCCGACGCTGGATTTGCCCAACTACGCCCCGCCGCACATCGAGCTGCTGCTGGACCGCGAACCCGGTAAAACCGAAGTAGACCGCTCCGAACTCGAAGCCAATAAGGACCAGATCATCGAGACGCTGCTGAACTACAAAATCGAGATTACGAAGATCCGCGCCACCATCGGGCCAACGGTGACGCTCTACGAAATCGTTCCGGCGCCCGGCGTGCGTATTTCCAAGATCAAGAACCTGGAGGACGATATCGCGCTGAGTCTGGCCGCCCTCGGCATCCGGATCATCGCCCCGATTCCCGGTCGGGGAACGATCGGTATCGAGGTGCCGAATAAGAACCCGCAGATGGTTTCCATGCGCGAGGTGATTGAGAGCGATAAATTCCGTAGTGCTAAGATGGACCTGCCGCTGGCGCTCGGTAAAACGATTAAGAACGAAGTACTGGTGGCCGACCTGGCCAAGATGCCGCACTTGCTGGTGGCCGGTGCTACGGGCCAGGGTAAATCGGTGGGGATCAACTCCATCATCATGTCGTTGCTCTATAAAAAGCACCCTTCGCAGGTGAAGCTGGTGATGATTGACCCGAAGAAGGTGGAACTCTTCCCATACGCCAAACTGGAAAGCCATTTCCTGGCCTTTCTGCCGGGGCAGACGGAGCCGATCACGACCGAGACCACGAAGGTGATCCACATCCTGAACTCGCTCTGTATCGAGATGGACCAGCGGTATGACCTGCTCAAGAAAGCCTCCGCCCGGAACATCAAGGAGTACAACGAGAAGTTTGTCGCCCGCCGCCTCAACCCGGAGAAGGGACACAAATTCCTACCCTTCATTGTCTTGATCATCGACGAATTTGCCGACCTCATCATGACGGCCGGTAAGGAGGTGGAGATGCCCATCGCCCGCCTCGCACAGCTGTCGCGTGCCGTAGGGATTCACCTGGTGATCGCTACGCAGCGCCCGTCGGTGAACATCATTACCGGTGTGATTAAGGCCAACTTTCCGGCGCGTATCGCCTATAAGGTTACCGCCAAGGTGGATTCCCGAACCATCCTCGATGCCGGTGGTGCGGACCAGCTCATCGGCCGGGGAGATATGCTGCTGAGCAACGGCGGCGACGTCGTTCGTTTGCAGGGTGCCTTCGTGGATACACCTGAAGTGGAAGAAGTCATCGACTTCATCGGTAACCAGCGCGGCTACGTAGAGCCCTACTTACTGCCTGAGTACAATACCGACGAAGAACTGGCGGGCTCCGGTGCACTTTCCTACGCCGACCTTGATGATATGTTTGAGGATGCCGCGCGCCTGATCATTCAGCAGCAGCACGGCTCTACCTCAATGATTCAGCGCCGCCTCAAGCTCGGGTATAACCGCGCTGGCCGGATCGTGGACCAGATGGAGCAGCTCGGCATCGTAGGCCCGTCTCAGGGCTCCAAGCCGCGCGAAGTACTTGTGTACGACGAGCAAGAACTTACCCGCTTTATCGACGATTTGCGGAACCGGGGGTAGGGTAGGGCTAAGGGGGTGGTACCGGGTTGTGAAAAACCTTTTTGGGTGGGTTGATGACTTTTTTTAATTTTTCCGAGAGGAGCGAACAGTTTGTCGGGTGCATCTGCTTTAGTTTTAAAGGCAGACATAAAATACGGTCTTGTCTTAAATATCAAGTAACAAAGGAAGCACCACTGCTGCCGATTTTTCAAAACTCAGTAAACTACAATATTATGTTACGTTATGCACTTATCTTTTTCGTTATTGCCATTATCGCCGGTGTTCTCGGTTTCGGCGGGGTAGCTGGCTCGATGGCCGGAATTGCAGAAATATTTTTCTACATCTTTGTCGTACTGCTTGTAGTGAGTGTGTTGATGAATTTGCTGAAAAAAGCATAATTCATGTAGCAATTTCAGGTCGGCCTCGGTAGGCTTGAATTTCAAAAGTATAAAGTAAGCTTGTTCAATTCTGTTTCTTCCTTAGAGAGTAACTGCGCTGAACAGGCTTACTTTTTTTGTTATAGGCATTTGTCTGCTATCCAAATGGGCAATACCACTCCGGGAACGTAAGTTTGCATTAAGTATGAACTTACCTCTATTTCTAGCCCGCAACGTTGCCAAGGGTGGCACCAAGTCAGTTTCCCGGACCATCATCGGCATTGCCGTAGTGGCGGTGGCGATTTCTATGGCGACGATGGTGCTGGCCAGTGCACTCATCACCGGCTTTAAGTCGGAAATTTCGGATAAGATTTTTGGCTTTTGGGGGCATATTCACATCACCGCCGATGCGGCCAGCTACCGGATACTGGACAGCTATAACTATCCGATTTCGAACAAGCAGGATTTTTATCCCAGCCTGGACACCACCGGCCAGATCACCCTCGAAGCCTACAGCGGAGGGCTCGGCGAAAAAGCCGGGGAAGCCACCACCACCAAAGGTGGAATTGACCACATTCAGCAGTTCATCGTTCTACCAGGTGTGGCTTCGGTCTACCAGGAGGGCAAACGCCTGCCCGTTCAGGAAGCCCTCATCCTGAAGGGGATCGCTGAAGATTACGACTGGGACAACTTCGGGCGGTATCTCGTGGAAGGGGAACGATTGGAAATTACGTCCGACAGTACCAGCCGGGGCATCATCCTGAGTAGCATCACCGCCAACCGGATGCAGGTGAAGCTGGGCGATCGGGTAGACTTTACGTTCATTGACCGGACGCTGAAGGAGCGCCCCCGCAAGTTCACCGTCACCGGAATTTATAAAACCGGACTTGAAGAATACGACCGGCAGTTCGCCATCGTGGACATCAAGCAGCCGCGCGCGCTCCTCGGCTGGGAAGACGATCAGGTTGGCGGCTTCGAGGTAACCATTGATGACCTGGACGACCTGGAGGCCATCAGCGGTTACATCCACTACCAGGTGCTGCCGCAGGACCTCTACGGGGAGAGCATCCGCAAGAAAATCCACACACTCTTCAGTTGGCTGGACATTCAGGACTACAACTGGGTGCTCATCCTCACCCTGATGGTGATTGTCGCGATCATCAACATGATGACGGCCCTGCTGATCCTCATCCTGGAGCGGACGAACATGATCGGTACGCTAAAAGCACTGGGGCAGACGAACTGGGGCATCCGCCAGATATTTTTATACTACGCGGCCTTCATCATCATCGGCGGGCTATTCCTGGGCAATACCATCGGGTTGCTCCTTTGCTGGGCGCAGAAAACCTTCGAATTCGTTACGCTCGACGAAGAATCCTACTACCTCTCCGTAGCGCCCATTGACGTGGACTGGATGACGGTGATCGGGCTGAACATCGGCACTTTCTTCGTTACGCTGCTATTCCTCATCGTGCCCTCCTACCTCGTTACGCGGATTGATCCGGTGAAGGCGATTAGGTTTAAGTAGGGCGCGGCCGCAGGTGCAATGAAGGGTTGGTTGCCCGGCTTTTAAGCCGTGCGGGTTAACCAGCCTTCAGGCTGGCATGCAGGAGCTCAACCTGGGGGTTGAGGAACCGGCA
>CAYWMW010000345.1:1666-4709 GCA_964458975.1 uncultured Lewinella sp. | reverse complement strand
CTAGGAACTAGGAACTAGGAGCTAGGAGCTAGCTACAAGGTGACTTTGTGCTCGACTTGCGAGTTGCTCCAAACTCGCCAGTCGAGCACGAAGTATTGCGAAGCAAATCCTTTTTCGTCCCTCCCCAAACGGGCCATTCATTGTCTTTACCGACATGCACTGGTCTTGGAGACAGTCGTTCAAGTTCGCCAACAAAAAAGTTCGCCTGTCGAGTTGGGTCAACTACGAGTGATCCAAAACCGTTATTCCCCCACCATGACACCAGATAAAGAATTACAAGACCTACGCGAAGCCCTGAAGGCCAGCCCCGACAATGCCTATATCCGCCGCCTGCTCATCAACAAGCTGCGCGGCCTGGCCGGCCACGAAACCGAACTGGAGCGCGAGATCAACACCCTGATGAAACGTGAGCCCCACGATTTGGACTTGAAGCAGGCCCTCATTGAAGTCTACCACAAACAAGGCAAAAACTCCGCTTGCCTCATTATTTACGAAGAGCTCGGCCATCCGGAGCTGCTGACCCCGGAGACGAGGGTCATCATCGCCCGTTGCTACCTAAGAGACAACGACCTCGACCGCGCAGGGATGCTCTACCGCAGCGCCCTGGAAGACAACATCCTGCTCGCCGACGAAGAACTCGACCAGGCCTTCCGCCAAACGTCCACCTACGAGGCCGACGGGCTGGATTTCGACTTTGAAGAAGAGGAGGACGACCGCCTACTGAGTAAGCCAAACATGAACTTCGACGACGTCGGCGGCATGGAGGCCGTGAAGCGGGAGATTGACCTGAAGATCATCCAACCCCTTCAGCACGCAGAGCTGTACCGGAGCTACGGGAAGAAAGTTGGCGGAGGTATCCTATTATATGGTCCTCCCGGCTGCGGTAAGACCTTCATCGCCCGCGCTACCGCTGGCCAGATCGACGCTAATTTCATCAGCGTTGGCCTGAACGACATCCTCGACATGTGGGTCGGTAACAGCGAAAAACAGCTCGCCTCCTACTTCGATCTCGCCCGGGAGAAAAAACCCTGCGTCTTGTTCTTCGACGAAGTAGACGCGCTCGGGGCCAAGCGTTCGGACATGAAGCAGAGCGCGGGCCGCAACGTCATCAATCAGTTCCTGGCAGAACTGGACGGCATCAGCTCCAACAACGACGGCCTGCTCATCATCGGGGCAACGAACGTGCCCTGGCATCTGGACACGGCCTTCCGTCGCCCAGGTCGCTTTGATCGGATCATCTTCGTCCCCCCGCCCGACACCGCTGGCCGCGAAGCCATCCTGAAGTTAAAGGTTGAAGGCAAACCCCAGGAAAACATCGACTTCGGTAAGGTTGCCAAACGGACCAAAGATTTCTCCGGTGCAGATCTCAACGCCGTAATCGACATCGCGGTAGAAGGCATCCTGGAGGAAGCCATCAAGACCGGTCTCCCCCGCCCCATCACGACCAAAGACTTACTGCGGGGAGTTGAGCAGCACCGGCCTTCCACCTCGGAGTGGTTTACCACCGCTCGAAATTATGCTATGTTTGCTAATAAGGGTGGGTTGTACGATGATGTGCTGAAATACCTGAAGTAGTCCGCACGTACAATTAGAATCGCGGATTCTAGCGGATTACGCGGATCAACACGGATTTCCCCTCGCTGTAATCCGAGGAGATCAGCGAGATCCGCCAAAATCCGCGATTCAGACTTTCTCCTCAACCAAACCCTGCACCTGCGGCCCCGCCCACCTTACTCCTTTTCCCCTTTCCCCCCTTACTCCTTTCCCCCTTCACCCCTTTCTCATGCAGCTAAACGCCCTGATCGAACGCCTCCACCTCCTCCAGTCCCAGGCCCGCTGGCCGGAGAGCAAGACGCTGTTGGAGACCTACCTGGCGGACCATCCGGACGAGCCCATCGCCCAGCTGTACTACGTCAATACGCTCTCGAACATGGGCGAGAAGGAGATGGCGCGCCAACTGATCGGACCGCTCCTGAGCGAAAACCCGGACAACCCGATGGTACTGCGCCTGGCCGCCATCATCGAGCTGAACGACGAGAAGCCCAAAATGGCCGAGCAGTACGCGACCCAACTGATGGCGATGGACGCGGAAGACGACGACGCCTACACCCTGATGGCGAAGGCCAAGCTGGACCAACGCAACTACGACGCCGCCCTGCATTTTGTGGACGAGGCCCTCGCCCTGAATCCGCAAAACACCGAGGCCCTCAACATGAAAATCTACATCGGTGGTTTCCTCGGCAAAGCCGACACCGAGGCGGCCATCGCCGAGGCCCTGCACATCAACCCGGAAGACAGCGCCACGATCGCCAACCACGGCTACCAACTGCTGCGCCAGGGCCGCGTTGACGAAGCACTCGAACGCCTGAAATACGCCCTCAGCCTGAACCCGACCGACCAACTCGCCCGCTTCGCCATGCTGGAAGCCCTGAAGGCCAGGTTTTGGCCCTACCGCCTCTACTTCAAGTACCAGGAGGCGATGGCGAAGCTCTCCGGCGGGGCCAGCTTCGGGCTGATGATCGGCCTGTGGTTCGGCGTGAACTTCCTGAACCGGCAAGCCTCCGCCAACCCGGAATACGCGCCGTTCATCATGCCGGTGGTCTATATAATGGTCTCCCTGTTCCTCCTGACCTGGATCATCGATCCGCTGATGAATTTTTACCTGCTGACCAATAAATACGGTCGGCTCCTGCTGGATAAAGACGATAAACTGATGGCCAGCCTGGTGGGCGGTTCTTTGGGCCTCGCCGTACTTTCTCTTGCAGCGTGGCTGCTTTCTGGCTTTACCATCTTCCAACTCTTCACCGGCGCTTTCGTGATGCTTACGATTCCGCTCGGTAGTTTCCTGCGGCCAAAGCGTAAACAACCACGTTTACTGCTTACCATATATACGTTTGCGCTGGCCGTACTGGGGCTTTCGGGCATTGCGCTGGGCCAGTCGTTGCTGCTCAACCTGGCGCTTTTTGGTCTGCTTGCCTACCAGTTCATCATCAACGGGATGATGGCGCGCGAGCATGGGCGAACTTTTGGGGAGTAGGGAGTT
>CAYWMW010000345.1:0-1566 GCA_964458975.1 uncultured Lewinella sp. | reverse complement strand
AAGCAAATCATTTGACCACCCATATTTTACTGCTTCTTCTCGCGGGCCTCGCCCTTTTGGGGACCTTCTTACTGCCCGGGCTGCTGCGCGACCGCTTGCTCAGCCTACCGATCATCTACGTCACCTTTGGGTACCTGGTCTTTAATCTGCCACTGGAGCTTCCGCTCATCAATCCCGAAGACCAGAGCTTTGACCGCAAGTTGATGGAATACATCACGGAGTTCATCGTCATCATCTCTCTGGCGGGGACGGGCCTGAAGATGAAGCGGGCGCCGGGCTGGAAAACCTGGTCTACGGGAATTTTCCTACTCGGGATTGCGATGCCACTTACCATCGCCGCCATCGCTGTAATTGCCTGGGGCTGGATTGGCCTCGCCCCCGCCTCCGCTATTCTTCTGGGGGCTGTTTTGGCTCCGACGGACCCGGTCCTTGCCGCCAACGTTCAGGTTGGCCCACCAAAAGACGAAAGTGCGGAAGATGAAGTACGTTTTGGCCTCACGCTGGAGGCCGGTCTTAACGATGGTCTCGCTTTTCCCTTCGTTTACCTCGCCATTGGGTTGGTTTCTGCCACCAGCGTTTCGGATGCCTTGTTCACCTGGGCTTGGTGGGATTTTGGGTACCGGATTTTAGTCGGTACGCTGATGGGGTATGGATTTGGAAAAGTTTTGGCCTGGACTTACAATCGTTTTCGCCAGCGCATGGCAGCCCGTTACGATACTGAGGTGGAGGCGGGCTTCTTTGTCTTGGCGGCCACCCTGCTCACTTATTCGATTACCGAACTTGCGGAGGGGTATGGCTTTCTGGCGGTCTTCGTCGCGGCGGTGGTCAGTGGCCGCCAGGAAGAATCTGACGTTGAAGCCCAACAGGCAAGTTATGAGGCCGTAGACCAGGTAGAACAAGCAGTTCTCGGGGTTTTCCTGATCGCCTTCGGCGGCATCATCGCTACCGGTGGGCTGGCGGATCTGACCTGGCAGGGTGCGGTGCTCGGCTTACTCGTTTTGTTACTCATTCGTCCGCTCAGCGGTTTATTGGCTTTCTTGCCCAGCAAGCTTCCTTACGTTGAGAAACTTGCCATCAGCTACTTCGGAATCCGGGGCGTTGGCTCGCTTTACTACCTGGCGTACGCGCACAATAGCGACAACTTTATTGAGATTGATCCCGTCTGGAGCATTGTTAATTTCACCGTCCTGGTTTCTATTTTTCTGCACGGGCTCAGCGTTAAGCCAGTGCTGGCCTGGGTGGATGCACGGATGGGAAGGGAAATGAAAAATTAAGTAAGAGCAAAATATGGGCGCGGCCGCAGGTGCAAAGAAGGTTGGTTGCCCGGCTTTTAAGCCGTGATGGTCGCTCCGGCTTTAGCAGGACTGGTCTAAGAGCTTGTTTGCGACCATCGCTGGAGTTCGCTCGTCGGCCGAGCCATGCGTTAGCTTGGCTAGGCCGACGAGGGAATTCGGGGAGTTTGCGTCAGATTAGACACCCCAGCCTTAGAACTAGGCTGTCTAATTAGTCGTGTTCAGCCCGTGGTAACCTCACCCCATCCCCTCTCCAACAAGCCTCGCCTCAGGC
>CAYWMW010000344.1:0-4725 GCA_964458975.1 uncultured Lewinella sp. | reverse complement strand
TTGGTCATCTTGGTGTAGAGGTGCAGGCGCGTAGGGCCGCCGTAGATCCCGTGGTTGCGGTTGGGATAGAAGTAAGTATCGAACTGTTTATTGTTCATGATCAGCGCGTTGGCCATTTCGGCGGTATGCTGAAAGTGAACGTTGTCGTCTCCCATGCCGTGCACCAGCAGTAGATCACCCTTCAGGCGGTCGGCGTAGTGGATGGGGCTGTTCTTATCGTAACCATCTTTATTCTCTGCGTAAGTACGCATGTAGCGCTCGGTGTAGATGCTGTCGTACCACTTCCAGTTGGTAACGGGCGCAACGGAGATCGCAGCTGCGAACACATCGCTGCCCTGCAGGATGCAGTGGAGGGCCATGAAGCCGCCGTAGCTCCAGCCGAAGATTCCGATCTTATCCTCATCGATGAAGTCCATACCGCCAAGGTGTTTGGCCGCGCTGATCTGGTCTTCAGTTTCTTGCTTACCGAGGGTGAGGTAGGTCTGCTTTTTCATCTCTTCGCCGCGCGCACCGGTGCCCCGGTTATCAACGACAGCAACGACGAAACCCCGCTGCGCCAGCATCTGAAACCAAGCCATATTCTGGCCGCGCCAGTTGTCCATCACCTGCTGGCTGCCAGGGCCTCCGTAGACGTGCATCAGCAGTGGGTGCTCACGGCCGGCGACCATGTTGGCGGGCTTAATCATGTAGCCGTTCAGGGTAGTACCTTCCTCGGTCTTAAAGTCGAAAAACTCTACCGGCTGGTAGCCGTAAGCCTTTAGCTTCGTCTTCAGGTCCATATTGTCTATGATTTGGCGAACGGGCTGGCCAGCAGCGTCCATCACCGTCACCGATTCCGGGCTGTTGATGGTAGAGTTGGTGAGTACGAAGTAGTCGTAAGTATCAGAAAACTGAGCGGAGTTCACACCGCGCTCGGCCGCAACGGGCCTTGGCAGATCCTTACCCTTCAGGCTCTTTTGAAATACCTGGCGGCCAGTGGGGCCGTTCTTCGCGGCCTGGAAATAGATTTGGCCGTCGTGTAAGCCGTAGAAGTCCGTCACGTCCCAGTTGCCGTTTGTGACCTGGGTAGACTGCCCCTTCTTCATCTCGTAGAGGTAGACGTGGTTGAAGCCGGATTGCTCGCTGGTCCAGATAAATTCTTTGCCGTTTTCTAAAAATGTCAGGTTGTCGTGGGCATCGACGTAGTATTTATTTTCTTCCTTCAGGAGGGTGCTTTGCTGGCCGGAGCCAAGGTCGAAAAGCAAGAGTTCTAGTTTGCTCTGGTGGCGGTTCATCCGCTGGGCGGTAAGGCGGTCGCCTGCGGTCGTCCACTGTACGCGGGGTAGGTAGTGCCACTCGTCTTCCGGGCTGGTATTGACGGTCAGGAGGTCTTTCGTGTCGCCAGACTTTACGTTGAAAGCGTGTAAGCTTACCGTACTATTTTCCTCGCCCACCTTTGGGTACTTGAAGGTGTTGTACTCGGGGTACATGTCGTTGTGGAAATCGGTATAGGTAAACTCCTTCACCTTGCTTTCGTCAAATTTGAGGTAAGCCAGGTAGCTACCGTCCGGGCTCCAGTGTATGGCGCGGGCGAAGGAAAATTCTTCTTCGTACACCCAGTCTGAGGCACCGTTGATGATCTTATTCGTCTCTCCGTCGGAAGTGACCTGGGTCATTTCTCCGGAGGCGAGTTCCTTTATCCAGACGTTGTTGTCTACGACGAAAGCGACGCGCTCACCCGTAGGGTCCAGCGTAGCCAGCCGGTGCTTTTTTTCGGGGTAGACCGGCGTGAGGGTCTCCGTTTTCAGGTCGTAGACGAAGAAAAAAGATTGCGAACTGCGGCGGTACAACTGCTCACTCTGGTTGCTGAGCATCAGTTTCGATTCGTCCGCGCTGAACTCGTAGGCATCGATCCGACCGTCAAAACCCGTATCGTTGGGCAGTTCGGCTCCTTTTGCGAGGACGCTGGTGCGATTACCGGTTTTCAAGTCGTATTTCACCACCGAGTTCTGTTCGAGGCGGGAGAAGGAGCGCCCATCCTGCAGGAAGTTGAAGCCGCTCACCCGGTCAGGCATGAAAGTGTAGTCTTGCCAGACGTCTTCAATGGTGATGGCCTGGGTCTGGGCGAAGGTCAGTCCGCTTACAAAAAGTAGGAGTAGAATGGCGGTTTTGCGCATGGGGAAAGGTTTGTTTGGATTGGTTGTTGGCGTATATAACGTTATAGCGCTTTGTTAAGATGAATGGTCAAGAAACTCTTCACGTAGAGACAGTTTTCAGTACACATTTACCGACTCCAAGTGCGCGAAAGTTACCGCAAAGATGGGAAGCTATGCCTCTACATATTATTTGGTATCCCGTAGGGATTCAACATTAGTAACCCGAGACGCAGCGGAGCGGAGTCTCGGGTTTATCCGCCCCACTTCATGGTAAACTGCACCGCGAAGCGGTGCCCGATAGCCGTACCATGGGGAGGCCAATCCACAGCAGGCACAACCCCACGCACTTCTTCAGAACCATAAAGCGTTAAACCTGAAGATGTCTAAACTACCACTACTCCTAACCACCGCGCTGCTGGCCTTCCTCCTGGGGCTGGCCGTATGCTGGGGCTTCACCAATGCGTCCGCCAGCGAGACCCGCACGGAGGCCACCGTCCTCCTCGAACAAATCCGAAAAGTAACCAAGCTCGTCACCGTAGAAGGGGACGTAAGCGAGCTCTACAACTCCACCAAAACCCGCAACGTAACCCTCTACCTTCCCCTGCCCGCCCGGCTCCGGTTTGATAAAACGGCGACCGTTGAAGTACGCGGCAAAGTTCTCGTGGGTTACAACCTCGAACAGCTCACCATCACGGTAGACGACGCCACCCGTACCGTCCGCATCTCCAACCTCCCCGACCCGGAAATTTTGGCCATCGACCATGAGCTCATCTACCGCAACCTCGAAGAAAGTTGGTTCAACAGCTTCACCGCCGCTGACTACAGCGCCCTGAGCCAGGAAGCCAAAGACCGCCTCCGCAACGAAGCCCTGAAGAGCAAGCTCACCGAAGAAGCCCGCCTGGAAGGCAACGGTCTACTTGAAACCATCCGCTTTCTGGTGGAAGCTTCGGGGTATAGTCTCTTGATGGAAGGGGAAGTTGCAAAACCACTTGGCTAAAACAAAAAAGTACGGGCCACCCACCGGATCACCCGTACCATTTTCAAGTAGCAAGCCGACTGAACAAGACTCCACTCACTGTAAAATCCGCACCCGGACCAAGTCCGCAGCCACCCGGCCGAAGCCCTTATTGATTCGCTTCAGTTCATGCTTTAAAACCCACTTTGCACCTGCGGCCGCGCATCTTCTATCAGTCTGTCATACGATCAATCTATCAATCTAACTACCTTCGCCCTATGGCAAACAACTCCTCCCCCAGAATCGGCATCCTCGGCGGCGGCCAACTAGGTAAAATGCTCTGTCAGGCGGGCGCAGACTGGCACCTGCCCATTCATGTGCTGGACCGCAACCACAGCTTCCCGGCCGCCAACTACGCCACCGTCTTTCACTCCGGAGACTTCAGCCGTAAGGAAGACGTTCTTGAGTTCGGCCGCAAGATGGACATCGTGACCATCGAGATCGAACACATCAATACCAGCGCCCTCCACCAGCTTGTCGCCGAAGGCATCAAAGTCTACCCCCAGCCAGACAAGATCGACCTGATCAAAGACAAGGGCCTCCAAAAACAATTCTACGCCGAAGAAGGCATCGCGACTTCAGCGTTTAGCCTCTACGCCAACGCAGCGGACGTCAAAGCAGGGGTCTCCGCCGGAGCCATCACCCTCCCCTTCGTCCAGAAAGCCCGCACCGGGGGGTACGACGGCCAGGGCGTTGCCGTGATCCGCAACGAAGAAGATGTAGAGACGAAACTACTCGACTGCCCCTGCGTTATCGAAGCCCTGGTAGAGATCGCCAAGGAGCTCGCCGTCATCGTTACCCGCACGCCCTCCGGCGCCATCTCCGTCTTCCCGACCGTAGAGATGGAGTTTCACCCCACGGCCAACCTCGTCGAGTTCCTCATCTGCCCCGCCGCCATTGATTCCGATACCGACACCCGCGCCGCAAAACTCGCTATGGAGGTAGCAGAAAAAATGGGCATCGTCGGTCTGCTGGCCGTAGAGCTCTTCCTCACTCCGGCGGGCGAAATCCTCGTCAACGAAGTAGCGCCCCGCCCCCACAACAGCGGCCACCACACCATCGAGGCCTGCATGACCAGCCAGTACGATCAGCACCTCCGCGCCATCATGGACCTCCCCCTCGGCCCCACCGATCTCCTCCGCCCCGGAGCCATGGTCAACCTCCTCGGCGCCGAAGGGCATACCGGGCCTGCGGTCTACGACGGCTGGGCCAACCTTCTCGCCATCCCAGAAGTCTACCCCCACCTCTACGGTAAGGCAGAAACCCGCCCTTTCCGAAAAATGGGCCACATCACCGCCCTGGGCGATACCGTTCAGATGGCGCGTGATCGGGCTACGCTGGCGAAGGAGGCGGTGCGCGTGGTTAGTAAAAAGTGATAATCCCGAACTCAACAGGCGTTTTTTACTTAAGACTCGTGCCGGAGGTGAGCAAAGGTGTGTATAACAAATTGCAGGCTTACTCAAAGATTATCGAAGTTTTTAGAAGTCAGAAATCAGCGTGCAGAAGTCAGGCTACTCAATGTAGGCTGTCTAATCTGACGGTCTTAACCCGTAACGGGTTTTTACCGTTAAAACG
>CAYWMW010000343.1:0-4729 GCA_964458975.1 uncultured Lewinella sp. | reverse complement strand
ACCCGTAGTATCGACCCTTTAGGTCGATACGGTATTCTCGACCTTCAGGTCGAGCCAAAACAGTTAGTCGAGCCAAAACCGAAGGCAATGAAAGTAAAAGCAGCCGTCCTCCAAGCATCCCCCATCTTTTTTGATAAGGAAGCGACCTTACAAAAGACCGAAAAACTGGTAGCGGAGCAAGCTGCCAACGGCGCAGAACTGGTGCTCTTGCCAGAGTCTTTCATCCCCGGTTATCCGCGCGGATTTGACTTCGGGGCGGTGATCGGTAGCCGGTCTGACGAAGGCAGGCAGCTTTACGCGGATTACCTGGCCTGTAGCATCGATCTTAATACGGATGACCGCGCCCGGTTGGAGGCCATCGCGCGTGATCATCAGGTCTACGTCGTCATCGGCGTTACCGAGCGGGAGGGCGGCAGTCTTTACTGCTCCATGCTGTATCTATCTCCGGAAAAGGGCCTGGAGGCTGTTCACCGCAAAATCATGCCTACGGGTAGCGAACGTGTTATTTGGGGCGCGGCCGCAGGTGAAAGTTTGGTTACGGTGCCCGCCCCCTTCGGCAAGCTTGGCGGACTGATCTGCTGGGAAAACTACATGCCCCTGGCCCGCATGGTGATTTACGAACAAGGCGTACAAATTTACCTTGCTCCCACCGCAGATTCTCGCGAAGTCTGGACCTCCACCATGCGCCACATCGCGCTCGAAGGCCGCTGCTTCGTCCTCGGTTGCAACCAGTACTTCACCAAGTCGATGTACCGCCCGGAGCATCTAGGCCTGGTCCCCAACGAACCGGAGGAGATATGCCCCGGTGGCAGCGTAATTGTTTCTCCGCTTGGCGAAGTCATCGCCGGGCCGTTATTCGGCTCCGAAGGCGTTCTCACCGCAGAGCTCGACCTGGAAGACATCGCCCGGGCAAAGCTGGACTTTGATGTGGTGGGGCACTATGCGCGTAGGGATATTTTTGACTTTTCGTGGCGCACGTAAATTGTCTTGTAGTATCGACCCCTTTAGGTCGATACCGTATTCTCGACCTTAAGGTCGAGAGGACCGCATCGACCTGAAGCGTCGATGCTACGAGGTACTACTTAAAAAACCGCCCAATCCCCACCATCTCCTCCGTCATCTCCCAAAGAATCCGCGCCTCATCCTTATCGTAGGAGCTGGAGTAAGACTTTTTCGGTGCGCAGTTGTCCCAGTATTTACCGGATTGGTCTGCGGCTTCCGGGGAGGTAGCGAGGTAGATACTGGTGGCGGCACCCTGGGCGGGGGTTTTATTGCCGCTCATCTTCCGGCGGACCTTCCAGGCGAAGCTGTGGAGCCAGGTATTTCCCTTCAGGCCGATGTCCGTCTGGACGAGGCCGGGCTGGACGGCGTAGATGGTCGGGTCGGTGCTCTTGCGCCGGCGGTCAAACTCGTAGCAGAAGAGGACGTTGGCCAGCTTGCTCTGCGCGTAGGAGCGTAGGCCGTGGTAGTTCCCATCGAGGTTTATGTTGTCGAAGTACATCCCCCGGATCTGCTGGTGGCTGTCGGAGGCGACGCAGACGATGCGGCCGTTGTCCGGTGCGTTGCGCAAAGAGGGCATCAGGAGGTGGGTGAGTAGAAAGTAGGCGAGGTGATTAACGACGAATACCTGCTCGATGCCCTCTTCGGTAAGTACTTGCTTCGAGTTCCAGATGCCGGCGTTGTTGATCAGCACATCCAGGGTAGGGGCGAGGATGCGTACTTCTTCGCCCATACGACGGACCTCGTCGAGCTTACCCAGGTCGCACATCACGATTTTTAGCTTCGCGTCGGGCTGTTGGGCGAGGATGTGGTCGCGGGCCGCTTCGGTCTTTTCCCGGTTGCGGCCATGGAGGATTACTTCGTAGCCGCGTCCGGCAAGGTCCTGGGCGGTGGCGAAGCCGATGCCGCCGGTAGCGCCGGTGATGAGTACTGTTTTGGACATGTCTTTAATTTGAGGGCAAAGGTAATTTACTCTTCCGTAGTCTGGTCTAACTTACTCAGCGCCTCCTCCACGCCCCGCAGCTGCGCCCGGCAGGTGGCCACCAGTACCTCTGCGCGCGCAACGCGCGCGTGCAGCTGGTCGATATCAGCGGGAACTTCCTGGAGTTGGGCGAGGAGGGCTTCTAGTTCGGCTATGGCTTTGGCGTAGGTCACGGGGGTGGTATTGTGGTTCGGTGGTTTTGTGGAGGGTGGTATTGTGGTTCGGTGGTTTTGTGGAAGGTGGTATTGTGGAGGTCCAGCCCACCGGACTACCCCCCACAAGACCACCGAACCACAAGACCACCGAACCACCTTACATCTTCACGTTCATCAGCCCGGTCACCTCCTTCACCTCCCGGATGGTCTCCTGGGCGCGCTTGCGGATGTCGAAACTGGACTGTTTGATTTGGTTCTTTACGGCTTTGCGGTCACTCTTCAGCTCGGCGAGGCGTTCGCGGATGCCGCCGGAGATGGTGACGAGGCCGTTGGCTACTTCGTGCTTGAGGTCGGAGTATTTCAGTGTACCCTGCTCGTAGTCCTGCATCAGAGAAGTATGTGCTTCGTGCATGCCGGAAGCGTCCAACAGGGAGAAGAGGTTGGTTACGCCAGCGCTCATTGCACCTGCGTCCGCGCCCGACCGCGAAGCAGCCCCGGAACGGGAATCTGTCACTGCGCTGCCTACTTGCTTACGAATGCGTTGCTCGTCGGCAAACACGTCGATGTTGTGCTTGTCGCCGAGGCTGGCGCTCATCTTGCGGTTGGGATCGGCGGTACTCATCACCTTCGGAACCTTGGTGTACATCGCTTCGGGGACGGGGAAAAACTCCTTGCCCGCAAAGTTATTGAACCGCTGCGCGATGTTGCGGGTCAGCTCCAGGTGTTGCTCCTGGTCTTTGCCAACGGGTACGAGACCAGCTTTATAGATCAGGATGTCGGCCGCCTGCAGGGCGGGGTAGGTGAACAGGCCGGCGGAGATGAAGCCTTCGCTGCCCTTATCGTCGTTCTGCTGGCTTTTGTCCTTAAACTGGGTCATGCGGCTGAGCTGCCCGTAGCTGGTAAAGCAGTTCAAAATCCAGGCAAGTTCGGTGTGCTCAGGCACGAGGCTCTGGATGAAGATGTTCTCGGGTTTGATGCCGCAGGCCAGTAAGTTGAAGCACAACTCCCAGCTCTGCTCCGCCAGTTTTTTAGCGGTGAAAGGCATCGTCATGGCGTGGTAATTCACGACCATGTACAGGCAGTCGTAGTCCTCCTGCAGGCGTTTCCAATTCTCGACGGCACCGAAATAGCGTCCGAAATGAAGTTTGCCCGTTGGCTGAATGCCGGAGAGGATGGTCTTGTTTTGGCTCATGCCGCGAAGGTAAGGTTAGATTGGTAGATTTGATAGTGTGATGGATTAATAGCACTTCGCTCCTTACTTTAATGTGCCTGCTACCAATCTACCCCACTATCAAATCTGTCAAATCTATCTACACCTTATCCCACCGCAGCCGCAACGTCCCGTCCACCTCCGCCACGTTGAGGTTGAAGTTGTTGTTGGTCAGCCGGTTAATGGTACCGAGCCAGCGGAAGGCCGGGCGCCCGTTGGGCTCGAAGAAGTCTGCATCGATGGTGAATTCCAGGTCGTCGTCCAGGTCCCGGAGGGCATCGATGAACCAGGTGCCGGAGAAGAAACGACCGTCTCCTGCCAGGTATTCAAGCTGGCCGTTGCGGAAAAAGGTGATCTGGTCTCCCCGGAAATCATCCGTGATGTTGTTGTTGAACAGCGCGCCGTCTTCGTCGAAGGAAGCGCGGTCAATTACCCAGGTGCCGAGCAGGCGATCTTCCCGGCGTTCAATTCGGTCTTCGATGCTGCAACCGGAAGCGAGGAAGGTAATACTGAGAACTATTATAAACAGGTATTTCATGGTTAAGGGCTTTTATTGTATTATGCTTAAGGTCTGAAATTTGTGCTGTTGGGCTGCACCTGAACCATCGTTTTAAGGCACTTTTAACGCTCTGGGGGCAATTGATAAGAGGCCGATAACTTTCGGAGTAGCCTACCGAATCACCAACGGCCGCACCCCAGTTCCCGCTCCATCACTAACCCGCAGGAAGTAAAACCCGGCCCCAACCGGCCCGGCTTCAATAGCCAAACTTTGCATCCCGCTGCCGAGCCGTCCGGAAAGCGTTACTGTGCCGCCAGCGGTGGCCGTTATGATGTCTTGTTCAGGGGGGGGTGAACAGGGCTCCCGAGGACCTCGGGGGAACGCGAAGCAGAACCCGTAGAAGCCACGCTGCGAAAGGGGGCGGGGGAGCGAAGGAGGCGAGCATCTCGTGAAACACACAAAGGAAGGGCATCGGAAGATCAGCCCCGCGCACTTTGAATAATCTTGCATTGGTCACAGGCTAAAACCAAAAGACACCCACCAGCCTAAGCTGATGGGTGCCCTTTTTAATTGTGCTGGTAGCGGAGCTACTAGTAGCGCTCGTCGTCACCACCACGGTCGTAGCTACCGCCACGGTTTCCGCGATCGTAACGTCCGCCGCCGCTGTCGCCGCCACGGTCAAAGCCGCCGCCGCCGCGTCCGCCACGGTCGTAACCGCCGCCGCCGCGTCCGCCACGGTCGTAACCACCGCCACCGCCGCCGCCGCGTCCGCCCCGGTCGTAACCGCCGCCACCGCCGCCACGGTCGTAACCGCCGCCGCCACGGTAACCGCCGCCGCCACCGCCGCCACGGTAACCGCCGCCGCCACCGCCGCCACGGTAACC
>CAYWMW010000342.1:0-4735 GCA_964458975.1 uncultured Lewinella sp. | reverse complement strand
AGATCACAGAAACCACAAAGATCACAGAGAACACAAAGAACTACCGTGAACCCACAGCGATTTATACTCCAGGCCGCAGCTTCAGCCGCAGTGAATCAGAGTAAAACTTTCCCGGCCGGGCAGCGCAGCAACAGCCCGATGCGCGGAGTATCAGCTTTGGCAACGACCAAGGGTGCATCAAGTTCCTGGAGTACCGGTTGGATGGTACTGGGCTGAGGATGTGAAAGCTGAATTTCAACAACGCTGCATCCCATATCCGGCATAGCTTCGTTCGGGTGGATGTCTGACGCGCGCCAGTCTACCATGAAGGGTAAAATGTCAACTTCGGGGACGGAGGTGGGGAGGATCAACGCCCAGCGGAGCGTACTCCCGTCGGGCCGTTGCCGGGAGCCCGCCTTGGTTTGGCCGAGGGCTGGGTCATGGTTCTGGAGGATGTTGCCATCGGCGGTGAGGTCATCAGACTTTAGGGCCCAACGGGTAATCTGGGGGCGGGTGAGTACGTCAACGCCCATCCAGCGGGGAGTAGCGATGTTGGTGTTCTCATCGTCAGCGGCGAGGATTTCCAGGTAAGCGCCGTTGTCGAGGTTGATAAGGGCGTTCTTCGTGCCCTGTGTTGCATGGCGGCCACCGATTACGGGCTTTACCCCAAGGCGGTTTTCCAGGTTCGTGATGGCTGCTTCGAGGTTGGGGACGGTGTAGACGATGTGGTCAATCTTGCGCATGGGAAAATAGTATAGTAATGTAGTGCGGTAGTAATGTAGGCACCGCTGGCCATCGTAGCACGTAATGACGCTACACCAGGAGTTTTCTACCCTAATAAAACAAAAATAATGCCGGTAAGGCGAAGCCAAACGAACGAAGTGAGCATTCCCTCCTGTAACCTGCGGCAGCGCCTACATTACTACAAAACTACCGTACTACATTACTATTTAGGTTTATACCGCGCCCCCGCCAGCACCGCCTGCCCGTCAATCATCCCCATCAGCTCCGGCATCGTTACCTGGGGGTTGGCCTTCACGTAGGCCTCCACGATTTGCTTGCCGAGGTAGTTTACGGCGCCTCCGGGAGACTCCGTCGGCATACCTTGCGAAGACGGCGCGGGCTGTGTCATCTTCTTGATCAGCGTAGCGTCGGTACTGTAGAGCATCTGCTCCTTTTGGAGGTGGGCGTAGATGGGGATTTCGTTGCTGCGAAGCCAGTCCATCTGTTCGGCGGTCACTTCGTGGACGACGCTGTCGGGCGTAAAGGGAAGGACTTTTTCCAGGAGGTAAAGTTTTTTCCCCTCGTAGATCAGGTGGTCGATCAGTTTGCCGCCCCGTGGCTTGGGGACTTCCTCTTGAACCAAGGTTCGCATCAGCTTCGCCGTCATGTGCTCGGGGGTGTAGGTGCGGGCCAGGTAGGCGGAGAAGATGGTCTCGCGCGGGTCTACGCGCTGGTAGTTGAAGTTGGGGCCGAGGAAAAACTCTAAGCCAACGGCAAGGTCGTCTTCGCCGTAAAGTGCTGCGGCTACCTCGAACTGGGAGAAGAAGGTCAGCAAAGTATCCGGCCGCTCAGCGGCGGGCAGGTAATAGCGGTAGTAGCGGAGGGCCTGCTCAAGGTCCGTCCGCTGCTGTTCCAGGTCCGCATCCGAAAACCGTTGCTGAATCGTGGAGTCTACCTCCGTAATAAGGGGGAAGGTGAGGAATGCCTTAAGCATCAGGTTCTGCTCCTCCGGGCTAAAGTCTCCCCGGCGAATGGGCAAAATGAAGCGCAGGTAAGTATCGGTGAAGTCCGGAAACTTTGCTTCAAGTTGCGCAAGACTTTCGGTAAGGTTGCCGGTGTCCAGGGCCATCAGCGCCCGGTCGAAACGAACCAGGGTTACCGGAGAGCTGAGGCCACTCACGTCGGGCGGCGGAAGCTCCTCTTCACCACACGAGTACAGGATAAATGCCGATAAGAGGCCAAGCAAGCTTAATTTTACGTTCACTTTCATAAAAATGGCAAACACCGGCCGTGCCGGTACGTTTAGAAAAAGACAATTAACCAACGACTACAATGACCAAAAATTTCACCTCCAACCACCCGCTCCTCTTTTTAGTGGCGCTATTCCTGTTGCCCGCCGTTGCTTTCGCCCAGCTGCCGGGCGACCTCCAGTTCGGGATTCAGGCCAGCCCAACCTTCAGCGGGATGACGACCAACAACAACCTGATCAACCGGGACGGGACCAACCTCGGCCTCAAACTAGGCGTGGTCGGCGAATATTACTTCCGCGAAAACTACAGCCTGCATACGGGTATTGGCTTTCACTTCAACGCCGGAGGAACGCTGTTCTACGAAGATCAGTTCACCCGCGCCGACATCTGGCGCGAATCCCTGGACAACACCCTGGCCTCCGGTGTGCTACCGGATACCCTCCGTGGAGGCCTTGGCTTCAAGTACGACCTCCAGTTCGTAGAAATCCCCATCGGCCTTACTCTGCGGACGCGGGAGTTCGGCTACGTTCGTTACTTCGTTCGGCCAGCCATTCACCTTGGCTTCCTGACCCAGTCACGCGGCCGCGTCCAGAATGCTGGCTTCATCAGCGAAGACGAATCCTTCAACATCAGCCCGGAAGTCAACAGCATCAACCTCGGCTGGAGCATCGGTGGCGGGATTGAGTACAGTGTCTCCGAAAGCACCGCCCTGGTTGGCGGCATCGCCTTCCAGTCCGGCTTCGCTGACCTGACAACTGACAAAGGGACCACCCTGCAACGCGAAGGGCGTAGCCCACAGGAGGACGACTCGCGGGGGAAGCTGAACTCTATCGTAATTATGCTGGGGGTGATGTTTTAATCATCACCGGACTTCTTGTTGAAAATAAAAAACCCGGTTGGCCTCTGGCCAACCGGGTTTTTTATTTTCAACAAGAAGTCCGGTGATCAGAAACCCCGAAAGCCAACCGTTACCAGCCCAGTAATCCGGGTACGATCAGTACCAACCACCTGCCCGTCTACATCAAAAGAGCGGTAGGGCGCATAGTAAGAATTATTCCCCTCCAGCCGTGCAGCCGCATCGATGAAAAACTTTCCGGCACTGTAACCAACCCCTCCGGAGAAGTTGAGGCTGGAGAGGGCTTCATCGTTACGGGGCGTTACTACGGGGTTCTGCCGGTAGCCAACGCCCGCCCGCACCTGGAAGGGTTTGAGGTTGAGCTCCCCCCCGACGCGTACGTTGAGCATGCCTTTTAGCTCCTGGTCTATTTCTGCGTTACCCGCTTCGTCTACCGTAGCGAAGTCGTCGGAGCTGAAGGAGGTGCCCGCCAGGTTGCTGTAGTCTGCATCCACAGAGAGGAAGCCACTTCTGCCGAAGAGGTAGCCAGCGCCGAGGTGGAATTTCCAGGGCGTTCGGAGGTTATAGAAAGCTTCGCTGCGGGGGCTTAACTCGGTGCCGCCCAGGGCCTGGCCGCTGTCGGTGAAGTTGTACTCGAAGGTGGTCTCATATACCTCGTCCACCGTCCAAAAAGTGGGGGAGTGGACGGCCGCGCTGAGGCGGAGGTTGTCCGTTGGCCGGCCAATGAGGCCAAACTTGAAGTTCACACCGGAGCCGGAAAGTTCCAGCAATTCGTCGAAGCCAGCGTTGTCGAAACCGGCATCGTCGAAGAACGTGATCTGGTTCTGGTCGTCGATTTCGTCGTAAACCCTGGTCTCGGTAAAGTCGATGGTTGGGATGCCGATGGTTAGGCCCCAAAGTACTTTCTCCATGTAGTTGCCACCGAAGCCAAGGGCAATTTCGTTCAGGCTACCGCTCCGTTCCACCCGGCCTTCACGGCGGATCGAGCTGTTTTCGTTTTCAGGCAGGTCAAAATCGGTAATGAATTCTCCGTTGTCTGTTTCCAGGAAGATATTTGGAATATTGATCGCAAGTTGTTCGCGGAATTCGGATATCTCTCCGGCGTCAATGTCGCTGTTGATGGCCTGAACGATACTTCCCGGGCTGCGGCCGTTGTACACAATCGTCTCGTTAAAATCCGCCAGGCGGGAATAACTGATGCCGAAGTTGAAGGTAGACCAGTTCAAAGAGCGCGTATCCCCGGCCCAAATCAGGCTGGCGCTTGGTACTACGAAGGTGCCGTCGGTTTGGCTGTTGTCTTCATTACCTGTGCCGTTGCGTAGGTTTGCCGTCAGGTTATTGAGGGCAAAACCGGGCGTGATCTGGGCGGCGCTGAAACGGTTCCAGCCGATGCCCGCAGGGTTGGTGTGCAGCGTTGAGCCGTCTACGCCGATGGCCGTCATACTACCGCCGGTACCGAAGAAGCGAGCACTACCGAATACGTCCGTATTGCCAAAACGCAGGGCATCCTCAACGCGTACGGGGGGCGTGCGTGGCTCAACCTGCGCGTGGAGGAAAGGGGTAAGGGCAAAAAGGAATAAGGGCAGAAGTACCCAACCTTTACGCCCTTCTCCCTTCCTTTCTTTACTTAGGGCGCGGCCGCAGGTGCAAAGAAGGTTTTTGAAAAGCAGTGGTGTCAGCTGAAGTCTGGTCATGGCGAAGGCATTATTCGTTATACCAATTACTAAGGCATTCAGAGGGCTGAGGTTCACTTTCTATCAAGCAGGAGTACAAATGATAAGAGGAATTTAACGGAGAAGGCCAAATTCCCCCCAGTAGGCCCGGCTTCAGCCGGAGCCTTGATGCTTAAAATTTACAACCCTTAACTGAAAATTGGTACACAGTCGCTGAACTCAACCGGCAAACTTTTTTGTTGAGCAGTTTTGAC
>CAYWMW010000341.1:0-4743 GCA_964458975.1 uncultured Lewinella sp. | reverse complement strand
AAGTGGGCAGTGAGGGGCTCGAACCCCCGACCCCCTCGGTGTAAACGAGGTGCTCTAAACCAACTGAGCTAACCGCCCTTCTTTAAGGGACCGCAAAGATAACAACACTGCTTTCACTCCTGCAAGCATTCGGTGAAAAAAAATTGAAGCTTATTCTTTGCTCCATTGCAATGGTCTGATGCGGGCGATAAGTTGCAGGCTGGCCAAGCTGGGCTATTGAGTAGGGGGAGGAGCTCCGTTCGTCGTAGCGTGGGGGGTGGTTCCTCACGTTTTCGTTGTGCATTTTTGTGATTTCGCCCTCCCGTAACCTTTTACCTGGTAACCCGTCAAAACAACATATCTTACCCCTAAACTCCAAAACGACCATGTCATGCTAAAAACAGACGTCCTAATCATCGGTTCCGGAATCGCCGGGCTCAGCACCGGCATCAAGCTGGCCATCCTCCGCCCCGACCTTAAGATAGACATCCTGACCAAGGTCAACGAGCGGGAGAGCAACACCAGCTATGCCCAGGGCGGCGTCGCGGCCGTGTGGGACCACGGCTCCGACAACTACGAAAAGCACATCGCCGATACCCTCGATGCGGGGGCGGGGCTGTGCGACGAGCACATCGTCCGCATCGTCGTTGAAGAAGGGCCAACGCGCGTTGAGGAAATCATAGAATGGGGCACCCGTTTTGATACCGACCAGTTCAAAAAGTACGACCTCGGCCGCGAAGGCGGCCACTCCGAAAATCGCATCCTCCACTATAAGGACCTCACCGGCTGGGAAATCCAACGCGCCCTCAGCGCCAAGGCGGCTACGCTGGATAACCTGACCGTTCATGAGCACTACTTCGCCCTCGACCTCCTGACCCAACACCACGTCGGCTACATCGTTACCCGCCTCACGCCAGACATTGAGTGCTACGGCTGCTACGTCCTCAACCGCAAAACGGGAGAGATCGAAAAGGTACTCGCCAAAAATACGGTCCTGGCCGCCGGCGGCAACGGGCAGATCTACCGGTCTACCACCAACCCCGTCATCGCTACGGGAGACGGCATCGCGATGGCCTACCGCTCCAAAGTCCACCTCGAAAATATGGAGTTCGTCCAGTTTCACCCTACGGCGCTCTACAACCCCGGCCTTGATCCCCAGGCCTTCCTGGTCTCCGAAGCCGTGCGCGGCGAAGGGGCCATCCTGAAGCGGCCCGACGGGACGGAGTTCATGCACGACTACGACCCCCGGGGCTCCCTCGCGCCGCGCGACATCGTCGCCCGCGCTATCGACAACGAAATGAAGCTCGCAGGCCTCGAATACATGTGCCTCGACTGTACCCACATCGACGAAGCACACTTCCTAAAGCACTTCCCCACCATCCACGAAAAGTGCATGAGCATCGGCATCAACCCGGCCAAAGACCTCATTCCGGTCTGCCCGGCCTGCCATTATATGTGCGGCGGGGTGAAGGTGGACGAGTACGGAAAATCATCCGTCAGCCGACTGTACGCCTGCGGAGAATGCACCAGCACCGGCCTCCACGGCGCAAACCGCCTGGCCAGTAACAGCCTGCTCGAAGCCCTCGTCTTCGGCCACCGCATCGCGCACTCCATCGCCGCTAATGTGGACAACGCTTCCCTCCGCGAAGACATCCCCAACTGGAACCGCACCGCAACGGCGAAGCCGAAGGAGCAGGTCCTCATCACCCAGAGCACGAAGGAACTGAAAGAAGTAATGTCAAGCTACGTCGGCATCGTGCGCAGCAACGTCCGTTTGGAGCGCGCCCGCAAGCGCCTCGAACTCCTCTCCGACGAAACGGAAGAACTCTACAAAAACACCCTCGTCAGTACCCAACTCTGTGAGTTGCGCAACCTGATCACGATCGGTTATTTGGTCACCAAAGCGGCCAACCTCCGGCACGAAAGCCGGGGCCTGCACTTCACGACGGACTATCCGGATAAGGCGGCTTTTGTGCAGTATAGTGTGCTTTAGAAGTTAGGAAACTAGAAACTAGAAACTAGAAGTTAGAAACTAGTGGGCAGCCGGTAGCTCTCTAGTTTCTGATTTCTAGTTCCTAGCTCCTAGTTCCTAGCTCCTACCCCGCCTCCGCCAACAACCCCATATCCCGCACCAACATCCGCTTACGGTTGAACGTAATGATGTTTTTCCGGCGCAGATCATTGAGCACGGCGTTGACCGTTTGACGGCTGGTGCCGGTGAGGTCGGCAATTTCTTTGTGGGTCAGCATATTGCGGACTTCGCGCTCGTAGCCGACGGCGCGGCCACGGGTTTCGGCGAGTTGGTGCAAAAACTCTGTGATGCGGTTGCGGCTGGTTTTAAACATCAAATTTTCCAGGCGCTGCTCCAGTTTCAGGGTGCGGTCACCGATCAGGCGCATAAAAAACAACTGTATTTCGCTACGTTCCCGGAGCATTTTGCCGAGGTCTTCTTTTTCCAGCACGCACATCTCGGTGTCTTCGAGGCTGTAGGCAAAATCACGGCGGCTGCCTTCGGAAACCAGGGCGAGCTCACCGAAAACTTCTCCGGGGGAGAGGATGGCTTTCGTTACTTCCTTACCGGACGCATCGTAAGTGCCGATCTTGACGCGCCCTTTATTGATCAGGAAGATTTTACGGGCCGGTTCGTCGGGCAAGTAGACGTATTGATTTTGCTCAACGGAGAGCTGTGTGTCTCCGAGGTGCATTCCGGCATCCATCTTTTTGGGGCAAAAGATATTTTGGAGATCGATATTTTCGAGGTACCACAATTGTTGATTAGGCATAGCAGATATTCTTATTGATTTGTCTTCGGAAGACAATTCGTAAAAGGACAGAGTTTCAGGTGAGTTCTAACGTTTTTATCACAAAAGGGGAAAAACTTGTTTTGGCGCGCACGCAGGATGCAGGGTTTGGGTTAAGAAACGAGGCTCCTCCCGAGGAGGGCCACATCATTTCCCACCCTTAAGCTCTTTCTGCCAGGCTTTGAGCTCCGTAAGCTTGCCGTCCGCCGCCAAACCTGCCTGCACGGCCCACGTTTTGGGGTCGTGGGATTTGAAGCGGGAGCCCGCCTCGTCCAGGATTTCCCGGAGGCGCTCGGTGGAGGTGTCCGCCAGGGCGCCGAGGGTCATAATGCCGCTGGCCTTCAGGATGGACTCGATCTTGGGGCCGATGCCCTCTACTACCCTGAGGTCATCCTCGGTATCTTCGGTATTCTCCGCGCCGGATTCCATGGGGGTGGGGGCGGCGCTGCTGGCGAAGGCCATTTCTCCGTCGTCTCCCGGTTGGTGGGCGGCTTCGCTCATGGCCAGGCCCCGGGCCTGGCCCACCCAGTCGTCGCGCTGGATGATGCCGGGGATGTAGCCGATGAGGTTGGTGTAGGTCACGATGTCCGCCTCCGTCCAGTTGGCAATTTGCTCGTAGCTGTAGATGTCTGCTTCGTTGAGCTTACTCTGAAGGAAGGGCCCGATGTTGTCAATCAGCGTCAGGTCGTCCGCCTCCGGTGCTTCGGCGGAAGAGATGGTGGGGATGTGGATGGAGGGCGTAGTCTTGACGATCACTTTCGTACTGCCCTGGCTTCCGGTTCGGGCACCGGGCTCAGTGGTATCGGCCCGGATGACGAGCGGCTCCGTGCTGTCCGACAGTTCCGGGGTCATTACGGGCTGATGGCCGGTGTACGGATTGGCGGGGGCAAGGGTTCCGCGCGAAGTCAGCAGCTCCCGGTTTTCCTGGTTCATTTCGCGCAGACGAAGCTCCAGCTCCCGGAAGCGGGCCTCGGAGGTTGCGATGTAAGCATTTAGGCTTTCATTGCTCCCTTGTCCGTTCCCGGCACCTGCGCCAGCGCCCATATTATCTTCAATGGGTACGACTACGGCATCGGCACGTTCCAGCAGTTGCTCGTTCTGTGTTCTGAGTTCAGTCACCTGCTCGTTGAGCGACTCGATTGTGCCGGTGTAACTCTGGTTGGTAGCCGCCAACGCTTCGTTGCTTTGCTGGAGCTGTGTAACTTGTGCGTCGCGCGCGGAAAGGTCGTTCTGCATGCCCTGAATACGGTCTAAAGCCTCGACCTTTTCCCGGCTCATGGCTTCCAATTCCTTGGCCAGCGCCTTTTGCTTGGTTTCACCAGCCCGGTAGCGCGCCTCGAATTCATCACGGTCTTTGCGCAGCAACAGCAGTTCCTTCTTATATCTGCGGGTGGTGAGCCCCTGGATGATCCAGCCGATGATTATCCCGATGGTGAGGATCAAAACTCCCAGAATCAACAGTAAAATCTGCTCTTCGTTGGTGAGGGGGCGGTTCTGAAAAAAGTCGCCAAGGAGGTTGAAAAAATCGTTCATGCGCTAATGTTTTTCTCTTAGGAACGTGAACAAAATAAAACCAGACTTTTGCTCGGTGTCTTTTGACCGCTGGCTTCGTTAAAAAGCCTCGCCAACACTACGGCGTTGTCTGCGTTTTTTGCCTCACCAGCAGCCAAAATCCACCAGATCAAAAATCTGGTTTTATTTCATTCGCGTTCCTTACGGATGAAGGTAGGGATTTAGATTGATAGCTCGGTATATACACCCGGTCTCTTCTGGTGATTTTCAAAATTGTGGCAAGCGAGCTTTGGAATTGCTCAAACAGTTTTCATTTTTTAACGGCTTTGCGGACCACGCTTCCCGGCCCCCGGCAGGACGGTTAGACGTAGGCGGTCTAATCTGTCGCGTTCAGCCCGTGGTAACCTCACCCCATCCCCTCTCCAACAAGCCTCGCCTCAGGCTCGGCGGA
>CAYWMW010000340.1:0-4749 GCA_964458975.1 uncultured Lewinella sp. | reverse complement strand
AGGAAGACGGGTTTGTTGAAGATACCGTTGTTGCCGAAGGTGGTGTAAGCTCCGGTCATCTGCTGCACGGTGAGGTCTACCGAGCCGAGGGCGATGGAGGGCGCGTCCGGCACGTCTTCTTTCGGGATGCCCATGTTGGCGGCCAGGGTACGAACGGGTTCGGTAGAGCCGAGCTCCTGCATGAGGTAGGCCGAAACGGTGTTGACGGAGTTCTTCAGGCCGTGGTAGAGGTTCATGAAATTGCCGCTGTAGTCGTCGTTGGCGTTGCGGGGCGTCCAGGGTTTCTGGAGGTAGAAGCTGCCGTCTCCGGGGGCGATGGTTACCGGAGCGTCCATCACCTCGAAGCAGGGGCTGATGCCGCGCAGGTCAACAGAAGTAGCGTAGACGAGCGGCTTGAAGGTGGAGCCGACCTGGCGCTTGGTCGTTACGTGGTCGAACTGGAACCACTTGAAGTTGGTTCCGCCGATCCAGGTGCGGACGAAGCCGGTGGTGGGCTCTACGGACATACTCCCGATCTGAAGGATCATTTTGTGGTACCGCACACTGTCCAGCGGCGTCATCATCGTATCCGTTTCCATCTTGGCGCGGTCGTAGGTGAAGACGCGCATTTTCACTTCTTTGTTGAAGTCTTCGTCGACCTTGGCTTGCAGCTTCGTCCAGGCGGTTTTGAGCTGGCCGAAGGTTTCGTGCTTCATCACCTTTTTGTGGGCGTTGGCGAGGTTGCGGCTCACGAGCTTGCGGCGAATGAGGTCGCGGAAAACGCCGCCGTCTTTCTCTTCCCGGATCATCCGGTCTATTTCGCGGTCGTCGTTGTGGAAGGTGAAGTCCAGCTGTTCGTTGACCTTGCGGATGGCGGGCAGCAGCAGGGCGGAGCGGAGTTTTTGGTAGCGGGTGGAGTTGCGGATGTCGCGTTGCAGGCTTTCGGTCCGGTATTCGAGGCTGATTTCTGTTTCAGAGATGGGGCTTTCGTAGGTCCAGGGGTCTTCGTTGCGCCAGTGGCGGAAGAACTCTTTCTGGAGTTTTTTCATGTGCTTCAGCGCCTGTTCTTCGGCGTGCTTTTGCATGTGGGGGTTGATGGTGGTGTAGAGGGTGAGGCCGTCGAGGTCGACGTTGTAGCGCTCACCGCTGCTTTTGTAGTAGCGCTTTTGGGCGAGGATTTTCTTGGCTTCCTCCTTGAGCACCTGGCGGAAGTAGGGGGCCATGCCGTCGTCGTGCTTCTGGACGCTGTAGTTGATGCCGAGGGGCAGCACCTTAAGGCTATCGAATTCAGCCTGGGTGAGGTGGCCGTTGCGCATCATCTGGGCGAAGACCTGGTTGCGGCGGTTGGTTACGCCTTCGGGGTTGCGCAGCGGATTGTAAAGTGAGCTGTTCTTTAGCATCCCGACAAGGGTGGCGGCTTCGTGCACGTCGAGTTCGTTCGGTTTTTTACCGCCGAAGTAGTTTTCGCTGGCCGCGCGGATGCCCTGCGCGCCGTTGATAAAATCGTACCGATTGAGGTACATGGCCATGATTTCGCCCTTGGTGTACTTGCGCTCCAGGCGGACGGCGATGTACATTTCCTGAAACTTCTGGAAGATCCGTTTAACGATGTTCGTACTGCCTTCCCCTCCGTCGGTGAAAAGCAATTTGGCCAACTGCTGCGTAACCGTTGAGCCGCCGCCGGAGGCTTTATTGCCCATGATGCCGGTTTTCACGATGGCGCGGCCGAGGGCGCGGAAGTCGATACCGCTGTGGTCTTCGTAGCGTTCATCTTCGGTGCTGATGAGGGCGTTTTCCAGGTTGGGGCCGAGTTCGGTATAATCGACCATCACCCGGTTCTCCAGGTAGTAGCGGCCGAGTACGGAGCCGTCGGCGGCGATTACGCGGCTGGCCTCGTTGTTTTTCGGGTTCTCCAGCTCGGTTACCGAAGGTAGATCGGTGAAGCTCAGGCCTACCCAAAAGAGGATGAACAGGAGCGGCGCCAGAAACACGAGCCGCCAGAGCCAGACGATGGTCTTGCGGTGGTTCTCGTTGCTGATGCCGCCGAGGAAAAAATCTTTGATCTTAGACATTGGTTTCGTTTTCCCTCTCCCCCGGCCCCTTTCGCTGCGCGGCTTCTACAGAATTTGCTTCGCATTTCTTCCGAGGTCCTCGGGAGAGGGGGGACGTGACAGAAGTGATAGAGCGCTAAGGTCGGTATAATTTGTGGGATGGTGAACTACGACTAGTATTTGCGGGCATCCTGCTAGTATTTGTGGGGCGCGGCCGCAGGTGCAGGGGAGGGTTTTGGAGGAAGACTAAACTCGACTGGCGAGCGCTAGGCTTCTTCAACCAAACCCCGCACCTGCGGCCCCGCCCTAAAACATAGTACATTAAGGAGGCAATCCCGTAGGGATTTGACATGAGTAAGCCGAGAGATAGCGTAGCGCAGTCTCGGGGTCTACCCATCCACCACCGTCCCCCGCCACCGGACAACGAAGTACAGGAAGCCGAGCCCCAGAAGCATGAGTACCATGCAAAGCACCCAACCGCCGCCAAGCATGGAAGCGACCGTGCCGAGTACTAAGGCCGTAACACCAACGGTAAGCGCGTAGGGCAGCTGCGTCCGCACGTGATCGATGTGGTTACAGTCGGAAGCGAGGCTGGAGAGGATGGTGGTGTCCGAAATCGGCGAACAATGATCGCCCAGTACGCTCGCCGCCAGCACGGTGGAGATGACGTTGAAGAGCAGCCCGTGCGCCGCATCCACATCCCAACCAGCGTTCATCGTCACGGCCCAGGTCAGGGGGATGGCGATGGGGTAGAGGATGGCCATCGTACTCCAGCTGGAGCCGGTACTGAAACTGACCAACGCCGAAAGCACGAAGATGATCGGCGGAATGAGGTAAGGGTTGAGGCTATCACCCAGCAGGTCAACCAGGAAGGTAGCGGTATGGAGGTCTTCCGTAGTGAGCGCCAGCGCCCAGGCCAGCGTGAGGATCATGATGGCGGAGAACATCGCCTTGAAGCCGGAGGTGAGGCTGCCCATCGTCTGCCCAACGTTCATGATCCGCTGGCTGAGGGTAAGGATGATGGCCATCACGACACCACTGATAGAGGCCCAAAGCAGGGCGACGTAGCTATCCGCCGCACCAACGATGGCACCGAGTTTACCGAAGAAACCGCCGTCCATCGCTGCCCAGGTTGCACCCCAACCGTCGGAGGCCGGAGGGTTCTCCAGGCCACCGTAGACGGAGCTGAGGCCGGTATCGGCCAGGCCGATGATGGTCATCAGGATAACCGTCAGGACGGGGATGACGGCGTTGCGCGCCCGCAGCGGCGCTCCGGCTACGGGGCTGAGGTCTTCGGTTTCTTCCGTGTGCTCGCCATCGGTGCCGCTGTCTTTTACTACGCCGGTGGTGCGGGCACGTTGCTCGGCCTTGAGCATGGAGCCAAAGTCCCGCTTCGTCAGTACAATGAAGAGGATGAAGCCCAGGGTAAGGACGGGGTAGAAGCTGTACTTTAGGCTCTCCAGGAAAATGGCGTAGGGCGTCAGGTCTTCCAGGCCAACAACGCCTTTAATGCCATCGCCGATGTAGCCCAGCTCGGCCCCGATCCAGGTGGTGATGAAGGCAATGGAGGCAACCGGCGCAGCGGTAGAATCAACGATGTAGGCCAGTTTTTCCCGGCTGATCCGAAATTTATCCGTAACCGAGCGCATCGTATTGCCAACGATCAGCGTGTTCGCATAGTCGTCGAAGAAAATCCCGACGCCCAGGAGCCAGGTGATGAACTGGGCGGACTTCGGCGTTTTGGCGTACTTCGTCATCCGGTGTACCACGCCCGCCATACCGCCGTTGCGGCTGATGATGGCCACCATGCCGCCTACCAAAAGGCTGAAAACGATGATGCTCAGGTGACCGCCGTCGTTGAGGGCGTTGATGACGTACTTCTCTACCGTAGTCATCAGCGCCTTGACGACCCCGAGGAAACCCTCGAACCGCAGACCACCCGCAATGAAGGCCCCGACCCAGATGCCCGCAAAGAGGGAAATGAGCACTTCCTTGAAGACCAGCGCCAGCCCAATCGCGATCAGCGGCGGTAGGATGGAGAGCCAGAGTGGGATGCGGCGAAGCTTGTTCGGGCCGTTGCCCGGCGCGTCCGAGACGTGGTACAACTCCGTATTCCCGCCTTCCTTGAGTAAGTGTAGGCCGGGGGAGAGGGCCAGGGCTCGCCGCCCGTCCGTAGTGGAAATGGCCATCATTGCTCCGTCTACCTTAACACTGTCTACCGTGGTTGGTACGTCCACTTTACCGTCCTGAAGGCTGATGTTGTTCAGCCAGGCTCCGCCGTCGTTTTGCGCCTGAATTGGCGAAATGGCCGTTAGCAGACTAAGAATTAACGGTAGTAAGATAAACTTTGGGTGGGGCATAGCGTACGGTTTAACGTGGGCAAGATAAGAACTCAACACCGGTCGAGGAATTGTATTCTACGGTGAGCACACATCTTTACAAAGTGGAGTGATTGCACGAACCCCCTCCCCAACCCTCCCCACGGGGGAGGGAGCTTTTGAAAACGCAATGCGTTTTTAGCTAAAACTGGTAGCACTGATAATCATAATCAATAAGTGATTAAAATTATAGTTACTATGTATCAAGCGAAGGCTGAGCCGCAGCGTTTTTGCTCCCCTCCCCAGCCGAAGGCGGTTTGGGGAGGGGCTGGGGGAGAGGGTTTTACGAGACTATAAAGATGTATGCTTACCGTATAGTACAACTCCATCAGGGCCGCGAG
>CAYWMW010000339.1:0-4756 GCA_964458975.1 uncultured Lewinella sp. | reverse complement strand
GCGCACTTACTGTTGGTAAAAAAACAGAAACACAGACCATGGCTCCACACGAAACATCATCCCCGGATTGGCCTTTGGCTGGTTTGGGGATTTTTGTTGAAAGACTAAGGAACGCCAAATCGGACAGTTATTGATTTGGCGTTCCTAAACTGGCCTAACAGATAAGTAATCCCGTAGGGATTTTACGCTTGTAACCCGAGACGCAGCGCAGCGCAGTCTCGGGTTTATGGCAACTACGCTACGGAAAACCAGCAACGCGAAGCGGTGCCAGTGCATAGCGACATCCCTCCTTAGGGTGAGCGCGCGAAGCCCAGTGAACGGTTACAGCAGACGCCCTATCATTCTACCCTCTATCAAATCTATCAATCTAAAAAAAAATGACCACCGTCCTCTCCCTTACCTTCAATCCGGTCTCCGAGAACACGTACATCGTTTACGACAACGATAGCCGCGAGGCCATCATCTTCGACCCCGGCTGTTTTACCAACGCTGAAGAGGCGGAGCTGAGCCAGACCATCGAACGCCTGAAACTCAAGCCCGTACAACTGATCAATACGCACTGCCACTTTGATCATGTTTTTGGTAACGACTACGTGATGAAGAAATACGGTTTGCAGCTGGGCATCCACGAGTTAGAGAAAGATATTCTCCAGGCGGCTCCCATCATTGTGAATACGTACGGACTGCCTCCGATGACTGCCTCCCCTCCTGCAGATTACTTTATCGCCGAAGGCGACACCATCACTCTGGGAGAAGCGAAATTTAGCGTGCTCTTTTGCCCGGGGCACTCCCCCGGAAGTATCTGTTTTCACAATGCTGCCGAAAACTACCTGATCGCAGGTGATGTCCTCTTCGACGGGTCCATCGGCCGGACGGATCTGCCCGGCGGCGATCACCAGACGCTCATCGGCTCCATCCTGACGAAGCTGATGCCTTTGCCAGACGAGACGGTGGTTTGGCCGGGGCACGGAGGCAAGACGACGATTGGCAAGGAGCGGGGCAGTAATCCGTTTTTGCGGTAGGGGTATGGCCTGCCAGGGGGCGCTGGGTGGGCAACTCGACCTTCGGTTAACCCGCTGCTAAAAGAATTACCTGCTTCGGTATGCTTCGGTAAAATTGCCTGAGCTACCTTAATTTGCACCCTTATGAAGTTGTTGTTACTCACTGTTTTGCTATGCCTTTTACCTTTGGCAGGGGGATATGCTCAGAACCCTTTGGCGGAAATCATCGCTGAAAACAAAGCCGCCTTCGGCCCCTGGGCAAGTGATCCGGATAAATACGAAGTACAGGTGCTCTACACGGAGATTGACCGAGCGGCAGACGGAGCGGTAAGGCTGAGTACGCACCGCTGGGGCGCTGATTCTACCCAGTACTTTTACCCGGCGAGCACGGTAAAGATGCCAGCGGCCATCCTCGCTTTGCAGTGGATCAACGAACACGGCGCTACGGGGCTGAGCCCGCAAACCCTGCTCTTCCACGGAACCGGCACGGCACCTGCGGCCGCGCCCCAAACCTCCGTAAACTCCGACTCTACGAGTGCTTCCGGCTACCCATCCGTGGCGCATTACCTGCGTAAAATTTTTCTGGTGTCTGACAACGATGCTTACAACCGGCTTTTTGAATTGCTCGGCCCAACGTACATGAACCACGCCCTGCACCGTGCCGGCATTAGAGGTGGACGCCTGCAACACCGCGTTGGCGTAGGCGGCTTCAGTACCGAAACCCACGCCTGGCTGAATCCGGTTCGCTTCGTAGACGGCATCAATACCCCGTACCAAATCGGTGAACGGCACGACGATTATCACAACCCGCTACCGCAAATAAAAGAACAGCACCGGGGCAAAGGCTACACCACTAACGACGGGGAACTGATAAATACGCCCTTCGATTTCAGCCACAAAAACTACCTCTCCGTCCGGAACCTGCACGACATTCTGCTGCGTGTGGTTTTGCCTGAAGCCGTCGCTGAACACCAGCGCTTTAAATTGACGGACGAAGATTACGAACTTATCAGGAAAGCCATGGGCCAACGCCCACGCGAGAGCGATTTCCCGCAGTACGACAAGCCCGACAACTACGTAAAATTCTGGATGTACGGAGATCAGCCCGATGAAACACAGATCCCCGACGGCCTGCGCATCTACAATAAGGTAGGCTGGGCCTACGGCTACCTGACCGACGCTGCCCACATCACGGATGCTGAATCCGGACGGGAATTTTTGCTAGTGGGTACCATCCACGTCAACGAAAACAGGATTTTCAACGACGGCGTTTATGAGTACGAAACCATCGGTTTGCCCTTCTTCGGCGAGCTGGGGCGGGCGGTACTGGCGTATGAACGGGGCAAGTAGGGTGCTGATGAAGCAGGTTCCCAACAAGCTCTAATTTATAACTTCTTCCTTATTGTTAAGTTAACAAAAGTGACCGGAGGCCTGTATTTTGGTCCCAAGAACGTTCAGCCTTTGTGGCGGAGATCAAACAAATCAACAGGTTTCTGCCTTTTATCGCTAAGATTAAAAACCAACCAGTATGAAATACTTACATGGCCGCTTTTCGGCTTTGCTCCTTCTTATGATGTCCTTATTCCTTGTGCAAAGTTGCCAGGTGAACCCGGTTACCGGTAAGCGGCAGCTCGCCTTTATGTCTGAAGAGAAAGAGATTGCGTTGGGCAAATCTTATGACCCTCAGGTAGTGGCTGAGATGGGTAAGTACGAGAACCCGAAAATGGCTCAGTTTCTTACCGAAAAAGGCAACGAGATGGCAGCCATCTCTGAGCGGCCAAACCTCCCCTGGAAGTTTACGCTCATTGATTCCCCGGTGGTGAACGCCTTCGCCGTTCCCGGCGGCTTCGTGTACTTCACGCGGGGCATTATGGCGCACTTCAACAACGAGGCGCAGTTTGCTGGCGTACTCGGCCACGAGATTGGCCACGTAACCGCCCGCCACACCGTAGCGGCGCAGGCGCGGCAAACCGTTGGTCAGATCGGTGCTATTGGCGCCATGGTACTGAGCCCGGAAATTGCCAGCCAGGGCGAAACACTGATGCAAAGTATGCAAATGCTCTTCCTGAAGTACGGCCGCGATGCGGAGAGCCAGTCTGACGAGTTGGGTGTGAAGTACAGCACCCAGATCGGTTACGACGCTAAGGAGATGGCGGGCTTCTTCGGTACCCTGGACCGCCTGACGGGCGGAGCCGGAAACCGAGTTCCGGAATTTCAGAGTACCCACCCGGACCCCGCCAACCGTAAAGTTCGCGTAGGCCAGCTGGCCGCAGCGGCCCAGGCCAAAACGCCGGGGAAAAAATTTGAGGTAGACCGCGAGGGCTACCTGCGGCTCATCGACGGGATGATCTACGGCGAAGACCCCGCCCAGGGCTTCGTTGAGGCCGGTTCTTTCTACCATCCTGGCCTCGCTTTTCAATTTAAAGTGCCCGGCCAGTGGAAGCTGATCAATTCGCCCAGCCAGGTGCAGATGGTTAGCCCGGACCAAAAATCGGTTATGCTCATGAAGCTCTCGGCGGGTGCTGATCAGAACGCTGCCGCCCAGGCTTTTGTGGATGAGACCAAAATTGTGGTCGCCAACTCCAGCCAGAACCCCATCAATGGCAACCCGGCTACGACCATCGCTGGAGACATCACGCAGCAGGCACAGCAACAGGGCCAGCAGGCGCAGGTGATCCGGGTGCAGGCTAGTTTCATCAGCTACGGCGGCAACGTATACATGCTTGCTGGCTTATCCGACCCGGCTAATTTTAACCGCTACCAGCAAGACATCAACTACACCCTGGGCAGCTTTGCCCGCCTGACGGACCAGAGCAAACTGAATAAAAAGGCGGAGACGATCAAGATCGTTAGCAATCCGCGCAGCCAGTCGTTGGGCCAGGCGCTCACCAGCGCTGGCGTGCCGCAGGCACGCGTGAACGAGCTGGCCATCCTGAACGGGATGGACGTAAACCAAACGATTCCCGCCGGAATGCTGATTAAGGCACTCGGCGGAGATATTCGTCAGCAGAAGTAAAATGAGCATTTAGCATAAAGCCATCCATCTCCTCCAGAAGTTTGGGTTGAAGCACGCCCATTTCCTCCCGGTGCGTGAAGTAAAGCACCAGCGTGATGGCCGTAAGGTCCAACTCCGGCAGGCCGATGTATTCCTTCAGTTTCGCTTCCGTGAAACCGGAGAGTTTTGCCACGGCGGGATAGCCCAGCGCCAGCGCATCCAACCTGGAGCGGAGGTCCGGCTCCAGGTTCATCATCGCCCGCCCGTACTCGTAGAGGCCGAGGTGGAGGTATTTCTTTGGCTCAACGCAGGAGCGCATAAAGACGGTAAGCGTCCAGATGATCGCCCCGTCGCCGGGGTGAAGCTCGGAGCAGTGCAGGACTTCGTGAACCGGGGTAGGGAAAAAGTGGCGGTAAAAAACGACGGTCTCATAGTCGCCCAGCAAAAAATCTTCGCGATGAAAGCCAACGGTAGCGGCGGAGGCGGCGGCCATGATCTCTATGTCTGGCGGAATTTCCTCAATTGCCTCGCCGTGAAAGTGGAAGCGTTGCTGAAGCAGGAAGGTCCGGCGGCGAAACTCCCGCTTGCCCTCCAGCCCGAGGCGGCGGTACAGATCAAAACGTTCCAACAGTGAGGCAAACTCCACGGGAAGGTCCGGCGCGTGCTTCAGCCAGTAGCGCCAACGGAGTTGTGGCCCCAGCGCATACGCCGCTCCGATGGCGATGACCGGAATGATCATCAACAAATCGTAAGCACTATT
>CAYWMW010000338.1:1900-4759 GCA_964458975.1 uncultured Lewinella sp. | reverse complement strand
TTCCCCCTTTGGGGGCTAGGGGGCCAAAAAAGCGACAATTTGGTTTGCGCCCGTTCGTCATTCCCGTTGTACTCATTCATATGTGTCTGATGCTGGGCATTCCCTACTTCCTCGTGAAGCGAGGCGTCGCCAGAACGAAGAAGAACCAGCAGCGCGATTTCTTTTACTTCGCACACGGGTGATGCTCCGGCTGAAGCCGGAGGAACCTGCACGGCTTGAAAGCCGGGCAACCTACCTTTCATTGCACCTGCGGCCGCGCCCAAAAAACATTATTTAAGCAACATCACCCCGCCCCGGAGCGCCAGCTCTACGCCATCCAGGTAAAGAACCTCCGCTACCCAGACGAAATGGCCTGGTGCCGCTGGCTCTCCGTTTACCCGACCATCCCAACCAGAGCCGGGGTCGTTGGGCACCAGGTCGGTGCCTTCGTAAACCAGGCCGCCCCAACGGTCGTACACCCGGAACGCGCGCAGGCTGATGGCCCCTTTGCCAAGGCCGAGGAAAAAGGTATCGTTGACGCCATCATCGTTGGGCGAGAACGCCGTAGGTTCGTATACCTCCCGGTTCTTCTCCACCAGCACCGTTAGAGAATCTGTGGTAGAGCAGTTATCAGCGGAGGTAACCGTGAGCACGTACTGGGTTGCGTTCAGCGGCAGGGCGTTTGGCGCAAGGCAGGTGTCGCAATCGAGGGTTTGTGAAGGGTCTAGCCAGCGCACTTCCCCCACCGAAATATTGTTGATGCGCGTCGGGATGCGTACCTCACAGCCCAGTTGCGTCACCACTTCTCCCCACGGGAAAATCACCGGAATATCCGGCGCGGTGAGGGTACCGGAGCTGTCCGTCACGCAGCCGTTATCGTCCCGAACGGCCAGGGTGTACTGGCCTTCGCTCAGTTCCGCAAGCCGCCGCAGGGTATCAAAAGCGCCGCCGTTGAGGGAAACACGGTAAGGCGCCGTTCCTCCGGTAATGGCGGAGACTTCGGCAATGCCCGTTTCTAATCCGTCACAGTTGGGGTCAGTGAAAACGAAGTCAGGGAGCAAGGCCGGAGGAGGGATTATTTCCGCCATCGCCGTTCGTACGCAGCCATTCGCGTCGGTGATGCTGACGGTATACACCCCGGCGGCTAATGCACTGGCCAACGGGCCGGTCTGTGTATCGCTCCAGGTAAAACTATAGGGCGCAACGCCCCCTTCCCCCAGAGCTGCAATTCGGCCGTCGTTGCCACCGAAGCAACTGAGGTTGAAGTCGTCGATGTTAGCTGCGGTAGTGCTCACAAACAATTCCTCCGGCTCGGTTACCTCCTGAAAGAAAACCACATCGTTGCCAAAGTTATCGCGCACGTTGACCTCGTAGGTACCCGCTGGCACGCCGAGGATACGGTTATCCTCCAACAGTGTGGTAGCGCCGGTTCCGCCGATGCTTTCATCCAGGATGTTGGCCCAATCGTAGGTAAAAGGCGGGGTGCCGTTCTCCACCGAGAAGATAAGTTGGCCGTTGGCTTCGCCCCGGCATTCGGGCTGAACGAAGTCCGTCGCGCCCCGGATTTCGCATTCGATCATAAACAGGTCCAGGGTAACGATGCTGTCACAGGCAGATACAGTTTGGATGGTATCCGTAAATACGCCGGTCGTTGAATACGGGGTAGTTCCGATGAAGAATTCTTCGCCGACGCAGAGGTTGATGTCGATAGACTCCCGTGCCTGATTAAAGACCGCGAGGTTTACGGAGATCAGGCTGTCACAGCCGTTGGGCAGGGTGATGGCGAAGTCGAACGTTCCCGGCGTAGTGAGCATAGTATCCGCAACGAGAAAGACATCGTCCTGGCAGATGAAGGTGTCGATGGCCAGCGCGCCTACGGTCCGGGCGAAGACGGTAGTGCAGCTCGGCGGTGCTTCGTCACAAACGTTACCGGCCGTAACGCACACTTCGTAGGTTCCGTCAGTAGGGAAGACGAGGTCGGCGGCAGCAGAAGTGGTGGTAGCGGCCAGTTCCCCGTCAATACGCCAGCGAAAGAGGGCCGCACCAACCTCGGTCCCCATCGTGACGAAGCGGGTAGGCAGGTCGGGGCAGGTCTCCGCAACGCCAGACACAACCCCCGAGGTAGTGAGCACACCTACGGCGGTAGAGCCCTCCACCACGGAGAACGTCCAGTCACAAACATCCCCATTCGAGCCATCCATCATGAGGTAGTAGTGCTGGCCGATGACCAAGGGGACGTTGTTAGAAAACCGAACCGTAGTGTTCGGCCGCACATCCGTATCGCAGTCGGAAATCGGGACGAAGGTCTCACAGTCAAAGCTCTCAAATATCCCAATTTCCAGGCCGAGGATGGTACCCGAATTGCAGTTGTCTACCATCACGTCGATGCTCAGGTCCTCCGTTCCCGCAATGAAGGCGATGAACGACATATTGTGGTTGAAGGTGGTGCAGAAGTTGTCCACCATCTGGCCCCGGATGGTGAGGTTGTTGCGCCCGGTAAAGCCGTCGATGTCGCAAATCACGCAGGCATCTTCGCAGAAAGATGTCATCGCGGGAGGGTCTCCGCAGGGCTCCGGCTGGGCGGAGAGTAAAGCGGAAAGGAAGAAAAGGAGGAAGGGGAGGACGCGTAAGGTCATTCTGTAATGGTAGGATTTTTTTCTGTGACTCCGTGAGGCTGGCTAAAGATATGGTGTTTGGGGTTGGGGGAGATGGGGGTGATGGGGCGTGATGGATGTGATGGGGCGTTATGGGCTGATCTCAGCCTGCGGCTTTGATCAACCCATCGCTAAGAGACGTACCGTGCGCTTCGCGGCTGCCTACGTCGGTCAGGGCACTTAAGTGGGTCGCTCTGTGTGCTCTGTGGTTTCTGTGTTCTCTGTG
>CAYWMW010000338.1:0-1800 GCA_964458975.1 uncultured Lewinella sp. | reverse complement strand
CTAATAACGAGCTAGCAGTTCCCGCCGGTGCAGCAAATACTCATCATTACCATTATACTTCAGCCCTTCCTCCACGTAGAGACGGGCGCGGCCGTAGTCTTTCTCCCGAAAGTAATAGTTGGAGGCGGCGATGAAGGCCGTAAGCGTCCAGATGTTGCGGCTTTCGTTGATGGGGATGTCGACGAGGGCATCCTTGAAGTTGCGCAGGGCGTCTTCGCCGCCGGGGCCGTTGTCTTCGGCGAAGACGTCGCGGACCTTCCAGGCGAGTTCACGGAGTAAAAGGTCGGCGAAGCGTTCCTGACGGCGGATGAAGGGGTAATTGCTGGCCGCTGTTTCCACGGCGTTGGTGAACGCCTGCCCCTTGGCACGGCTGCGCCGCAGCTGATCGATCACGATTTCGCCGAGGAGGTACTTCACCGTTTCGTTTTCCGGGTCTCCGGCGTAGAGCCCTTCCGCCAGCCGCCGAGCTTCGCTGATGTTTCCCTGGAGGAAGTGATGGCTCAGCAAGCGGTATTTCTGCAAAAGGCTCATCTCCTGTGCCCAGGCTGTTTTCCCGGCGGGCGCACGGCTCAGGTAATCAGAAAGGAGGTCAGCGGCGGCACCGATCCGGCTTTCGGCGATGAGCAGGCGCTGCTTTTCGTCGAAGTGTTGCAGTAGGGCGGCGGGGAGGTATTTATTGTCCGGAGCTTCGGCCCACTGCAGGAACAGGGTGAGAATATCTCCTTCCACCTCCGGGCGGTTGATGGCCTTGATCTGGAGTTCGGCGGCTTTGCGGAGTACGAGAAAGGCGGGGCGTTCTTCTTTGGAGAGGGCGGTTTCCAGCAGCTCGACCGTCAGCGGATAATCCTTAGCGCGATAGGCCGCCTGGGCGCGGCGAAACTGCATGAAGGCCGTTAGCTGGCCGAAGGTCAGCTTTTTTCCGGGTTGGTAGTAGTAGCGGGCAAAGAGTTTATCTACCTCATCGGCGCCCATGCTCGGCAGGTCTTCGAGCAGGGTGGCGCGTAGTAATTCGAGGTAATTGCGGCGGAAGGCAGCTTCCGCTTCGTCCTTATGTTTTTGGTGGCCGGGCTGGTATACTTCGGCGGCGCGGCGGTCGGGGTCGGCGATCAGGTAGGCTTCCCAGTGGTCTACGTAGGCGTAATAATCGACTCCGAATTCTTCGTAGGCCAGGGCGGTCAGCAGGGCGGCGGTAGCGTCGTTGTAGCGGCCGGTCCGGAAAGCATCGGCCAGGCGGGCATCGGGCGCGTAGGTGCGCAGGTAGTCGCTTTTCAGGCGGGCACTGATCTTTTTGATCTTCTTCTTGGTGGATTTCCGGCCCACCTTATCCTCTTCCAATTCATTAAACAACAGGCTTACGCGCTGGTAGAGGTACTGCCGTTCGTTTACCGTCGGGGCCTCATCTCCGGGCAGCAGCAGGCGCAGTCGGCTGCTGAGGGCATCGGCCTGGAGGCTGGTGGCGAAGAGCAGGAACAGGAAGAACTGGAAGTAACGCATGAGCAGAGTAAGGGGGTAAGGGAGGAAGGGAGTAAAGGGGGGCGACGGCGCGCGGGTGCAAAGGTAAGTTAAAGGCTAAAGTCCTACCAGCCAGCAAGGTTAGAACGTGTGTACAGCAATAGCCCGCTACGGTTTGGGAAAAGGGCTGGTTGTATTTCAACTATCCCTTAGGGGTTGCGGAATAATAAGTTATTCTGATGGAAATGAGTGATCGTGGTCCTGATGGAGTTCGAAACGGCGCAAGCATAGCCATAGCTACGGTTGTGACGGCTCGAACTTCATCAGGGCCGCGAGCGCCATTTTTTA
>CAYWMW010000337.1:0-4774 GCA_964458975.1 uncultured Lewinella sp. | reverse complement strand
GTAGTAGTGTAGTCGCTGCCGCATGTTGTAGTACGGATGCTCGCTTTGCTTGTGCTCGGCATGATAAAAGCTACACCATTTTCACCACACAAAGCACGTAAAAACAAAAAACACAGAAAGGCTTGACCACAGGGTAATGTCTTTTTTTGATGGCCTGTAAATCAACCATTCGGTATGATCCGGGTCATATCCAGGGCGACCTATGCGTAGTCTCTACGTTACTACCGAACTACCGTACTACCCTACTACCCCAAAATAGCCTCCCGGGCCGCCTTCATCGGAATACCGATACAGCGCTTTTCCATGTAGCTCATCATCCGCAGCATCAGGTCGCGGGTGTCAGGGTCCAGGTCTTTGATTTCTTTGGCGAAGATTTGGTTTACCGCCGTATGCTTTATGGCCTTAATCTCCTGCGGGAGGTGGCTCATCGCGCGCTCCAGCAGGCGCTGGCGGTAGGCGGACTCTAGTTCACCGAGGTGTTTGTGCAGCACCCCGTGGGCGCGCTTAATCTCTGTGCGGCGGAAGCCCATATTCTCTTCGGCGAGTGCGCGTAGTTGCTCAATGCCTACGTACTCAAAATCATAACCGGCAACGGTCGTTTCTGCTACATCCGCCGGCACGCCCAAATCAACGACTACCTTGTCCCGTGGGTCTTCACCCGCCAATAGCCAGTGAAAAAGCTCTGGGGTAACGGTTGCTTCCGCTGACCCCGTACAAACGATCAGTACATCGAAGCCCTGCTCGTAGTTACTAAGCTCCGTGAGGGCATAGCCTTCTCCCTGCGGAAAAGCACTGGATAGGCCCCGGGCCCGCTCCGCCGTACGGTTAAAAACCGTTAAGTGCTGGTGGCCTGCCTTTTTGAGAAACTTCGTTACGAGCAGGTTCGTCTGCCCGGCTCCGATCATCAGGATGCGGGCTTCCGGACTGGGCTGGAACTTTTGCAGCTGTTGCATCGAGAGGGAAACCACGGATACTGACTTCTCTCCGATTCGGGTATTGCTGTAGACATCTTTTGCGGCCAGGACGATCCGATCACAGACAATGCGCAGGTCATCCCCGATGAGGCCCCACTCCCGGCAACGCTCGTAGGCTTCACGCAGCTGGCCAAGAATCTGCCGTTCGCCAACAACGAGTGAATCGATGGAGGCGGAGACTTCAAAAAGGTGGTATATCGCCTTCATCCCACGAAGGTGCTCCATTTCTGCGACGGCTGCGGGCATCTCTGCTTCCGGCAATAGTTGCTCCCGGAATGTTTGGTTCACTTCCTCCCTGGTGGTGAAGAGCAGGCTGATTCGGTTACAGGTAGACAAGTAGAATATCTCGTCTACCTTACCGGTTTCTTTGAGCGCGGTAAGCCGCTCTTGCAGTTTACCATCAGCCTCGAATGCGGCAACGATCGTTCCGATTGCCTTTAGTTTGGCATGACGGTGCGTAAGGGTAAGAATGTGAATGTGCTGAAGCATAGATTGGGCTATCGGGCCTGGTGCAAAGGTAAAATGACCTCAGCCCTCTTTCTGTCATGGGGGCGTATAAAGACTATTAGAATTTCTCTAAATAAGAAAGCCTAAGACCCGCTCGTTTCAACGATCACGCCAAAGTACCACAGGTAGAAAAGCAGGAGTACCAAGCCTTCCCAACGGGTAATTTTGCGGTTGTTGCTCATTACACCGAGCAGAATCGTCATAACAATCATTAGTGGCAAATAGATACTAATAATGTTTTCAGGGATAGAAAGTTTGCCAAAGAACCGGGGAATGGACATCACAATAAAAGTATTGAAAATATTGGACCCCAGTGCGTTACCAACGGCAATCGAAGCTTTCCCCTTCCGGGCAGCAGCGAGGCTAACGGCTACCTCCGGAAGGCTCGTCCCGATGGCAACGGCCGAGAGTGCGATCACCGTAGGCGCGATGTCGAGAATTTTGCTGATCTCCGTAATGGCAGAGATCACGTAGCTGGCGGAAACACTGACCAGTGCGCCACCGACGATGAGGTAGAGGTAATCCTTCCAGCTTGCGGAAGGGCGGTCTTCTTTGTCTGGTCGGTCTTGTCCCTTCAGGCTGTAAGACAAGAAGATGGCGATGCCACCAAGAAAAAGGAAGGCTTCGTACAATGACAGGTTGCCGTCCATGACTGCGAAGTAGAGCAGAAATGCGCTTCCCCAAAGGAAGGGAATATCGATGTGCCAAAGGTTGTACTCCAGGTCGATGTTCTTAACGACCACCGCCGTAAGCCCGAGCACTAAGGCAATATTGGTGATATTGGACCCCACTACGTTGCCTATCACAATTTCCGGCGTACCGTCCAGTACGGCAACGATGCTCGTTGCAAGTTCCGGCAGGGAAGTACCGAAAGCTACAATCGTAACCCCGATGATGAAGGGAGAAATCCCCAATGAAAGTCCGATGTTCTCGGCCGCTTCAACAAATTTATCGCTGGCCCAGAGCAAGGCTGCAATGCTGACGATAAAAATACCAGCCTGGAGTAAGAGTATGTCCATATTCGCCGCAAAGATAGATTGATAGATTGATAATGCGATGAATTGACCGTACAACCGCTCATCAACCGATCAATCTACTCCTCTATGTACACCCCCATTTTCCCCATCTGGTAGTCTCGCATCGCCTCCATAATTTCGGTTTGGTTGTTCATTACGAAGGGGCCGTGCTGAACTACCGGAGCCTCTAAAGGCACACCTCCGAGTAAAAGGACGCGGGTCTTTTCCGCAACTCCGGTTAAGGAAACCCCTTCCCCGTCGGCTTTATAGTTAAGCAGTGCACGACCTTCGTATTTAAAGCCGTTGCTGGTGCTTACTTCCCCGTCGAGCAAATAAGCGGCGAAATTATGGTCTTCGGGAACGGGGAGTTCTACCGTCGCTCCGGCGGGGAGCTCCAGCTGCCAGGCGATGATGGGGCTGTAGGTTTTGGTTGGTCCTTTCTGGCCCTGAAATTCGCCCGCGACTACCTTTAGTACAGCGCCATTCCCAAAATCATGACGCGGAAAGCTTTCTTCCTTCATGTCCTGGTAGCGGGGCTGGACGAATTTATGCTCCGGCCCGAGATTGACCCAAAGCTGGATGCCCTCAAGGGTTCCTCCGTTTTCCAGGAAGGTTTTATTGCTGCGCTCGCTGTGGATGATCCCCATCCCGGCGGTCATCCACTGCACATCCCCACCTTCCAGGATGCCGGTGTTGTTGCGGCTGTCCCGATGGCGGAGGCCACCGTTGTATAAGAAGGTTACGGGCTCGAAACCCCGGTGGGGGTGTGGGCCCAAATCGAGCGGATCGTGGCCGGGCTCCACCGTCCACGGGCCGAAGTGGTGCAACAATAGAAAAGGATCGATTTGCTCCACCTTCTGCGTAGGCAATGGCTGGTGAATGGTGATCGGTCCCATCTGCATAGCCTGCGCGGGAAGGATGTTGGCGACGGAGCGAAACTTCATCAGGGCTTATTTAATGTACGCACATCAGAACGTTCGGCCCGCTGGTTTGGTTGAGGGCGCGGCCGCAGGTGCAGGGTGAGCTTTCAGGGAGATTGGTACCTCTTCGTTCAGGGGTTCGGTTGACTGCTGCGAAGAGACCGGTCAGGATAACTTTCTTTGCACCCCGCGGCCGCGCAAAAAAAGTCTTGTGTTATTAAAAAAGGTCGTACCTTTGCGCGGCTTTAACCAAGCTATTTGGTAAAAGTGGGGAATGGATGCCCCCGAAGCATTCTGGTTTATAACTATTTAAAATTTCACATCCCTATGATGATGGATGATGATAAGGACCCTGCGGTAGACGCCGGAACCGACAACACCCCCGCGGCCGACGCGACGCTGGAGGTACCCCCAACACAAGAAGCACCCGCTACTGAACTCGAGGCCAAGGCCGTCGAGGAAGTAAAGGAAACCGCCGAGGCCGCTGCTGAAGAAGCACCGATTACCGACGTAACCGCTGACATTGTAATCGGCACTGACGAAGACACTACTTCCACCGCTAAGGTTATCCGCAAGGAATCCACCAAAGTAGCCGTGGTCCTCACCGAAGAGGTGAAGGAAGAAGGTGTTGAAATCGACGAAGCTGACCAGAGTGGTGCGACCGGTGAAGGTCACGCAGACTTTAACTGGAACATGACTACCCGTTCTGCCGCCAGCCGTTATACCTCCGAGGAGCGTGCAACGATGGAAAAGCAGTACGAAGACTCCATGACCAACATCTCCGAAGCGGAGATCATGAGCGCCAAGGTATCCAGCATCATCGATGGTGATGTGATCCTGGACCTCAACTACAAGTCCGACGGTCTTCTCCCCCTCTCTGAATTCCGCGACCAGGCAGAACTGGCCGTAGGCGACACAGTAGAGGTGTACGTTGAACAGCAGGAAGACGAAAAAGGACAACTCGTACTGAGCCGCCGCAAGGCCAAGCTCCTCCGCGCCTGGGATCGCATCCGCGATTCTTACGCCAACGGTACCGTCATTAACGGTAAGGTAATCAGCAAAACCAAAGGTGGCCTCATCGCCGACTGTGGTGGCCTGGAGACTTTCCTTCCTGGTTCGCAGATCGACATCAAGCCGATTGTTGACTACGATGCGTACGTTGGTAAGACGATGGAATTCAAGGTCGTTAAGATCAACGAAACCATCAAAAACGCAGTTGTATCCCACAAAGCCCTCATCGAGAGCGATCTGGCCGAGCAGCGCGAAGCGATCATCGCTTCCCTCGAACGTGGTCAGGTACTCGAAGGTATCGTGAAGAACATCACCGACTTCGGTGCATTCCTCGACCTTGGTGGCG
>CAYWMW010000336.1:0-4775 GCA_964458975.1 uncultured Lewinella sp. | reverse complement strand
GAGGTGCCTCGACCTTAAGGTCGAGAAACCAGCACGGCTTGAAAGCCGGGCAACCGGTGGCCTACCTGTTTGAAAACGGTGGACTACCAAAGGAGTAGTTGCGGGTTTGTGCGGGTAGTCCAATCCTGTTACTTTTGCGACCAGTTTCTAACCAGCTTTAAGTCCACCACGATGTCCCGCATATTTTTTGACAACGCCGCCACCACACCGCTTGATCCCGAAGTACTTGCTTCGATGACGGAGGTGATGGCTAAGAATTACGGTAACCCTTCCAGCATTCACTCCGAAGGGCGGACGGCGCGCGCTTTGATCGAGCAGGCGCGTAAAACCGTTGCGAATGCCCTGAACTGCAGCATCGGTGAAATCTTTTTTACTTCCGGCGGGACGGAAGCCAATAATATGGCCCTGAAGAACAGCGTGCGGGACCTGGGCGTAACGCGCATCATCTCCTCTCCGCTGGAGCATCACTGCGTGCTGCACTCGTTGGACTCGATCCAGGAAACCGGTAAGGCTTCGGTCGAAATGGTCCGTATCGACAAAAAAGGGAGCGTCGACCTGGAAGACCTGAAAGCAAAGTTGGCCGCCTCCGACGAGAAAACCCTCGTGAGCCTGATGCACTCCAACAACGAAATCGGAAACCTCTTGCCAATGGAGGAAGTATCTGCAATCTGCGCAGCAGCCGGAGCCTACTTCCACTGCGACACGGTACAGACGATGGGCTACTTCCCGATTGATCTGGACGCGACCAAGGTGAGTTTTCTCTCTGGCTCCGCGCATAAATTTTACGGACCTAAGGGCATTGGTTTTGTCTACGTAAACAACGATAACATCATCAAGCCCTACCTCGACGGCGGCGCGCAGGAGCGGAATATGCGCGGTGGTACGGAGAACATCTACGGTATCGTCGGGCTGGCCAAAGCACTGGAAAAGGCCATCGCTGACCGGGAAGAGCGGATGGCAAAGATTAAAGACGTGAAGACCTACTTCATTGAGCGGCTTTCCGCTACTTACCCCGACGTGACGATCAACGGCGACCCCGCGCAGAGCCACTGTAAGGTACTGAGCGTCAGTTTCCCCGAGAGCGACAAGGGCGATCTGCTGCTGATGAACCTGGACCTGCACGGCATCTCCGCCTCCGGAGGTTCGGCCTGCTCCAGCGGTATTGACGTCGGTAGCCACGTAATCAGTCACCTGCACCCGGACTCTAAGCGGCATACGGTGCGGTTTAGCTTCAGCCACCATAATACGCGGGAGGAGGTGGATGCGGTGGTGGAGAAGTTAGGGGGGATGCTTTAGCCCTCGCCCACAAAATCCAATAAATCCGAGTACACCATACTCTGCCGCAGAATATCCGGGCAGCCGACGATCACGAGGTGCTCGCGCGCACGGGTCATGGCAACGTTCAGTTTGCGGTCTACGCCCTCATCGCTGATCTGGGAGAGCATCTGAATCTGGCTGTATTCGTTGGTGCACAGCGAGATGAGCACGATGCGTTTGGCGCCGCCCTGGTAGCGTTCCACGGTGTCTACCTGGTAGTTGTCCGGTGAAAGATTGGCGGCCTGGAGACGCCGTTTGATGTGCGCAATTTGGGCGCGGTAGGGCGTGATGATGCCAATATCTCCGGCCTGAACGGGGCGCTCCGTGGCGGCGTAAAGCCGTGTGTAAGCCTGGATAAGTTCCACCATCAGGTCCGCTTCGAGGCCGTTTACTTTGGGGTCGGCCAGGGTGTGATCGGGCTGGGTAGGGAGGAAAATCAGGCGATTATTACTCAGTGTTTCTTCAAGGGGCGCGGCCGCAGGTGCAAGGGAAAGTTGAAGGAGCTGGGTAAGCCGGTGCGGGATGCCCTCCGGCAAAATCCGAAGTTGTTTGTCGTAAAAAGCATGGGCGGGGAAGGCCATAATGTCCTGGTGCATCCGCCCCTGGTGGCTGAGCTGGTCGTAGGCCCAGGTCCAACCCTCCCGCTGCGCCGTGAGGTAGAGCCGCTCGAAGAGGCTGGTGGCAAGGTTCTTTAGCCCGATTCCGCGCAATTGCTCGTCGTGAACCCTCGTGTCGGTTGTTTTTTGCTGCACCACGGCGGGCAATTGCCGGTGGTCTCCGATGAGCAAAGACCGGGGCGCACGGGGCAGTAAACCCGCCAGCAGCGGTTCCAAAATCTGGCTCGCCTCGTCCACAATGATCCGGTCGAACTGCTTGAGCTCAAACAGTTCGTTTTTACCGCCGACACTCGCCACCGTACCGACAAAAATCCGGGTGTTCTGAATCAAAGCCTTCAGCTCCGCCCGTTTGTTTACTTTCTGGCTCTTGAGCTGCAAAAGCTGGTCCTCGAAAGCAGGGGCCACGCCGTAGCGGCTACCGATGCGGAGGTAGTCTTTGAAGACCGACCCGTCGGCGTTGGTGATCCGCTCGATGCTCTCACAGATTTCGTCGACGGCCCGGTTGGTGTAGGCCACCAGCAGCAGGCTCTCGCCACTGTTGTTTAGCAGATGGCGCACGAGGTGGTGCAACATCTGGCTCGTCTTACCCGTTCCCGGAGGCCCCCAGAGGAGGAAGTAATCCGGCGCGGTGATGATGCTGCGCAGGATGGTGTTTTGCTCGTCGGTAAGCGTCTTGGCGATGTCTTCTTTGTGGGGCTCGGCCTGGCCGGGGGCTGCCTGCCCGAGCCATTTACGGCGCAGCTCGGGTTCGGCGGAAGCCCAGATCAGCATCCCCCGGTAGTGGTTGCGGAAGCTACTGTCCAGCACATCTTTTTCGATACTCCAGAACTTGCCCCTTCGGAAAGCCGTGTCGTTCAGCTGCTGGCTCCGCAGGCGTACACTCACGGTTTTCGGCGCAATGCTGACGATGGTAGACTTGAGGATCTGCGAGGCGAGCACGTCGCGCGGAGCAGCGGTAGCTTCCGGGGTAGCGTAGAGCGCGATGATGTCTCCCTGCCGGAACTTCACGAGGCGGTCATCACCCTCCGGGCGGGTGAGGGTGAGCACGGCGGTTTTTTCGTCGTAGTGCTCGTAGGCGAGCCCGTCGAGGAGCTCGAAGCGTTCGATTTTCTCCAGGCGCTCGTCGAGCCAGAGGCTGGCCAGTCCGTTGATGCCTTCGAGGCGTTGCTCGCCGGTTTTGGCCAGTTTTTGCTCGCGGGCGGTGAAGCCGAGGTAGGCGCCGAAGTAGCGTTTTTCGAGGCCGGTGAGCTGGTTGTACTTACTGATGACGGCGTCGTGGTCGCGCTTAGAGAAGCTGCTCAGGTCTTTCAGGCGGGCGGGTTGGAGGCGGTTGATGAGGCGGGTGGTTTGCTCCATCAGGTCTACATCCGGGTTGGCACCGAGCTGGCCGAGGAGGAGCTCTACGCCGAGGAGTTGGTTGCGGGCCGCGATGGCTTCCAGCTTTTGCAGGTTTTCCGGCGGAGCGTATTTAAGGCCGCTCTCAAAGTCGGCGCTGTACAGGATGTAACTGCGTACGTTCGCCCCTTCGCCCAGTGCCCGGTTGATCATCAGGTCATAGAGCAGGGTCTGGATGTAGTTGGTCTGGTTGATGCCGTGGCGGTTCGTGTTCCAGTACTTGCTGGTTTTTAGCTCGACGATGGTGGTCGGGGCCGTCCGGTCTTTGCCTGCCTGGAGGAGATCGAGCCGGCCCTGCACGCCGTAGGTTGGGCTTAGGAAAGTGGGCTCCAGCAGAATCTGCTCCCGCTCAATATCGATGCCCGCCAGGTCTTGGCGGACGAATTTTTGCAGCGTGACGAAGTGGGTGTTGAGCTGGCCGATGAGGTCTTTTATCTCCCGGTCGTCGAACAGGCAGAGGGCCAGGGGAGCGGTCTGGAAGATGCTCCCGATGAGGTCCCGAAAGCTCACGTCTGGGTCCTCCACCAAGCGGTCGAGGAAATAGTTCACAAGGTTCCCCCGCACCAGCGGCAGCGCCTGCTTCATCGTCACGAGTTTCTTAGCGATGCTCGTCCAGGGTTGGTAATGGTGGGTGCCGCTGAAGCTATCGGCCACGGCGGTCACGTCGATCAGGTAATCGGGCTCCACCACCATCTGGGCGGGGTAGAGGTGGCCGTCGTCGCGCAGCTCGGCGTTGATGAGGTTGAGCGCGCGCGGCAGACCGCTGATCTGCTTCACGATGGCGATGGCCTGGGCGATGAAGGGGTTGGGCACTTCATCGGTGCCGTACGGAATACTGTATACCTGCTCCGGCCGGGCTTCTTCACGGACGTAGAGCAACTCTTCCTCCTCCGCAAATTCTACGGCAACGACGCGCAGCGTCTTGAAGCGCTGCTTTACCTCCGGCTTAACGTAGGGAATGGGGTAGGGCAGGGTCAGGTATTCTACCCACGGCTGGGGCACCGCCCCGCCGAAGAGGGCACGGGTAAGCTCGGTCGCCACCCGGTAGCCAGTGGTAAGGTGATCGGCCAGTTCCTCCGCCGAAAGCTTGGCCGGCCTCCGCTGCCGAAACCGCCGCTCTTGGTAAATGTGGACGTTCGGCACCCCATATTTATGCGCCGCGTAGCTGATGCGGGCAAAGTTGGTACTGAAGTGCAATTTGTCTTTCTCCGTCGCCCGTTCGAACAGCTCCAGGATCAACCGCCGCAGCGCCAGCGCCCGCTCGGTTTCTGAGTACTTGGCGTTGGCCACTACCTTGTCTAGTTGGCGGTAGAAGTACTTGCGGTAGGCGTCCTGGCGTTGGGGGTCGGTCATTGCGAACAAAGGTAGGAACTAGAAGCTAGGAACTAGTGAACTAGGAACTAGAAACTAGAGCGCTAGTTTCTAGTTCCCTAGTTTCTACTTTCT
>CAYWMW010000335.1:0-4814 GCA_964458975.1 uncultured Lewinella sp. | reverse complement strand
CATCACCCCTCCCGCAACATCTCCACCACATCATCCACACTAAGCTTCCCGGCCCCATCCGTACCCGCCAGCAGCCGATCCGCCAGGTCGCGCTTGGCGGCGTGCAGCTCCAGGATCTGTTCCTCGATGGTGCCTTCGGAGACGAAGCGGTAGACCGTGACGGGTTTCTGCTGCCCCATCCGGTGGGCGCGGTCGCTGGCCTGGTCTTCTACGGCGGGGTTCCACCAGGGGTCTAGGTGGAGCACGTAGTCGGCCGCCGTCAGGTTCAGGCCCGTACCGCCCGCCTTGAGGCTGATGAGGAAGAGCTGGCCCTCGCCGCCCTGGAAGGCCTCCACCCGTTTTTGGCGGGTTTTACCGGGGGTCGAGCCGTCGAGGTACTGGTAGGGGATCTTCTCGCTCTTCACCCATTTCTCCACCAGTTTCAGGTGGCCGACGAACTGGCTAAAGATCAGGGCCTTGTGGCCGCCGCCGAGGATCTCGTGAATGGTTTCCCCTACGGCCGCTAGTTTAGCGGAAGGCACTTTACTCCGGTTATTGAGCAACTTCGGGTGGCAGGCCGCCTGCCGAAGCTGGGTGAGCTGTTGTAAAACGATGAAGCGCCGCTTCATCTGGTCCGCGTTGTCGATGTCGCGCAGGGCTTTGCGGCGCAGGGCTTCGTAGAGGCTCTTTTCTTCCGGGCCGGGCTCGACGGTGCGGACGATCTCCGTCTTCGGCGGCAATTCCTTCAGTACGTCGTCTTTGCGGCGGCGGAGGATGAACGGGCGGACGATCCGGCGCAGCTGCTCCGCCCGCGCCTCGTCCTGGTGCTTCACGATGGGCGTTTCGTACTGCTGGCGGAAGCGGGCGTAGCTGCCGAAGAGGCCGGGGTTGAGGAAGCGGAAGAGGCTCCAGAGTTCGGCCAGGTTGTTCTCAATCGGGGTGCCGGTGGTGGCTACCTTCCAGTCGGCGGGCAGGTCCCGGACCACCCGCGCGCGCTGCGTAGTCGGGTTCTTGATCGCCTGGGCTTCGTCAACAATGAGGGTGTGGAAATTAACCTCCAGCAGTTGCTCGCTGATGTAGGTGATGAGCCCGAAGCTGAGCAGCGCCAGGTCTCCCGGTTCCAACCCGGAGATCACACTTTCTGCTTCCGCAGCGGAGGCAATCAGTTTTGGCTTCAGGGTGGGGGCGAAGCGCTCGGTCTCCGTCTGCCAGTTCCGGATCACGGAGGCGGGGGCGATCACCAGGGCTGGCCCGCCTGCGGCCCGCTCGGTGAGTACAGCCAGCGCCTGAATGGTTTTACCCAGGCCCATATCGTCGGCCAGGCAGGCACCGACGCCCCATTCCGCCAGGCGGAGGAGCCACTCGTAGCCGGTTACCTGGTAGTCGCGCAGTTCGGCTTTGAACGCAGCGGGCGGTGGCGGAGGTACAAATTTATCCGCCCGTGCCATCCGCTCCAGGTTGTCCTGCCAGTCGGCATCGGTCTGTACCTGTTCGAGGCCTTCGAGGGCTTCGGCGAAGGCGGCTCCGGCCAGTGGTGCCAGCTCCATACTGCCCCGGCTTTGGTGCAGCAGGCCGTCCATTTTCCGGAGGCGATCCTGCAGGCTTTCGGTGAGGGTGAGGTATTCGTCTTCCCCGATTTTGACGTATTTATCCTTATTGCGCAGGCTTTCGAGGATGAGCTCGAAGTCGATCACCCGCTCTTCGTCGAGCTGGAGGCCCGCTTCCACGCGGAACCAGTCTCGGCCGCTGGCTACCTGTACCTGAAGTTGGTCGTCATCAACGGTTTGCCCCAGGCGGATGCGCTGCCCTTTGGGGTACTCCAGCAAGGCGCGGTCCGTTTGGGTCAGGGCCTGTAGTTCGTGTAGAACTTCCAGTGTTTGGCGGTCGGTACCCAGCAGGGTGTCGTTGCCTTCAAATTCAAAAGTACTGAGGGTGGGGCAGTCTTTAAGGCAGGCTTCTACGGCTTTGCTTTCTGCTTCGAGGTTGCGCACGAGGACGGCGCGCCCTTCGGCTTCGGTAGCGATGAGGCTACGGGAAAGGCCTTCGTCGGGGCGGAAGTAGAAGCTGCCTTCGGGGATCGGTTTGATGAAAATTTCCAGCCGGTGCTCGCTGTCGCCCAGCGGGACGAGGTGGAAGCAGGGCAGTGGCAGGCCCGTCACTTCGGGCAGGTCCTGGTTCATCCAGTCCGTACTGCTCTGTACGTCGAGGGTTTTGCGCAGTCGGGGGAGTACTTTCTCGAAGCGTTCGCTGGCTGCGGCGGGCAGCTTCATACCGGTTTCGGGGATGTGCTGCGCGATTTCCATCAGCTTTCCGGTGACTTCATAAACCGTAAGCTTACCCGGCCCGGCCCGGCGGACGGTGTAGCCTTCCTTCAGGGCGGGCGGCTCCATCCGGACGGTGAGGTTGCCCTCCTCGTCGTGGTCCACCAGCAGTTGCGGCTCGGCGGTTTCGATGGTGAGCGGCAGCCGCTTGCGGTCGTCTTCAAATACATGGGGGTGGCCCGCCAGCAGGAAGAGGGCCTGCGGTACGTCTGCTTTATAGGCCTGGTTGTCCCAGTACATGTAGGGGCTATCGACCACGGGGGTATTCCGGTACGTGCGCAGGGCTGGCAGAACCGTTTCGTCTTGTGGTTTTTTTGCGGCGTCCGCAAACTTCGACCACTCGATCTTTCGGCCTGCAGACCAGCCTTTCTTGCCCATCTTTTGCTCGCGGACGATCAACGTCTCCCGCCCGGCGTCGTAGATGTAGATGATCCGTTTGTCTCCTTCCACTGTTTGTTTAACGTTCGCTGCACCTGCGGCCGCGCCCCCTTCCAGTGAACTTAGAAAGGTTTCCCATTGGGAAGGTGGCTCCGCAAGGGTCTCGAAATAGCTGAAGCCATTGGCGGTTTTGATTTCTAAAGCGAGGCTGCGCCAGTGATCCGCTGCCGCAGGCTCACCGATCAGCTTTCCGAACAAACTGGCCAGTTGCCCCCGGAGCCAGAGCATCCGTTCTGCATTTAGGGCATCAGCATACTCCAGTAGGTCTTCATCGATCAGGAAACTATTCTTTTCTCCCATCCAACTGAGGGTGAGCAGTCGTAAGACAAGCTCATAAGCATCAGAAATGTCAGAGCGGAGTGCTTTTTCAACGTTTTTTTGCCCAAGGTTGAAGTGGACGTCGAGCAGCTCGGGGGGCACGTACTTCAGGCGGGAGAAAGCGGGGCGTAGGACCTTGGCGGTAATTTTTCCGGCGTTCATTTGGGCGACGGCGCGCAGGTGCCAGGCGAGGTTCGGAACAACAGGGGTGGGGTCAAAAAAAGCCTCCTCATCGGCGGGCTTTGCCCGCCCGGCGACCCAATCAGCCACGATGGCCAGGTCGGGAAACCGCTCCCAAAGTTCAGGTTTCGCCCCCGGTGGGAGGTTGGGCAGGAAGTTGATCGCTGCCCGGACAACCAACTGGGGGTGTTTGTCGTACTGCTGGTTTACCAACGCCCAGAGGTCTGCGTGGGCAGAGGCTAAGAAAATTGTTGGCCGCAGCGCAAATACTTCGGCAATTTCTGCCTGATGAAAGGTAGGGAGGGCCTCCAGAAAGCCTGCGGGGTAGGGAGGCAAGAAAAGGGAGGCCGCTTCGCCGTCATCCTCAGCTTCTCCCCAAATACCGCATTCTTTTAATATATCTTCATCGATGGTGTTCTCATCAACTTCCCCCGGATAAACATCTTTTAGCAGGTTTTCTACCACCTTGGCCTTGCCGGAGAAAGCCTTCAGCAGCTGTTTGTCCGTTTGGGTCGGTTTGTCGTACGTGTAATACCAGTCTCCTCCGCGGGCGTACTGTTTTAGCAAGCTGGCAGCAAGCTGTGCGGCCTCTATTCTGAATTCCACCAGTAGGCGCTGGCGGATTGCGCGGGCTGCCAGCGACGGAACGCTATAGCTCGCTGCGTATCCCAGGTCCTGCATCCAGCCTTTTTTCGCCAGGGCTTTTAGGGTCATCCTGACAAAATCGAGCCCAAATGGCTTGTTGTTCTCCCGGTAATAATTTGCGGCCGCCAGAACGCTGGTGATTTTTTGTGGCTGCCATTCAAAAAAAGAATCCCGCAGCGAAGCCGTCGCCAGCACCCAAAAGGTATCGGTGTCTAAGTCGGTGATCTGAACGTAGAAATCGTTAGTGGTTTTCAAGTGCTGATTGGTTTTGAGGCGACGAAAATAAGCCGTTTTTTTTAAAAAAAACGATCTCGGCAACTTTGCGCCTCCACCGTATCTTTGCACCTGCGCTCCGCCGCCCGAAATAATAATGTAGTTCGGTAGTTTTGTAGCGCATCCCCCGCCTCCAACGCCCGTACCACAAAACTACATTACCACAAGACCACCAAACCATGACCTTCGGAACCGTTTCCTTCTACACCCTCGGCTGCAAGCTGAACTACTCCGAAACTTCCGCCATTGGCCGCCAGTTCACGGAGGCGGGCTACCAGGAGATAGGCTTTAAGGACGGGGCGGACGTGGTAGTGATCAATACCTGTTCGGTTACGGATTTTGCGGACAAGAAATGTCGTAACATCGTACGGCGTGCATTAGGCGCGAACGCGGGTGCAAAGATTGTTGTAGTAGGCTGCTACGCCCAGCTGAAACCCGACGAAATCGCCAGCATCGAAGGCGTTGACCTCGTTCTCGGCGCCGCCGAAAAATTTCGCATCCTCGACTACATCGAGGGGATTTCCTCCGGCTCCGGTAAAGGCATGGTCCGCGCCGGCGAAGTGAAGGAGGCCGACTCCTTCATCTCAAGCTTCAGCTTCGGAGACCGGACGCGCTCCTTCCTCAAGGTCCAGGATGGCTGCGACTACAAATGCACCTTCT
>CAYWMW010000334.1:1749-4832 GCA_964458975.1 uncultured Lewinella sp. | reverse complement strand
TGGAGAGGGGATGGGGTGAGGTTGCCACGGGCTGAACGCGACAGATTAGACAGCCTACCACCAGAGCTTAAGGCTGCTTCGCTACAAATCTGTTTGGGTAGGGCCAAGCCCTTAACTTTCTTTGCACCTGCGGCCGCGCCCTTATTACAGATTGATAGAATAGTGTGATAGATTGATACCCAAAGTACAATGCTTCTAGTTGAGTTATTCTTCTCCGCGCTGCGTGATCAGGCTGGATAAAAACCAGAGATAGACTTATTTTTACCCCATGTTCAAATACCTTTTCTGGCTACTACCTGCCCTTTTGCTCGTTGCCTGCTCTTCGGAATCCGAGCCTGCTGCCGACCCCGCCGCCCCAGTTACGATGACCCGTGGGCCCATCAGCATCACCGTAGAGCCCGCCCTGGGCGGCCGAATTTCCAGCCTCACCTACGACGGCGTTGAGGTGCTGAAAACTACCCGCGACGACGCTAATTTGCAGTGGGGAAGTACCGTCTGGACGAGCCCGCAATCCGACTGGAACTGGCCACCGCCTCCCGCATTCGATTCGGAACCTTACGTCCTTACCGAACTCAGCGAGCACCGCATTCTACTCGAAGGCCCACGGGATTCCGCCACCTTCCTGCGGATGCGCAAACGGATCGTTCTCGGCCCCGATTCGGACATCGGCCTGACTTACTGGGTCACCAACGAAGGTGTTTCCAGCGTCAGCGCAGCCCTCTGGGAAAACACCCGGCTTCCCTACGCCGGAACCTTCGAATTCGTAGCCGATACCGTTTGGACCGAGCGGGACAGCATTGAGTTCGACTTTCAGGATTCCCTCCGCATCGTTACCCTGGATGATCGCCACACCGAAGCCGGAAAACTTTTCGCCAACCTGCCCACCGGTACGGCTACTTACCGACACAACGGATTAGAACTGACCAAGCACACGGTCGTCAAAGACCTCTACCGAACGCCGCCCAAAGAAGCACCGCTGGAAATTTACGCAGACCCCAAAGCAGGCTTCTTCGAGTTTGAACTGGTCGGCGATTACCGCAACATCAGCCCCGGCGAAAGCAATAACGTGCGCCTGAAATGGAGCTTACACAAAGCCACCAACGACGACTGAAAACCAGTACCTTCACCCCATGGTCCGGCTAAGCCTAATATTGTTACTGTTTTCTTCGCTAACGCTCTCGGCGCAAGACAACTTCCTGCGCGGTCTGGCACAACAAGTATGTAACTGCCTGGACGGAGATACCTCCGATACCGTCGCCTCAGATTGCCTGAAAGCCGTAGCGCTCCGAAAGGGTAGATCCATCCGGCAACGCTATAAACTAGATGTTTCCGTCTCCGCCGAGCGCGACCTCCTCACAGAACTGATGCTGGATTACCTCATAAGTGAGTGCCCCTTACTGCAAACCGTCCGCCCCGATCTGGAAGAAAACGAGTTCCGCTGGGCGGATCAACAGCGGGGCAGCGAAGACTCTGCCCGGCAATTCAAAGCACGCAAGCGCCCTCCGCCGGATACGGCAAGCATCGTTACCTCCGAACCGCCGCTGGTCTGGCGGGCTACGGGAACCTTGCTCGCGCAACCCGGTAGCAAAGGTCTGCGCTTGCTCACCGCCGAAGAACAGGAATTAAGCTTCGAGCTGCCCACCGCCGTTGCTCGCGGCAGAGACTTTGACCCCGGCGATACAGTAAGCCTGTCTTACCGCCGGGAATGGCGACCGAAGGAGGGGAGGGTGGTGCTGGTGGTGATGGGGATAGATTAAACAGGTTGCAGGTTGCACAAGACTTGCAACCTACAACCTGATTATTTCTCAAAAAAACCTACTTTCAGTAAAAACTGAAAGTTCTCCCAGACGTTGTACCCTCATAACATAGCCAAGTATTTATGAGCAGCCCTTCTATTTCTACCGTTTTGCGTGACAGCAGTCTACCGTCCGGCCTACGGGTAATCGCTGAAAAAGTATACGCCGGAGACCGGATCACGTCGGAAGAAGGGCAGTTGCTCTACGACGAAGCGCCGCTCGGTTACCTCGGCTCGTTGGCCAACCACATCCGGGAGCGTAAGCACGGAGACAAGACCTACTTCAACCGCAACTTCCACGTAGAACCGACCAACGTCTGCCTCTACACCTGTACGTTTTGCAGCTACAGCCGCCGCATCAAAAAACGGGAAGACGGCTGGGAATACAGCCTGGACGACATTATGGACATCGTGAAGGGTTACGACGATAAGCCCGTCACCGAAGTCCACATCGTCGGCGGGGTATTGCCGCAGTACGACGTTCCGTTCTATAAAGAGCTCTTTAGCCGCATCCGTGCCCACCGCCCGGACCTCCACGTGAAGGCCCTTACTCCGGTAGAGTACCACTACATCTTCAAGAAAGCCAAGATCAGCTACGAAGAAGGGATGGCGCAGATGAAGGAGGCGGGCTTACAGTCCATGCCCGGCGGCGGAGCGGAGATTTTCCACCCCGAAATCCGCGATCAAATCGCCGGCGGCAAGTGCTCCGGCGAGGAATGGCTGCGCATCCACGAAATCTGGCACGGGCTCGGTATGCGCTCCAACGCTACCATGCTCTACGGCCACATCGAAGAATTTCACCACCGGGTAGATCACCTGGAAAAGCTGCGGGACCTTCAGGACAAGACCGGTGGTTTCCAAACCTTCATCCCTCTCAAGTTCCGAAACAAAAACAACGAACTGAGCCACCTCGATGAATCAACCGTAGTCGAAGATCTGCGCAACTACGCCATCAGCCGCATCTACCTCGATAACTTCGACCACATCAAGGCCTACTGGCCGATGATCGGCCGGACGACGGCCCAGCTCTCCCTCGCCTTCGGCGTAGACGACATTGACGGAACTATTGACGACACTACGCGCATTTACTCCATGGCGGGCGGTGAGCAAAACCCAGCCCTCAGCACGGAAGGTCTGGTAAAGATGATACGCTCCGTAGGCCGCCATCCCATCGAGCGTGGTACGCTCTACGAGGTAATCCAGGACTTCAAAGATGTTGAATTCGCTGACGATAAGCTTTACCGGGGGTATACCGCGTTGCCCGTTGTTTAGAAGCTAGAAGCTAGAA